>NZ_JAGGNA010000001.1:995000-1237500 GCF_017875765.1 Flavobacterium sp. CG_23.5 | reverse complement strand
TTTGGTATAGTAAAACAGGATCTTTTATCTCAAGTACCTTTTATGGTTCAATATTACCTGATTGGGTAACAGAATTCAACCTAGAAAAACGATATATGAATTACATTAATAAAGGTTGGGATTTATTAAAGCCTAAAGCTACTTATAATGAAAGTCTTCCTGATGATAATCCATATGAAGGGAAATTAGATAAAGCTAACGCACCCGTTTTTCCATATGATTTGAGTAAGATATATAAAGAAAAAGGCGCAGATATTTTACGTACTACACCTTTTGGGAATGATATTTTAGCAGATTTAGCGATGAAAGCAATAGAAAAAGAAGAGCTAGGGAAAGATGATTTTACGGATTTTCTAACCGTTAGTTTTTCTTCCACTGATTATGTAGGGCATACTTTTGGACCGCGTTCTATGGAGTTACAGGATACTTACTTGCGTTTAGATCAAACTTTGGCTATCTTTTTAAACTATTTAGACAAAACCGTTGGAAAGGATAAATATTTACTTTTTTTAACTGCCGATCATGCTGGAGCTGAAAATCCAAATTATTTAAAAGATAATAAATACAATGTAAAAAATATTCCGTCAAAAGATGTTATTGAATCGTTGAAAAAATATTCAATATATACGTTTGGTGTCGATTTAGTACTGGATTATTCTAACTTTAATCTTTTTTTTAATAAAGAAATTATAAAACAAAGAGGCTTAGAATTGGCAAAAGTGAAACAAAGTTTTAAAGACTTTTTGATGACCCAGGAGCAAGTTAAAAGAGTATATACCGAGGAAGAAATTTTGGCTTCTTCTGGAAATGATTACTTTTTGAGTTTTATTTCAAAAGGATATGATCCAAAACAAAATGGTGATATAGTTATACTTGATAAAGCGGGATATATGGAATATCAAGCTACAGGAACTACACATGGTTCACCTAACAGTTATGATACTCATGTACCATTGCTTTTTTACGGATGGCAAGTTCCAAAAGGAGAATTGCATGCTAAAAAATACATTACTCAAATTGCGCCTACACTTTCGCAAATGTTGAAAATTCCATTTCCTAACGGAACAGAGTCGGAAGTTTTGGAAACGGTATTAAAAAATAAATAAATAGTATTTTCCTAATTATGAAAAATCCCATTTGCTTTGTCAAATGGGATTTTTTATTTTTATACTGTGGTTACGGAAAGTGGTAGCGGAATCTGATTTTTTAACAAATCTTCAAAGGTTTCATGTGCTCTGATTAAATGCCCTTCTCCGTTCATCCACAATACTTCTGCGGGTTTGTATCTTGAATTGTAATTCGAAGCCATGGAGAAACAATAGGCTCCAGCATTTCTAAAACATAAAATATCTCCTTCTTTTATTTCTGAAATCCTTCTGTTATTTGCGAAAGTATCTGTTTCGCAAATGTAGCCTACAACTGAGTAGAAACGTTCCTTTCCTTTTGGATGAGAAATGTTTTCAATATGATGTTGTGAACCGTAAAACATTGGTCTTATTAAATGATTAAAACCACTGTCAATACCTGCGAAAACTGTTGATGTAGTTTGTTTCACAACATTTACTTTTGCTAAAAAGAATCCAGCTTCACTTACTAAAAATTTACCTGGCTCAAATATTAGTGTTAATTCTTTACCGTATTCAACACAAAAAGCGTTGAATCTTTTAGACAATTTTTTTCCTAATTCTTCAATATCAGTTTCAATATCATCTTTTTTGTATGGTACTTTAAATCCGCTTCCAAAATCTAAAAACTCAAGATTTTTGAAATTTTTAGCAGCATCAAATAAGATTTCAGCGGCATATAAAAAGACTTCAATATCAAGAATATCTGAACCCGTATGCATATGTATTCCTACGATATTCATTTTCGTGTTTTCGACAATACGAACTAAATGTGGTAATTGATGAACTGAAATACCAAATTTACTATCGATATGACCTACCGAAATATTTGCATTTCCTCCAGCCATCACATGAGGATTTATTCGGATGCAAACTGGAACGTTTGGATATTTTGTTCCAAATTGTTCTAATATTGACAAATTATCGATATTTATTTGAACTCCCATGGCGTTAACTTCTTCGATTTCTTCTAAAGAAACTCCGTTTGGGGTATAAAATATTTTTTCGGGCTCGTAACCTGCATGAAGTCCTAACATTACTTCTTGGATAGATACGGTATCCAGTCCAGATCCCATTTCTTTAAGCAATTGAAGTATAGCAACATTTGACAGTGCTTTCATCGCATAATTAATGCGCAACTTATTTACCTTAGAAAAAGCTTTTGATAATCTGTTGTACTGAGATTGTATTTTTTCGGCATCATAAACATATAATGGGCTTCCGAATTGTTCCGCTAATTGTACTAAGTCTTTTGATTGCATTGTTATTATTTTTTTGCAAATTTATTATCTTTACTAATACAAACAAATAAAAACGAAGATTATAACAAATTGTAACAAAATGTTTGGAAACAAACATTTATTGTGTTTTTTTGTTTTTTTAATCTTTTGTTGTAAAAGCTGAATTTTAATTATTTTAAATGGAATACTACTATAAATTGGGTAAATCCCCGGTTCCTTTTGTTGGTAAATTGGTGAAACCCATCAAATAATTGTCAACTTCTCTTGCTGCCTCACGACCTTCAGAAATAGCCCAAACAATTAAAGATTGACCTCTTCTCATATCTCCAGCTGTAAAAATATGCGGTACATTTGTTTGATAATTTGTTGCTTTGTAATTACTTCTAAAGTCAACTTCTAATCCCAATTGATCGCTTAATGTCTTTTCAGGACCCGTAAATCCTAGTGCCAGTAACGCTAAATCGCAAGGCCAAATTTTCTCTGAACCTTCCTTTTCAATCAATTCTGGTCTTTGACCAGGTGTCATTTTCCAAGCTACTTCAACAGTTTTTAATCCTGTTAATTGGCCGCTTTCATTAGATATGAATTCTTTGGTATTGATTAACCAATTTCTATTGCAACCTTCTTCGTGTGAAGATGATGTTTTTAATTGTAGCGGCCAAAATGGCCAAGGAGTAGTTTCACTTCTTCCAACTGGTGGTTTTGGTAAAATCTCAAAATTTGTGACCGATATTGCTCCATGTCTATTTGATGTTCCTACACAGTCAGAACCGGTATCTCCACCACCAATAACGATAACATTCTTGCCAGTTGCCTTTATTTGATCTGGAATTGCTTCACCGTACAATACTTTAGTTTGTTGTGTCAAAAAAGTCATCGCTTGAACAACACCTTTGCTTTCAATCCCTTTTGTTGGTAAACTTCTTCTTTCAGTTGCTCCTCCACATAATACGATTGAGTCAAAAGCATTCAATTGGTCTATACTGTAATTCACACCAACGTTTACATTGGTTTTAAAAGTAATTCCTTCTGCTTCCAGTACTTTAACACGTCTGTCGATAATTCCTTTTTCTAATTTGAAATTTGGAATTCCGTAACGTAATAATCCACCAATTGCATTATCTCGTTCAAAAACGGTTACAGTATGTCCAGCGCGATTTAATTGCTGTGCAGCTGCTAAACCAGCAGGGCCAGAGCCTATCACAGCTACCGATTTACCAGTTCTTATTTTTGGAGGTTGTGGTTTTATCCATCCTTCGGCAAAACCTCTTTCGATAATATTTTTTTCGATATTTTCGATTGCTACCGGTTCGCTGATGATTCCTAAAACACATGATTTCTCACATGGTGCAGGGCATAAACGACCTGTAAATTCAGGGAAGTTATTTGTTGATTGCAAAATCTCTAATGCACTTTGCCATTCTTCCTGATGTACCATGTCATTAAAATCTGGAATTAAATTTCCTAACGGACAGGCACTGTGGCAAAAAGGGATGCCACAATCCATACATCTGGAACCTTGTTCTTTAATTTTATCTTTTTCTAAAGGAATTGTAAATTCACTATAATTCGATACCCGTTCTTTAGCTACTATATTACTTTCGTCAGTTCTTTTATATTCTATAAATCCACCTATCTTGCCCATGACTATTCTGCTATTAGTTCTTCAATTTTTTTTTCTTGCGCTAATCGTTGCAATGCTTTTTTGTAGTCAATAGGCATTACCTTGATAAAGTTTTTTTGTTGATTTTCCCAATCTTCCAAAATTCTTTTTGCCAAAGGACTGTTGGTATACAAGGAATGATTTCGAATTAAACGTCTTAGTTTTGCAACATCTTCATCTTCTAATGTTTCGAATGCGACCATTTCCATATTACATAATGTTGCGTCGAATTTTTTATTTGGATCAAAAACATAAGCGATACCTCCACTCATACCTGCAGCGAAATTTCTTCCGGTTTTTCCTAAAACGACTACAGTTCCTCCTGTCATATATTCACATCCATGATCTCCAATTCCTTCAACAACTGCTGTTGCCCCAGAATTTCTAACGCAAAAACGTTCGCCCGCCATACCGTTGATATAAGCTTCACCCGTAATCGCACCATAAAGTGCAACGTTGCCTATGATAATGTTTTCTTCCGGTTTGAAAGTAGCGGTAGGGGGAACTTTTATAATCAGTTTTCCTCCAGAAAGCCCTTTTCCTAAATAGTCATTACAATTTCCATGAATTTTAAATGATAATCCATTAGTTGCAAAAGCACCAAAACTTTGTCCGGCAGAGCCTTCAAAATCAACTAAAATCGTATCTTCAGGTAATCCTTGGGCGCCATAAATTTTTGAAATTTCATTACTTAAAATAGCGCCAACAGATCGATCTGTGTTTTTGATATCAAAAGTAACTCTTGTTTTTTCTTTTCTATAAATAGAAGGAATAGCTGCTTTTATAATATCAAAATCAAGTACATGTTCTAAGGCATGGTCTTGAGTTGTAGTATTATGATTTGGAACCGTTTTTGCTTTTTCCGGTTTGTATAAAATTGTAGATAAATCTAATCCACTTGCCTTATAATGTTTGATGGCTTTGTTGACATTCAATTTCTGAGATTGCCCAACCATTTCTTTTAGCGTTCTAAACCCTAGTTGCGCCATGATTTCTCTTAACTCTTCGGCAATAAAATACATGAAGTTGATAATGTGTTCCGGTGTTCCTTTGAAATTTTTTCTCAATTCAGGATCCTGTGTTGCAATTCCAACGGGACAAGTATTCAAGTGACAAGCTCTCATCATAATACATCCTGAAGCTACCAGCGGAGCGGTTGCGAAACCAAATTCTTCGGCACCAAGTAAGGCGGCGATGGCTACATCACGACCTGTTTTCAATTGTCCGTCACATTCTAAAACGACACGGCTTCTTAAATCATTTAAGATTAAGGTTTGTTGGGCTTCCGCCAATCCAAGTTCCCAAGGAATTCCAGTATGTTGTAAGGATGTTAATGGCGCTGCACCTGTTCCTCCGTCATATCCTGAAATCAAGATCACATCGGCTTTCGCTTTAGCAACACCTGCAGCGATTGTTCCAACACCAACTTCAGAAACTAATTTAACGTTAATACGTGCTTCACGATTGGCATTTTTTAAATCAAAAATCAATTGAGATAAATCTTCAATAGAATAAATATCGTGATGAGGCGGTGGTGAAATCAATCCAACATATGGAGTTGAATTTCTAACTTCTGCAATCCATGGCACTACTTTTTCACCGGGTAATTGACCACCTTCTCCAGGTTTTGCACCTTGAGCCATTTTTATTTGAATCTCCTTGGCATTAGTCAAATAATTGATAGAAACACCAAATCTTCCCGAAGCCACTTGCTTAATCGCACTATTTCTAGAATCGCCATTAAGATCTTTTTGAAAACGTTTAGAATCTTCTCCACCTTCGCCAGAATTGCTTTTTCCGCCAATTCTATTCATAGCGATTGCTAAGTTTTCATGGGCTTCCTGACTGATTGATCCATAAGACATTGCGCCAGTTTTGAATTTTTTCACAATTTCTGTCCAAGGTTCTACTTCGTCAATAGATATTGGATCCAAATTATTAAATTCGAATAAACCTCTTATAGTCATTAGGTTTTTGCTTTGGTCATTAACCATATTAGCATATTCTTTATAACTTTCTGGACTGTTTAATCGAACAGCTTGTTGTAATTTAGAAATTGTTGTTGGGTTGAACATGTGTTTTTCACCGGTTCTTCTCCATCTGTATATTCCTCCAATTTCTAAAGGCAATAAATTAGCTACTTCTGAATTTGGGAAAGCCTTCTGGTATCTTTTTTTGATTTCTTTTTCTACTTCATTCAATCCAATTCCTTCAATTCTTGAAGGAGTGTAAGGAAAATATTTAGAAGTAAAAGTTTTATTTAATCCTAAAATTTCAAAAATCTGTGCGGCTCTGTAGGAATGTAAAGTAGAGATGCCAATTTTGTTCATGATTTTAAGAATTCCTTTTGCAATTGCTTTATTGTAATTTTTAATTGCATAATCTGCTTTTATACCTGTAATAAAACCTTGATTTACTTGGTTATGAATAATCTCATTCACCATGTACGGGTTAATTGCGCTTGCGCCATATCCAAATAATAAAGCGAAATGGTGTGGCTCACGAGGTTCTGCAGATTCGATTATGATTCCAAATTTCGAACGAACTTTTAGAATGTTTAGCGAATGATGAATATAAGAACAAGCCAACAACATTGGTATTGGTGCCAATTTTTCACTAACTCCTCTGTCAGAAATAATCACAATGTTGCAGCCCTCTGAAACTGCTTTGAAAGTAGCTTTCACCGCTCTTTCCAATGCGCGTTCTAAGCCGTTTACTCCTTTTTCTATATCGTATAAAGTTGAAATAGTAACCGATTTGAAATCAGGATGATTGATGTTTCTTATTTTATCTAAATCCTCATTTGAAATAACCGGATTTTGGATTTTTAATTTTTTACAATGTTTTGGAACAATATCAAAAATGTTGTAATCACCACCAATAGCTAGACTAATATCAGTAATTATTTCTTCGCGAATACCGTCCAATGGCGGATTAGTAACTTGTGCAAATAACTGTTTGAAGTAGTTGTATAATAGTTGCGGTTGATCTGATAAAACGGCTAATGGAGTGTCATTTCCCATGGAACTTAAAGGCTCAGCACCTTGCGTCCCCATTGGGTTGATTATAGTTTTTAAATCTTCAATGGTATAACCAAATAAACGCTGTCTTGTTTCAAAATCGATATTTTCTATTGGAATCGCATTGTTAGTATAAGGAATTTGAGCTAATTGCAATAAATTTTCATCGAGCCATTTTTTATAGGGACGTTTAGTTGCAATAGCATTTTTTATCTCATCATCTTCAATAATTCTTCCTTCGTTCATGTCTACTAGAAACATTTTACCAGGTTCTAATCGACCATGTTTAATCACATCTTCTGGCTTGATATCGAGAACGCCAATTTCTGAAGACATAATAACAAAGCCAGTTTTAGTAAGTGTATATCGTGATGGACGTAAACCGTTTCTGTCTAACAAAGCACCAATAACATTTCCATCCGTAAACGGAATAGAAGCTGGACCATCCCAAGGCTCCATGATACAAGCATTGTATTCGTAAAATGCTTTTTTATCTTCGGACATTGTTTGGTGTTTTTCCCAAGCTTCAGGTACAACCATCATCATTGCTTCCGGTAAAGAACGTCCTGTCATTAATAACAATTCGATTACCATATCCATTGAAGCCGAATCGGATTTGCCTTCTAATATAATAGGAAATAATTTTTTTATATCATCACCAAAAACGTCACTTTTCATTAATTCTTCACGAGCTCGCATTCTACTTATGTTACCGCGAAGTGTATTTATTTCACCGTTATGACACATGTATCTAAACGGTTGTGCTAATTCCCAGGAAGGAAAAGTATTAGTCGAGAAGCGTTGGTGTACTAAAGCTAGCCTAGTTACCAAATCGTCATCGGTTAAATCAGTATAATATCTACTGATATCTTCCGGCATCAGCAAACCTTTGTATATTATTGTTGTTGTTGAAAAACTAGAAAAATAGAACATGTGGCTTTCGGAAATTCTTGAATTTCTAATAGCGTGCTCAGCAATTTTTCTTGCTGCAAACAATTTTGCATTGAATTGTTGTTCGGTAAGATCTAATCCATTTTTGCCAACGAATACTTGTTTTACCGTTGGTTCTTTCTCGGCTGCTATTTGTCCTAAATTAGTAGCGTCTACAGGAACATCTCTCCATCCTAGAATTTCTAGATTTTGGTCTTTTATCGAAGTTTCAAAAGTAGTTTTGCAAAAAACAACTTGGTTTTGGCTTTTAGGCATAAAAACCATTCCTACTGCATATTGTCTAGTTTCGGGTAATTCAAAATCACAAACTTTCTTAAAAAAATCGTGAGGGATGTCAAATAAAATTCCTGCTCCATCTCCAGTTCTACCATCAGCACTCACAGCTCCACGATGCTCTAATTTTATTAAAATATCTAATGCTTTATGTATAATGTCATTGGACTTGATTCCATTTAAATTGCAAATAAATCCTGCGCCACAGTTGTCGTGTTCAAATTCGGGCAAATAAAGGCCTTGTTCTTTAACTTTCATGCTTAATATTTTTTCTACAAAATTAAAGGTTTGCTAGGATATAATAGGTGTAAATGCCAAAACGGGTCGATTTTTACAGTAATAGTAAAAAAGGGTTGAATAAATCGCAAAAACGATGTTTAAATACTTGTGAAATGATTAATCGCTAATAAGTAAACAAATAAAAAGAGTCGAAGCTCCCAGTTTTGAAAGAAATGTTCTACCTCGGATTTCTTTTTAAATTTTATAACAAATTAGTAAAGAATTTTTAAATTTTATTTTTTTCTAATCTAAAGTGAGGCTGGTACAGAATAAACTGATTTATGTTGCATATTATATTGAAAAATAAATAACAGTTCTGTTTAATTTTGCTATTTTTGTGGCACTTTTATTCTGGAATAAATTCAGAATCCAGACAAATTCTATATTATGAACATACACGAATATCAAGGAAAAGAGATTTTAGCTAGTTACGGAGTTCGCATTCAACGCGGAATCGTTGCTAATAGCCCAGTAGAAGCGGTTGCTGCTGCTAAACAATTAACTACCGAAACGGGTACAAGTTGGTATGTTGTAAAAGCCCAAGTTCATGCAGGTGGACGTGGAAAAGGTGGTGGAGTTAAATTGGCAAAAAACTTACAACAAGTAGAAGAAATTGCAGAACAAATCATCGGAATGCAATTAGTTACACCTCAAACTTCTGCCGAAGGTAAAAAAGTACACAAAGTTTTAATCGCTGAAGATGTTTATTATCCTGGTGAAAGTGAAACTTCTGAGTTTTATGTTTCTGTTTTATTGAATAGAGCTACAGGTCGTAACATGATTATGTATTCTACTGAAGGTGGAATGGATATTGAAGAAGTTGCGGAACATACGCCACATTTAATTTTTACTGAAGAAATTGATCCCTCTGTTGGATTGCAAGGTTTTCAAGCAAGAAGAATTGCTTTTAATTTAGGTCTTTCAGGAAATGCGTTCAAAGAAATGGTAAAATTTATCGATTCTTTATACAATGCATATATTGGATCTGATGCATCGATGTTTGAAATCAACCCGGTTTTGAAAACATCTGACAATAAAATTATGGCTGTAGATGCTAAAGTAAATATCGATGATAATGCTTTATACAGACAAAAAAAATATGCTGATATGCGTGACATTCGTGAGGAGAACCCAATCGAAGTTGAAGCTAAAGAAGTAGGATTAAATTACGTTGATCTTGACGGTACAGTTGGATGTATGGTTAACGGAGCTGGTTTAGCGATGGCAACAATGGATTTAATTAAATATGCTGGTTTTGAGCCTGCTAACTTCCTTGACGTAGGTGGAACTGCTGATGCAAAACGTGTTGAAACTGCTTTCCGTATTATATTGAAAGATCCAAACGTAAAAGCAATTTTAATTAATATTTTTGGTGGAATCGTTCGTTGTGACCGTGTGGCGCAAGGAGTTGTTGATGCTTATAAAAATATGGGTGATGCAATTAAAGTACCGATCATTGTTCGTTTACAAGGTACAAATGCAGCTATCGCAAAAGAATTAATTGATAATTCAGGAATGCCAATTTTATCTGCTGTTGAATTTCAAGAAGCGGCTGATCAAGTAAAAGCAGCTCTTTCTAAATAAGCAAATAAAGAGACACTACAGTTGCTCTTTATTTATAACAAAAAATCCTGTTTGCCGTGGCGAACAGGATTTTTTTTTGTTTTAAGAATTTGCTGTATTTTGAATCAAATCCGATTCATAAATGTTGAATCCTTTATTGTTTTTTTGTGCAATTTTCACTAATGCTTTTGCAACATCGTTACTTTCTATAGGTTTGTATTTTTTTAAATTTCCTAAAAGTAAAACGGAGAACGTTTTCATGAAAAACGCCCCTATTTTTTCACCTAATCTAAATTCATTTCGGTTTCCCAGAAGTAAAGAAGGTCTTAGTGCAGAAGCACTTTCAAAATTACAATTTTTAAGGAAAGTTTCAATTTCACCTTTGGTTTTCAGGTAAAAATTTCCAGAAGTTTCATCGGCGCCAAGAGAGGATATAATAAGAAATTGTTTGACTTTATTTTCCGCTGCAAATGTTGCAAATTGTCGCGGATATCCGAAATCTACTTTTCTGAAGGCCTCTTTGCTTCCTGCTTTATTAATGGTTGTTCCAATGGTGCAAAAGAAATCATCACCAACAACTAATTCTTTATAGCTTTCAGGTTTGTCGAAATCAATAATATGTTGCGTTAATTTTGGATGTTTTATACCTGTATCTCTTTTTACGAAAGTAACTACTTTTTCATAGTCGCTGCTTTCCAAAAGAAGATTCAATAATCTTGCACCTATTAAACCTGTACTTCCTATGATTAAAGCCGTTTTCAAAATATTAAGATTTTTTCTTATTTCCGTTACTATACTTTACCTTTTCTACAACTTGTACTTTCGGTGCCGCTTTTTTGTCTTTAGAATTAAAGGCAGGTTTTTTCTTAAAATCAGCAGATTTACTTGGTTTTTGATCACCTCTAGCTCTTTCTTCGTCTTTTGGTGTTGCTTTAAATTCAGGTCTGTCTTTCGATCCTTCTTTAGCAGGTATTTGAGCTTTGTGTTTGGCTAAAACATCGTTTGGATTTTTTGGATTTTCTTTCGTTCCACGCAAGTGAATCACAAGAGCGTTTAGGAAGTTACGCAACACTTGGTCGCCACATTCCATATAATTCTCATGGTCTTCCGCACGGAAAAAAGCACCTAATTCCGATTTAGTAATTCTAAAATCTACCAATTCTAATATTTCAACTATTTGGTCATCACGGAGCATTAGAGCTACGCGTAATTTTTTAAGGATATCGTTATTTGTCATCTTTTTAATTTTTTACAAAGGTACGTTTTTAAAGCAATTAGACTCGTATATTTTTTATGCATGAAACGAGATGGAATCCTTTAACTGAACTCCAGTACCGTTGGTTTGAGAATAAATGATTTTACCGTCAATAATTGCTACGCCAGTTGCAATATCTTCGGCCAAAAGCAGAGCGCCATCCATATCAACATAATCTAATTCCGGTAATAAATGCGCAATTGCAGAAATGCCTACGGTAGATTCAGTCATGCAGCCTACCATAGTTTTTAAACCTAAATTCTTCGCCTGTTGAATCATCCTTCTCCCTGGGGTAATTCCACCACATTTCATTAATTTTATATTTACCCCATGGAAATAAGTATGACATTTGACTACATCTTCTTCGAGTATGCAGCTTTCATCCGCAATTATTGGTAATACTGAATTTTTAAAAATTGTTGCATGACCTTCCCAATTATCTGCTTTTAAGGGTTGTTCTATAAATTCTACTCCTAATTTTTTTAACTCAATGGCATTATTGAGAGTCTCGTTTACTTCCCAACCACAGTTAGCATCAACTCGAAAAACCGAATTAGAATGTTTGCGTAATTCTTTTACTATGGCAATATCATCGGGAGTTCCCAATTTTATTTTATAAATGGGCCAAGGCATTTCTTCCATTTTTAAAACCATTTTTTCTATGGTATCTATTCCAATTGTAAAATCGGTCAAAGGAATTTTATCGATGGGATAATTCCATAATTCGTAGAGTTTTTTTCCTTTTTTGCGGGCATATAAGTCATTGTATGCGATGTCTAATGCGCATAAAGCGAACAAATTTTCTTTGAGGAAAGGATACATTTTATCCCAATATTCTTCTGGAGTTTCATTGGTGACAACTTCGATTTGTTTTTTGATTTTCAGTAAATCTTGAATCATCATTGGAACTCCAATGTTATAATAGGGATTTGAAGTTGCTTCTCCATATCCGGAAAACCCTTCGCTTTTTAATTCAACGATTAATGTGGGTTGTACATCAATCGATTTTCTCGAAATGGTAAATGTATGTTTTAATTTAAGTTCAAATTCTCTTAAAATCAGCTGCATAAAGTAAGGTTGTTATTCAAAAGGGATTTTCTTATAAAAAATATTAATAGCCAAGCCATACAATTGCTTTTGCAAAACCATCACGCCATAATTTTTCATTATGTTGTCCTCCTTTTACAATTTTCTTTTCATTTAAATTCAAGCAGTAACATCTTTTTGTATTCAATAAATGCTCCATTTTATTAAGATCATTGACCATATCCTCACTTTCGTTGTCACCGCAGAGAAAATAGATTTTCGTTTTTATTTTTTTTGTCTTTTCCGTTAAGTTATAAATTTCTTTTGAAAACCAAAAGGAAGGGGAGAAAACACCGGCTTTACCAAATATTTGCGGATATTTTAAGATCGCATAATAGGAAACTAAGCCTCCAAGGGAACTTCCCATAATGATAGTATGCTTTTTGTCTGTTTTAGTTCTATAGGTTTTGTCTACTTGAGGTTTTAGTGTATTGACCATAAATTCCAAATAAGCGTCAGCATTTCCGCCTCCGTATTTTTCGTTTTTATAGGGAGTTAATTCCTCCATACGTTTATCGTTTCCATGCTCAATCCCAATGACGATAACTTGTGCATTGATACTGTCCAGCTTTTCATCAACATTCCATTCGCCGGAGTAAGATGTTTTGACGTCAAAAAGATTTTGGGCATCATGCATATAAATAACCGAATATTTTTTATGAGAAGTTGAATAATTTTTTGGTAAATACACCCAAATTTTTTTGTTAGAATGTAATTGAGGGGCATATATCGTAAAACTTGAAACTTGTTTTGAGGCGGTACTTTTTTGAGCTATTGTATTTGTAAGTGCAAAAAGCAATGCAACAAGAAGGGGAAGTCGTTTAATCATTAAGTTATAATTTGTATTTTAATTTAGCAGGAATATTTCAGCTAAAATTAGTAATTATTTTTATAATTTGATTTTGAATAAAAATTTAATTGAGGATGTTTTATTAAAATAATGATCTTGTTCAAAAAACCAAATTGATTCAGTTGTTGCCCTCTACTTTAATTGCTACTATATTTTGATTAATTGCTCCGATTTACACTAGAATTACTTTCCAAATTACTATCGTTTCAGTGCTTGAATTTCGTTGATTTGTTAAATTTTCATTTTACGCTATTTTTTTTATTTTTTTTAAACAATTGATAATAGGGGTAATGCGTTTTTTTTATTTCGATTTTTCTTATATTTCGTTAATTCGTGCCAATATTAAAATTATTTACTGGCACAGTTATTGGATTTCGCTAGTGCAGTTATTAATTAATATTTTGAAAAGATGAAAAAAATAAAGTTACTCGCATTATTAGGTATAGCCTTTTTTGCCACCAGTGCTATAAATGCACAGGTATCGTTTGGTTTAAATGTTGGACTTCCAGCAGTAGTGGTTTCAGGTCATTATGAGCGGGGATATGCTCCTCAAAGAGTTTACAGAGAATATCAAGATAATGATAGAGTGTACTGTAATACTGGAGAATATAATAATCGAAGAGATTATGATAGAAGAAGATACGAAGCGCAAAGAAGATATGAAGCGCAAAGAAGGTACGAAGCGCAAAGAAGATATGAACAAAGAGATAATGGACATTGCGATAACGATGGGTACGATGATTAATACCTATTTAATGTAAATAGCAAAGAGAGAGAGAATCAAAATTGATTCTCTCTCTTTTTTTGTGTTTCCTGCAATTGTTCTCTAATATCTGTAAATCAATAAAAGATATTTAATCATTATGCTAATTATTGTATTTTAATTTAAAAGCGATATTTTAGCAAAAAATAATTGGATGGATACTAACGAAGAAAAAGTAAGTTTGCTTTTAGAAATGATTGCATTTTCTACTGTTGATGGAAAATTGCATAAGAGAGAATATGACTTTTTATATTTAGTAGCAGATGAATTGAATATTGAAAAGGAAGATTTTAATGATTTATTTCACCAAGAACTTCCAAAAATAGTAATCAAAACGGAGTTTCAACGGATTCAACAATTCTATCGTTTGGCTTTATTGATGCATGTGGATCAGATTTTGCATAAAAAAGAAGAAATTGCTATTCAGCAAATAGCAGTCGATATGGGATTAAACCCATCTTCCACAAAACGTATACTTGAAATGATGAAAAAAGCTCCCAATGCTATTATTCCTCCAGAAGTTTTATTGAATGTTTTTCAAGAACAACAAAATTAAGTCAATTGACCTTGTAATTTTTTTATCTCATCACGCAATTTTGCCGCTTGCATAAAGTCTAGATCTTTTGCGGCTTTCTCCATTGATTTGCGTTTTTCCCTGATTTTTTTTTCAATCTCAGGTTTCGACATGTATAAATTTTCAGGCTCAGCGGCAGTATTCAAGGTGTAGCCCAATTCATAATCGGCTAAAGGGTTTTTGGTGAAAGCACTTTCGATTTTTTTGTTTAAAGCCATCGGAACCAAATTATTTGCTGTATTATAATTGATCTGTTTGGTTCTTCGGTAATTGGTTTCATCGATTGTTTTTTGCATGCTGTTCGTGATTTTATCAGCATACATAATCGCTTTCCCATTTAGATTTCTTGCAGCTCTACCAATGGTTTGAGTTAAAGAACGATGACTTCTCAAAAAACCTTCTTTATCCGCATCTAAAATTGCCACCAAAGAAACTTCAGGTAAATCCAGGCCTTCACGAAGTAAATTCACACCAATTAACACATCAAAAATTCCTTTTCGTAAATCTTGCATAATTTCAATTCGTTCCAATGTATCGACTTCAGAGTGAATGTATCGGCAACGAATATTAACTTTTGTTAAATATTTAGCCAATTCTTCGGCCATTCTTTTCGTTAATGTCGTCACCAAAACACGTTCGTCAATTTCTGCTCGAACCTGAATTTCTTCAATTAAATCATCGATTTGGTTTAAACTTGGTCGGATTTCAATGATTGGATCCAATAATCCTGTTGGACGAATCACTTGCTCTACAACAACGCCATCTGTTTTTTCTAATTCATAATCGGCTGGTGTTGCCGAAACATAAATCACTTGGTTTTGCATCGCTTCAAATTCCTCAAATTTCAACGGGCGATTGTCCATTGCCGCGGGAAGTCGGAAACCATATTCTACTAAATTTTCTTTTCGGCTTCGATCTCCGCCGTACATGGCGCTAACTTGAGAAAGTGTTACGTGACTTTCGTCCACTACCATTAAATAATCTTTAGGGAAATAATCCAGCAAGCAAAAAGGTCTTGTTCCTGGTAAACGACCATCGAGGTAACGGGAATAATTTTCAATTCCGGAACAATATCCGAGTTCTCGAATCATTTCCAAATCAAAATTGGTACGTTCTTCCAATCTTTTTGCTTCCAAATGTTTGCCAATTTCCTTGAAATAATCGACTTGTTTTACTAAATCCTGTTGAATTTCCCAAATCGCGCCTTGCAGTACATCTGGAGAAGTCACAAACATATTAGCAGGGTAAATCGTCAGTTTGTCAAATTTTTCAAGGACTTTAGAATCCTTTGTATCGAAACTTTCAATTTCTTCGATTTCATCTCCAAAGAAATGGATTCTGTACGCTTCATCAGCATAACTAGGATAGACATCTACGGTATCTCCTTTTATTCTAAAACTTCCGGGATTAAAATCGGCTTCCGTTCTCGAATATAAACTTTGTACCAATTGATGTAATAATTTAGTTCGGGAAATGATTTGCCCTTTCTCAACAGGAATTAAGTTTTTCTGAAATTCTATAGGATTTCCAATACCATACAAACACGAAACCGATGCAACAACCAAAATATCTCTACGTCCCGAAAGTAACGAAGCAGTGGTTGACATTCGCATTTTTTCCAATTCTTCATTGATGGATAAATCCTTTTCTATGAAAACGCCGGTTACAGGCATAAAAGCTTCAGGCTGGTAATAATCGTAGTACGAAACAAAATATTCCACTGCATTATTTGGAAAAAATTGCTTGAATTCGGAATACAATTGTGCCGCCAAAGTTTTGTTGTGCGCTAAAACCAATGTGGGTCTTTGCACTTCTTGAATCACATTCGCTACTGTAAATGTCTTCCCAGAACCAGTAACACCCAAAAGTGTTTGGAACTTTTCGCCATCAACAATCCCTTGAGTTAGTTTTTCAATCGCTTGTGGTTGGTCGCCCTTAGGCTGGTAATCGGATACTACTTGAAAATTCATTTATTTAATTCAAAACTTTAGGTTTTACAAAGGTACAAAGTTTAGATTCTTTTAAATCAAAAGTATATGCCAAAAAAAAGCCACCAACTTTTCAGTTGATGGCTTTTCATAATTATAAATATTTTTTTAGAAACTGAAACTTAATCTAGCAAAAACAAATCTTCCGTTTTGACCAAATTGAGATGTATTTCTTGAATATACAAACTGATTCGCATTAGATAAATCAATTGAATTATTCGAAGCGGTAGTAGGCGAGTAAATTACAGCACCATTTGCATCAACTCCAGAAGCTCTTTGTGCAATTGTTTGAGGTCCTAAATTTAAGGAAGGATAAATATCAAAAATATTATTTGCACCTATCACAACTTTTGCTGCTGGCGTAATTTTGAATCCTACTGATAAGTCAGTAATAATTTTCGCACCCCATACTGGATGTTCATTCTCTACGGCCTTATTATTTACTACAATGGCATTAATCGTTCCATCTCCATTAGCATCTGCAACATTAGGGTCAGTCACTTCACCAAAATATACATTTCTCAAGAAGAAATCGAATTTTTTATATGAAAGAGAGTTTGTTAAATTGGCTTTAACTCTAGGTATCGCTTCTTGCAAATAGACTCTACTGGATTCAGAAAAATATCTGTTTACTTGTCCTGCAGATTCTAGAATTGGTGAAGCATGAATGTCACCTACTTTACGAGTATTTGAAATTGTTCCTGATAAATCTGTTTTTAAAGATATACCTTCTCCTAAATTGGCTTTATGGCTAATAACAACATCAATACCTTTAGATTCGGTGTCAATTGCATTAGCAAAGAACGTTGCGGCAGTTGCTCCTGCAGCATCAAATGCGGCATTTAATGTATAGGCAGGAGTTCCAACTGCAGGAGTTCCTCCTGGTCTTGCAAACTGATCAGTAAGAGTTACTCTATCTTTAATTTTCACAATGTAACCATCAGCAGTCAAAGTAATATTGGCAGATGGAATTTTAGCTGTAAAACCGATACTCGCACTTTGTGATTCTTCTTGTTTCAAAGTAGGAATTCCTAATAACTTGGCAGCTTGGGAATCATTACTAAATGTACCAACTTCAAATGGTACACCGCCTACGAATTGCGTCGCAGTTGAATTGAAATAGATTTGGTGTAATGATGGCGCTCTAAATCCTGTAGAAACTGCTCCACGAATATTAATGTTGTCTGTTACTTTATAACGAGAAGCTAATTTGTAGTTCGTGGTATTCCCAAAATCAGAATAGTTTTCGAAACGAACTGCTCCGTTAACTAACCATTTGGTCGTCACATCATATTCTAAATCCGCATAAACGGCTACACTATTACGTCCTTTGTCAATTGCATTTGCAGGTCTAAAACCTGGAAACACTTGTGCTCCACCTGGTCTTGCAGAACCGTAAAAGTCGGTTACTTTGATATTAGCGGGTGTTGTTCCTGTTACAACTGCGCCATTAATATCATATAGATTATATGAATCACGTTCTCCTTCAGTAATTTTGAAGTTTTCATGTCTGTATTCAGCACCAAAAGCGACGTTTAATGCATCGAATTTTTTACTAATGTCAAAATTTGTTGTGTTTTGAGAAAAACCTAATCCACCAGCATCAAATTTTGTAGCTGACTTTTCTCTTAAAGTAGCATTTACAGTATTTTCAATATTATAATCGAAAGTGTTTTTTCCAAAAGTATTACTTAAGTCAAAATTCCAAGTTTCAAATATTTTACCTCTCAATCCCGCCGCAGCAGAAATGTCATTTATCGTTGAATGAATTTCTGGTAAAAAACCATTTGGATATAATCCGGTATATGATCTCGATTGGTTTGGTTTTCTGTAAAAACCAGCGGCTTCACCAGTTCTATAACTAGTTCCTCCAAAAGCATATATTTCAAGATTGTCGTTAATAGGATAAGCAGCATTCAAAAAGAATTGTGCGCTGGATAATGAAGATTGACCTACTTTCATATTGAAATCTTTTCTTTCCAAATTTCTATACGCTAATTCCCCTGCTGTTGCATCAAAGTTTAACACAGTTTGTAATCCAGTTGGACCATATAATGAAGTTGCAGCGGCAATTGAAGTTTGTTGTGCCGCTGTAAAATAATTTACAGAAGGCGCGTAGGTTTTAATCGCTGAAATTATTTGAGCTTGATTGGCTGTAGGACTTGTTGCCGTACCTATATTTCCAAACAATGCATTGATATTTGTTCCAGCTTCTGCGGCTCTTTGTTCAACTGCATTGTAAGCGTTAAATAAATTTCCAGTTACATCTTTCGCTCTGCTTGTTGCGTCTCTTAATTGGAAACTACCGGTGGCATTAATGAAACTTTTTTCTTTTCCAAGTCCAGTTCCATAATTCAGATCTAACTGATAATTGTTTCCATCATGACCACCAGTATGGTCGTTTGCGCCTTTAGCAAAATTACTGCCAGTAAAAAGTGCTACGTCTAGTTTATTGGTATTTTTCTTTACGTTAATGTTGATAACACCCGCAATAGCATCTGAGCCGTATTGTGCAGATGCACCATCTCTCAATACTTCTATTTTTTCAATTGCAAATGCTGGAATTGCATTTAAATCCGTTCCCACAGATCCTCTTCCTGGTGAACCATTGATATTAACTAAAGAAGAAGTGTGTCTTCTTTTTCCGTTTACCAAAACCAATACTTGGTCTGGTCCTAAACCTCTTAATTGTGCTGGATCGATATGATCCGTTCCATCAGCAACGGTTGTCGTATTGGATGTAAACGATGGCGCAACCATGTTTAAAATTTGATTTAAATTTACTTGGGGTCCTTGTGACGCAATTTCTTTCATGCTAATCACATCAATTGGTACAGCAGATTCGGTTACAGTTCGAGTAGGATTACGAGAACCAATTACAACAACATCCTGAAGTGTTTCACCACTTCCCATTAAAGTAACATTTAGAGTGCTTCCTGTAACGGAAATGCTTTTGGTATCTAAGCCAACGTAGGAAAACTGAAGAACGTCTCCGACTTTTGCACTAATCGTATAATTACCATCACTATCAGTTGTGGTTCCTTTTTTTGTGTCTTTTACAATAATAGTTGTTCCTGGTAAAGTAGATTTTGATTCATCAGTAACAGTACCCGAAACTTTAATTTCCTGAGCAGTTATTCCTGCTGTAAAAATTAAGGTCAGAATAAAGAGAAGTTTTTTCATTTTTGGTTATTTAAGTTTGTAGGTGCTAAAATACTACTAAAATAACGTTAATTTTCTTTTTATCTGACTTTGAAACTGTTAAATCACAAATTATTTTTATTTGCGTCTTTTTTTATAAGAAAGACAGTTTAGAAGTTTGTTTTTTACGATACGATAATTATTGATTTCGTAATAGGGTCAAAATTGATAATATGCAATAATAGTTTACTTACTATTTTAAAACTTCCAAGCCTTCTGTTGTGCTTCACTCATAAAAGTCCAGGCTACAATTCTACTTGTTTTTTGGCCTTGAGCCATATCAATTGTTTTTACGGTAGCCGCATTTACTTTATTTAATGTTTTGTATAGACTGGACAAATGTGATTGTTTCGATACTAAAGTGGTGAACCACAAACATTGCATTGGGTATTTAGCACTTTCATAGATCATTTGGGTAACAAAACCCAATTCTCCACCTTCACACCATAATTCAGCATTGTGACCACCAAAATTCAAAACAGGTTTAGCTGCGCTCCGTTCGGCTCCGCCTCGGGTTGTGGTTTTGGTATTCTCTAAATTATTTATTTTTCGCACCGAACTTTTTGTAGCTTCATCTTGAGAAGCATGGAAAGGAGGATTGCAAATCGTGAACGTAAAATTATCTTCAGGAGTAATTATGTTTTTAAAAATAAAGCGCGACTCCGTTTGCAATTGTAAACTTATTGGATCCATTAACTTTGGATTCGCTGCGATGATTTTTTTGCAATTTTGAATGGCATTTTCGTCAATATCGGTACCTACAAAACTCCAGCCGTAAGCGGAATTTCCAATTAACGGATAAATACAATTGGCACCAATACCGATATCTAATCCTTGAACTGTTTCCCCCTCAGGTATAATTCCGTTGTTACTCGAAGCCAATAAATCAGCAATATAATGGATGTAATCTGCTCTTCCCGGGATGGGAGGGCAAAGATAATTTTCAGGAATATCCCAATCTTGGATATCGTAATGGTGTATTAACAATGCTTTATTAAGCGACTTAACAGCATCAGGATTACTAAAATCAATAGTTTCTATTTGATGCTCATTGATGGCAACAAAGTTTTTTAATTCAGGATTTTCTTTGATTAATTCTTCAAAATTGTACCCAAATCTATCTAGATTTCTTGGATGTAAATTGGTCTTTTCGGTAATCGTTTTCGGTTTCATTTTCTATATTTCGATGTAAAGATAAGCATAAGTATTTTGTAAAAGGGTTTAGGTAATTTTGCTATATTTAATAGAGGAAATTCAACATAAATCATTCTGTAATTTTTCTTTTGAAACATAAAAACGGTTACTTTTATGAAAAATACAAATAAAATGACTTTCATGCCCATTACATTTCATTTCAAAAAGAGATATATAGTTTATAGTTTAGTGTTTTTTTATATTGTAATGTGTCAGTCGTGTATGACGATGCGATTTTCGGATAAGGAAACTACAAAATTTTTTGCTACTTCAAAAACAGCGTTTCAGGATAAAACAATGGCCTTTGAAGGATATAAAATACATTATGTAGCAACGGGTAATGCGCAAAATCCGACTTTGTTTTTTGTTCACGGTTCACCGGGAAGTTGGAATGCCTTCAAAGAATATCTTCAAGATACTTTACTGTTGAAAAAATACCGAATGATTGCCATTGACCGACCTGGTTTTGGATCCAGTAATTTTGGTGATGCTCAAAATTTAAGTGTGCAATCTCAACGGATATCGGAGTTCATTAAAAAAATCGATAATAAAAAACCGCTGATTTTGGTGGGACATTCCGTTGGTGGAACTGTTGTGACTAAGCTTGTTGTAGATCATCCATCGTGGTATTCTAGATTGGTTATACTTGCAGGTTCATTAGACCCAAAAGCGGAGAAACCGGAGAAATGGAGAACAGCTATCAAAGTAGCGCCTTTGCGGTATTTGATTCCAGGAGCATTACGACCTTCAAATGACGAACTTTGGTGGCTGAAACAGGATTTGGTAGCCTTAGAACCAGAGTTGAATAAAATCACTTGTGATGTGACTATTATTCATGGAACAAAAGATGTTTTGGTACCGTATAGTAATGTCGCTTTTATGAAAAAAAAGTTTGTCAATGCTAAATCAATAGATATCATAACGATTGAAAAGGCGAATCATTTTATTCCTTGGAGTCATTATGAGATTGTGAGAAATGCTTTGTTGAAGATTCAATAAATGTTAATCCATGCATTCCATCATCAATAAATCTCCTGCTTTATGTTCTATTGTTACCATGCCATCCTTAGTGACATGGTTGCTGCTTCCAGTTCTGTAACCAATGGTTAAACTGTCATCTTTTAACGGATAAAATAAATTTTCAGAATGAATTCCTGTAACATGACCCACCGGAATTAATGAAATAGGCGTATTGGCAGTGTACCATTTTTCAAATTTATTGGGTAATAAAAATATTTTTGAATGGTCGTCCATGATTACAATTTTCAATAAGTCCCGGTATCGGACAATGTTGGTGAGATTTGTAATCGTATGATCTGCTCTTTTTCCGGTTGCCCAAACTACATTTACTGCTGGAATTTTTCGGTTTATCAAATAATCAAATGCTTTTTCTAAATCGGTTTTGTTTTGGTCTGGTGTATGGATAATTTCAATTGGATATTGGGAAGTTTGGTACTGCTCTGGATCAAAACCTCGATCAAAATCTCCCAATAGCACATCGACTTTGATGTCTAATTCCATTACCCTTTCTATTGCGGAGTCTAATACAATAACTAATGGGGACCATTCTAATAATTGTCCTAATAATTCCGGATGGCATGCGGCACCATTGGCAATTATTAAAGCGGGTTCTTGGTCGTCGCGAACGATATGATGTGAGGACATGAGGCTTGTAGATTTAAGAATTGTGGTATTAGATTTGGGCGATTGAGAACAGTTGCATAAATGCTAGACTGTAAAGTTAGTTAAAATATGCAAACTGGAAACTCCGACTGTCCTTTAGCCCAGATTGCAATGGAAAGTTCACGCAGGGAAAAAGTATTTTTTCCTGTTCTTGCAAAGCGACCAAAGGAAGCTCTTGCTGGAACAATGGAAAAAAACTTTTTGACCAGAGAACTTGTAATGGAAAGCTGGAAAAGCTTCTAAAATAAATTCAGAATTAGTACTTATTCAATCGTATAATTTCTGATATCGACTTCGCTAAGGGTAAAATAGCCCAATGGATAATTAGCCGAATCAGTGGTATTGATGATATTTCCTCGTACGGTTGCCGGTGGAGATTGAAATGGTCCGCCACCATTATTTCCTGCAATACTTACCAAAACACTCATGTAGTTGTAATAGGCTTTAGAAATTCCAAAGTGACTAACCTCAATTTTATCATCTTTTTTTAAGTCGTCATTTTGCGAGATACTGAAGAATTCATTTCCGTTGAAAAACTCATCCTGATCGACATAAAAGTTTGATTTTACCTGATTAGAGTAAACGTATTTGTATAGATAATAATTAGTTTCACTTGGTGGATCTTGATAAAATGTTTTAATTTCTTTTTCATTACCTGTTAAACCACCTTGATTGTTTTGAACAATTTTAGTAATGGCTGTAACAGGTTTCAAGGTTTCGGTAGCGGTATAGGTATTTCCTTTGCTTACCACAGTTAGCATGTAGGTCTCATTGAGAACTGGAACAAATGTAGTGCAAGCATATTGGCCAGTATTTGCTATTTCTGAAAATGTAAAAACAACATTAGCACTATTTTTTATAGTAACTGTTGCTCCAGAAACTTTTGGAATTTCAGTGCTGTAAAATCCAGTTGTGGTGGTTAGTTTTATGCTTTGTTGATTTCCAGAAGTTCCTTTTTTCCAATTAATTGCTGCTTCAATAACCAGTTTTGATGGAGCATTGTCTAAAGTTACGTCTATCACGTCTTCGCAACTTGTTGAAAAAACAGCGATGAATAGTATCAGATAAAATGTTATTTTTTTCATTATTTTTTGTTTTTTATTCTCCATTTGAGGGATAGGGCCTTAAAATTTGAAGTTATAACTTATAGCTGGAACGATCCCGAATATGGAAGTTTTTACTGCCTCATTATTACCTGTATCTGTATTTTGACGGAAATTGATGGAAGCGGCATTTTTGCGGTTGTACAAATTATAAATGCTAAAAACCCATTCTCCTTTCCAGTTTCTGTCCATGTTTTTTCTTGGTGTCAAAGTTGCTGCAATATCGAGATGGTGGTACGCTGGGAGGCGGTTTTCGTTTCTCAAACCATAACTTGGAACAATTATTCCGAGATATTCATATTGTCCGTTAGGATAGGTTACGGGTTGTCCGGTTTGTAAGGCAAAATTGGCTCCAAAAGACCATTTTTCATTTAACTTATAAGAACTCGTAATGGCAATATTGTGCAATTTATCATACACAGAATTGTACCATGCTCCGTTGTTGATTCCGGTTTCAACGGGTGTTCTTCCCGGAGTTTGCTGCTCAGATTTGGATAAGGTATAGGAAATCCATCCGTTAAATTTTCCTTCGTTTTTTCGGAGCATCAGTTCTAATCCGTAGGATCTTAATTGACCGTTAAGTATCACTTGTTCAATTGCTTTATTGGCTATCAAATTTGCTCCGTCTATATAATCCAGTCGATTTTTTACTTTTTTGTAATACGTTTCTACTTCAAGCGAATACATTCCGTCTTTAAAATTTTTGAAATAACCCAAAGCCACCTGATCTGCAATTTGGGGTTTTATAAAAGCATCACTTGGCGTCCAAACATCAAGCGGGGTGGGAGATGAGGTGTTTGAAATTAATTGTAAATATTGGACCATTCTGTTGTAGCTGGCTTTTACAGATTGCTCATCATTGATTTGATAGGCAAATGAAAAACGGGGTTCCAGATTATTGAAGCTTTTCATAACTTTATTCTTCTCATAGAATTTTGTTCCAATGGGAGTCGCTTTTTGATAAATCTGTAAATCCGGATTGAATGTTACCGGATTATCATTTTCATAAATATTTACGGTTGATTGTCCTAAACGATAAAATAGGCTATAACGAAGCCCATAAGAAATTGATATTTTATCTGAAATTTCATGATCAGCATTGATATATAATGCGGGCTCGAATGCATATTTTTTGTCCAATTGATCAAAATTAATCCCGGAATTAGCATCAGATGGTTTTATAGTTCCAGGATTGAATTCGTAATAAATCCCATTTACACCATAATTTAATTTGAATTTATCAGAAATATAGTTTTTGAAATCGTATTTGATATTGTAATTCTTGATGCCGGAATCCCATTTGAAACCAACAAAGTCCAAATCCAAACCGTAATAATAATCGCTGTAAATAAGGGACAAATTCGAAAATAATTTTTCGGAGTATAAGTGATTCCATCTCAGATTGACCGTTGTATTACCATAAATATTAGTAAAACTTTTGTTTAAGCTAAAAACGTCTCTTCCAAAATATCCCGATAAATATAAGTTGTTATTTGGATTCAGCTTGTAACTCAGTTTGGTATTCAAATCATAGAAATAAGCAGAGTTGTTTTTTTGTTCTTCGGATAGTTTCAAGAATAAATGCGCATACGAACTTCTACCGCCAATAAGGAAGGAACCTTTGTCTTTTACTAATGGTCCTTCGACCAAAATCCTACTGGAGATTAATCCGATTCCACCATTGACATGAAATCCTTTACTGCTACCATCTTTTTGATAAATATCTAAAACAGAAGACGCTCTTCCTCCATAACGAGCAGGAATTCCTCCTTTATATAATTTTAAATCCTTGATGGCATCTGGATTAAAAACAGAGAAAAAGCCAAAGACATGAGACGAATTGAATATAGTTGCTTCGTCCAGTAATATTAAATTCTGATCTGCACCACCACCTCGAACATTGAATCCGGAAGCGCCTTCACCAGCATTAGTAACTCCAGGAAGTAATAAAAGGGACTTTAAAACATCGACTTCACCTAGTACGACTGGCATTTTCTTAATAGCTGAAATAGAGAGTTTGTTGACGCTCATCTCCGGCTTCCGTATATCGGTTTTGGTTTTATTATCCGTAATTATAACTTCTTTTAAAACGGTTTCATTGCTTGCAAGATTATAATTGTGTTTTGTGTTTTGGTTTACGTTTATATTTTCTTCAATCGTTTGGTAACCTAAATAACTTATTTGAACGGTGTACTCACCTTTTGGAATCGTAAGCGAGTAAAACCCATATTCATTTGTAGTTACCCCAGTTTTTAACTGTGGGATAATTATGTTGACGCCAATCAATGTTTCGTTGCTGTTAGCGTCCATAATTGTTCCGCTAATCGTGAATTTATCTTGGGAGAAAGAAGTTAGAGAGGATAATAAAAGAATAAAAAAGACAATATTTTTCTTAGTAATCATTTCTTAGATTTTGATTTGCAAATTTCAACAAATGGAAGTTAATTCTTGTTTAACAATTGTTAATGTATTGCTAAGATAAAAAAAAGACAACCGTTTCGGGTTGTCTTTTGTAATGTATAAAAAAAATAGATTTATGCTAATTTAGCATCTAAATTTTGTTTTATTGCCGCCAAGAAATCTTCGGTAGTTAAATAATCAGCAGCAGTTAAACCTTCTGGTTTAACTAACATGGCTAAATCTTTAGTCATTTTTCCGCTTTCAACCGTGTCGATACACACTTGTTCTAAGGCGTGACAGAAATCAATTAATGGTTGATTTTCGTCTAATTTACCTCTGTGTTCCAATCCTCTTGTCCAAGCAAAAATAGATGCAATTGGATTAGTAGAAGTCGCTTTTCCTTGTTGGTGTTGTCTAAAGTGTCTTGTTACCGTTCCGTGAGCTGCTTCAGCCTCTACAGTTTTTCCATCAGGAGTTACTAATACAGAAGCCATTAATCCTAAAGAACCAAAACCTTGCGCAACAGTATCAGATTGTACATCACCATCGTAGTTTTTACAAGCCCAAACAAAACCACCGCTCCATTTCATTACAGAAGCAACCATGTCATCGATTAATCGGTGCTCATAAGTAATTCCAGCTTCAGCGAATTGAGTTTTGTAGTTTTTTTGGTAAACTTCTTCAAAAATATCTTTGAAACGCCCATCATAAGCTTTCAAAATAGTATTTTTAGTAGAAAGGTATAATGGCCATTTTTTAGTCAAAGCCATTTGGAAAGAAGAATGAGCAAAACCATAAATACTTTCGTCCGTGTTGTACATTGCCATAGCAACTCCATCACCTTCAAAATCATATACTTCCCATGTTTTTGTTTCACCATCATCTTCAGGTACAAAAGTCATAGTTAATTTTCCTTTTCCTTTTATAACAGTATCTGTCGCTTTGTATTGATCTCCAAAAGCGTGACGACCAATAACAATTGGCTGAGTCCATCCTTGTACATAACGAGGAACATTTTTCATGATAATTGGTTCACGGAAAACGGTACCACCTACAATATTACGGATAGTTCCGTTTGGTGATTTCCACATTTTCTTTAAACCAAATTCTTTGACACGATCTTCATCAGGAGTAATCGTAGCACATTTAATTCCTACATTGTATTTTTTTATCGCTTCTGCAGAATCAATAGTAATTTGATCATTAGTTGCATCTCTGTTTTCAATTCCTAAATCGTAATATTTAATGTCTAAATCTAAATAAGGAAGAATTAGTTTTTCTTTAATAAAAGACCAAATAATTCGTGTCATTTCATCTCCATCCAATTCAACCACTGGATTGGCTACTTTAATTTTTGTCATAATGTATTGATGTGTAATTTATTTATTTTAAAAACGTGACTACAAATGTAATAAAACGTTATCGTAAAAGAAAATGCGTTTACATTTACTTTTTTTGATCAAATCTAATTGCTAAATTGTTATTTTTAATTGCTTAAAAAGAGAATATGAAAAATATAATATTCTTTTTTTACCAAATAAGAACCGTAAATTAATGTAGATAATGCAAAAAAGCCAAATTAAATTTATTCCAAAAAAAAATCCCCAACATTGTTGGGGATTTTTTATAGTAAAGAGATAGTTGACTATCTTCTTTTGTCTTTAATTTTAGCTTTTTTACCAGTAAGTTCTCTGAAGTAGAAAATTCTAGCTCTACGAACTGCACCTTTTTTGTTGATTTCAATTTTTTGCAAAGCTGGTAAGTTAACTGGGAAGATACGCTCTACTCCAATAGCACCTGACATTTTACGAATAGTAAAAGTTTCTGTATTAGCAGAACCTCTTCTTTGAATAACAACTCCTTTAAAAAACTGTGTTCTAGTTTTTTCACCCTCTCTAATTTCGTAGTAAACGGTGATAGTGTCTCCAGCTGCAAAAACTGGGAATTCTTTTCTTGTTACGAATTCGTCTTGAACGAATTTCATTAAATCTGCCATGATATTTTTTAATTATGGTTTTTATATCAAATCAACATTCGCGGATCTCGCCAGAGGTTGGTCTGAATTTGGGTGCAAAGATAATTAAAAAGTTTAAAGTTTAAAGTTTTTCTTGTTTAAAGTTCTAAATGGTTTAATTTGGATTTTTTACATTCCCCTTTGGGGGCTAGGGGGCTTATTCCTCCAATAAATCCGGTCGTCTCGCCTTTGTATGTTCATACGCCATATCTTCTCGCCATTTGTCGATTTTGGCAAAATTACCGCTGGTTAAAACCTCCGGAACTTTCCATCCGTTATAATCTGCGGGTCTTGTATATATGGGTCCAGACAATAATCCATCCTGGAAACTATCTGTCAATGCTGAGGTTTCGTCGCTCAAAACACCCGGAATCAATCGGATTAAAGCATCCGATAAAACCAAAGCGCCTAATTCTCCGCCACTCAAAACATAATCGCCAATAGAGATTTCCTTAGTGATAAAGTGATCACGAACCCGTTGATCCACTCCTTTATAATGGCCGCAAAGAATAATGATATTCTCATACATCGACATGGTATTGGCCATTTTCTGGTTCAAAGTTTCACCGTCAGGTGACATATAAATGATTTCGTCGTAGGTTCTTTCGCTTTTCAAATGCCTAATGCAGGCGTCTATAGGCTGCACTGTCATCACCATTCCAGCACCACCGCCGTATGGATAATCATCCACACTTTTCTGCTTGTTTGTAGTATAATCTCGTAAATTATGAAAATGAACTTCCACTAATCCTTTATCGATAGCTCGTTTCATAATAGAAGCCTCAAATGGACTTCGCAGCAATTCAGGTAAAACTGTAACAATATCTATGCGCATTTTTTTATTTTCTAAGATGCAAAGTTAATACTATTAATTGGGTAGTGTTTAAAATTGGACTTCAAACTATTTTAAATGGAGATCTAATTTTTATCAGATACTCTTTTTTAACTATATTTATACCCAAATTAAAAAATAATACTATGCGAATTTTTTCAAAAATAATCGTGGCAAGTTCAGTGATTTTTGTTGCTTCTATGCAAACACAAGCACTTTATGCACAAACAAAATCTGTAAAAATGACAAATCCTCTTTTACAAAAAAGTACGTTGCAATATCAAGCACCGCCATTTAATTTAATTAAAAACGAACATTTTAAACCTGCGTTCGAATATGCTTTAAAAGTTCACGATGAAGAAGTGAAAAAAATCACAAGCAATAAAGCTAAGCCCACTTTTATGAACACGGTGGTAGCTTTAGAAACCAGTGGTGTAGATTTGACTAGAGCAAGTAGTGATTTTTATAATCTGACAGGATCTAACACCAATCCAACCCTGCAAGCGATTGAAGCAGAATATGCTCCGATTTTTTCAGCACACAATGATAAAATTTATTTGAACAGTCAATTGTATAATCGCTTTAAAGCATTGGATTTAAAAAACTTAAAGGGAGAAGATAAAAAATTGACTCAGTTTTACTTGCAAAAATTTGAATTGGCAGGTGCAAATTTATCTGCTGACGATAAAGTAAAAATGGAAAAAATTAATGGAGAGATAGCTAGTTTAGGTACACTTTTCGGTACTAAACTATTAATTGCCCGTAAAAACGGAGCTGTTTTGTTTGATAATGTAAAGGATTTAGATGGTTTAAGCGCTAATGAACTTGCTGCTGCAAAAGCAAAAGCGACTGAGGCAGGTCACGATGGACAGTATTTAATAGGATTATTGAATACAACCCAACAACCATTATTACAAAGCCTTACCAATAGAGCAACTAGAGAAAAAATATTCAAATCGTCTTGGACTCGCTCCGAAAAGAATGATGAGGGTGATACCCGCGACATACTGGAAAAAATGGCGAAATTGCGTTTGCAAAAAGCGAAATTAATGGGTAAAAAGAATTTTGCAGAATGGAAACTACAAGATCAAATGGCTCAAACTCCAGAGAGAGCTATGAATTTATTAGCAAAAATTGCTCCTCCTGCTGTCGCTAAAGCGAAAGTAGAAGCAAAAGAAATACAAGCTTTAATTGATGCTCAAAAAGGTGGGTTTAAATTAGAACCATGGGATTGGAATTTTTATTCAGAGCAAGTTCGTAAAGCCAAATATGATTTAGACGAAAGTCAAGTAAAACCTTATTTTGAGTTGACAACAGTACTAGAAAAAGGAGTGTTTTTTGCAGCCAAAAAAATGTACGGTATTACCTTTAAAGAACGCAAAGATTTGCCGGTTTATCACCCCGATGTTGTGGCGTATGAAGTTTTTGATAATGACGGAAAATCAATGGCAATCTATTATTTAGATTTCTACACAAGAGACAATAAAAACGGGGGAGCTTGGATGAGCAACTTTGTGGATCAATCTCATTATTTGAAACAAAAACCAGTAATTGTAAACGTTTACAATTTTGCAAAACCAGTAAACGGAAACCCATCTCTAATTAGTTTTGATGATGTAACGACTATGTTCCATGAGTTTGGACATACATTGCACGGTTTATTCGCAAATCAAAATTACACCAGTCTTTCTGGAACGGCTGTGCCACGTGATTTTGTAGAATTTCCTTCTCAAATCAATGAACACGCTGCGCTAGATCCGGAAGTTTTAAAAAATTATGCACTTCATTACAAGACTAAAGAGGTGATTCCTCAGGAATTAATTGATAAGATTAAAAAAGCCGAAACTTTTAACAAAGGATATGATGTAACCGAACTTTTGGCGGCATCAACATTAGATATGAACTGGCATAGTGTTGAAAAAGAAGGGGATTTCAAACCTGCTTTAGTTTTTGAAAATGAAGCACTTCAAAAATACGGATTGTTAGTAAACGAAGTGCCTACAAGATACCACACGCCTTATTTTGCGCACATTTGGAGTGGAGGTTATTCAGCAGGTTATTACGCTTATACTTGGTCTAAAACATTAGATTATAATGTGTACGACTGGATGAAAGCGAACGGCGGTCTCACAAGAAAAAATAGTGAGCGTTTCAGAAAATACATCTTATCAGTAGGGAATAGTGTAGATTTAAATAAAGCCTTCAAAGAATTCATAGGACACGATATGGAAATCGAACCTTATTTAAGAAACGCAGGACTGTCGGATAAATAATCTTAGTTTAATTCAATAATCAAAATGGCATTCGTAATGGATGCCATTTTTTTTTTGGAGCTATTCCAGCTATCCGTTGCAATCTTTTTATACGCCGAAAAGCCGAATAAAAAGGATTTCCACTGCTATCTGGGCTAGGGTTTTGTGGAATTAGGAGGTTTTGAAGAACTGAATGAGTACGAAAAGTATTTATAAAATAAATCTTTCTTTTTAAAGGCTTTAAACTAATTTTTAATAAATTAGCGAAACAACAATGTGTTCTATTAATCTATATATAAACAAGTTGACATAATTAATAAAATTTTTTATAAAAATGCACAATATATATTGTGAAATTCGGTAGAAAGAAATTTCGCTCTTGTTAATGGCAACAGTACGTGCTTTTTTGATTTGGAGAGTACAACATCAAAAGGATAAAATTATAAATATTGAAAGTCAGCTTTCGGATAGAAAATATAAAATGTATTCGGAATTAGTAAATATAATTTTTGATATAATTGCAAGAAGTTAATTAGGCAAATCGTTCTCTGATAAGGATATTATGAAGCGCCTGCTTGACATTAAAAAAGATATGTTTCTATACGCCCCCGATGATGTTTTTAAATCTTTTACCAGTTGGACTCTTGAGCTTAATAAACCAAACTCAGCAGTAAATCATTTTAAGTTGTATTTTAAAATTATGAAATTGGTGAGGAAAGATATGGGTCAAAATGGCAGTAAAATCGAGTTAGATGATTTTATGCTTTTTTTAGTGCAAAATGAAGATGCTTATTTATACTTTAAACAAGAACAGATTTGTAAAATTCTTCGCAATTTCCCATTAAAATCTAAATCAAATGTTTTATCTCAACGGAAATATTACAAGCAATAGCTTATTCCGCTAGGAATTAAATGTTGGTAGCAAAAAAATAATAACCCCACCAATAAAGTCCCGTAGGGACGAAACATATGGCAAATACCTACACTCAAATACACATTCATTTTGTTTTTTCGGTAAAATTCAGGCATGGAATTATAGAATCTAAATGGAAAGAAGATTTGTATAAATATATGACGGGTATAATTCAAAATAATAACCATAAGCTTTTGGCAATAAATGGAATGCCGGATCATATCCATATTTTGATTGGGTTAAGACCGGTACAATCGATTTCAGATTTAATGAAGGACATAAAACAAAGTTCTTCAAAATGGATCAATGAAAATAAACTAACAAACGGACATTTTGAATGGCAAGAAGGTTATGGTGCGTTTTCATATAGTAAATCACAAATAAACCATGTGGTAAATTATATTCAAAATCAAGAATTGCATCATAAAAAGAAAACATTTAAAGATGAATATCTTGATTTTCTTGAAAAATTTGAAATCGATTATGACGACAAATTTATTTTCAAAGAATTGATTTAAAATTGTATAGTCCCTAATGGGACAAAAAGAAGAGGCGAAATGTGTGTTTCTACCAACATTTAGTCCCTAACGGGACAGATGAAACGATTGGTTTTTTTTTACCTATATTTAGTTCCTAATGAAATAAAAACAGCAATTTTAGAACATAGGTAACTAAATACAATCGACTCTTTTAGTTACTAAAAATCTATTTCTCGGTAATCCGCAAACTTTCAAATAACCAAATAGCCAAATAGCCAAATCAACGAATCCTACAATTCCCTTTTTAAAATTAATTTTGTAAATTTGCCCTTCAATAAAAATTAAACACCATGGAAAACGGAATATACGCTAAATTCAACACCGCAAAAGGGTCGGTTTTAGTAAAATTAGAGCACGAATTAACACCAGGAACTGTTGGTAACTTCGTAGGATTAGCAGAAGGAAACTTAGAAAATAAGGTAAAACCACAAGGGACAAAATTTTATAATGGATTAAAATTCCACAGAGTAATTCCTGATTTTATGGTTCAAGGTGGTTGTCCACTAGGAACTGGAACTGGAGATCCAGGGTATAAGTTTGATGATGAATTTCACCCAAGTTTAAAACATGACAAACCGGGAATATTAGCTATGGCTAATTCAGGTCCTGGAACAAACGGTTCTCAATTTTACATTACACATGTTCCAACTTCATGGTTAGACGGTAAGCATACTGTTTTTGGACATGTTGTAGAAGGTCAGGATGTTGTTGATGCTATCGCTCAAGGAGATGTTTTAGATGCAGTGGAAATTGTTAGAGTTGGAGCTGAAGCTGAAAAATGGAATGCAATTGAAGCTTTTATTAATTTCAAAGGTGCCCGTAACAAACGTGATGCTTCTCTAAAAGCAGATGCAGAAGCTGAAATGGAAAAATTAGCTGCTGGTTTCGAAAAGACAGAAAGCGGTTTGCGTTACCAATTTATCCAAAGAGGTGAAGGTAAAAAAGCAGAAAACGGTAAAACGGTTTCTGTACATTATACAGGACAACTTCCAGACGGAAAAGTTTTTGACAGTTCTTACCCAAGAAAAAAACCAATTGAATTTCCATTAGGAGAAGGAAATGTAATCGAAGGATGGGACGAAGGTATTGCCTTGTTACGCGTAGGTGATAAAGCTCGTTTTGTAATTCCATCACATTTAGGTTACGGATCTCGTGGCGCTGGAGGAGCAATTCCACCAAACGCTACTTTGATTTTTGATGTAGAATTAATGGACGTGAAGTAATAGTATTCAGTGTTCAGTCGCAGTTTGCAGTATTGAACAATCCAATTCATTTAGAATCCCAAAGCGAGAGTTTTGGGATTTTTTTGTGATAAATAAATTAACTATTCGTCAGTTCGAATGTTTTTGGTGTAATGTCCCGAGCTATCGGGATGAAACAAAAAATGTATATAGAACAGTTTACTGGTTTATCGTATTTCTAACTTCGTAAATTGTAAATTTTATTATTTCCACTTAATATTGCAACCTAAACTCGGTTTTTGATTTGGATTAATCGTTCTATTGTAAATAACGCTATCAATTGCACCACGCAAATCGCTACCACTTAACGGAATTCCATTTCCAGGACGGCTGTCGTCCAATTGTCCGTGATAAACTAATTTATCTTGATTGTCAAATAAGTAAAAGTCAGGCGTGCAAGCGGCATCATAGGCTTTTGCTACTTCCTGTGTTCCGTCATAAAGATAGGGAAACTCGAATTTATTTTGGAAAGCAAACTCAGTCATCAATTCGGGTGCATCTTGAGGATATTTTGAAACATCATTGCTGGAAATCGTAATTATTCCAATTCCTTGAACCCGATAATCATTAGCGATCATAACAATCTCATCGATTACATGATGAACAAACGGGCAGTGATTACAGATGAACACAACCAAAGTTCCCTTTTCGCCTTTTAAATCCGGAAAAGAAAACCATTCGCTGGAATTGGTGTCTTTTAATTTGAAATTTGGAGCCAAAGTCCCCAGTGCTACTATATTTGAAGTTGTTCTTGCCATTGAAGTTGAAATTGCTTTCACCAAATTACAATAAAAAAGACAGTATTAGAAAATATTCTGTTTTTTGCTGGAACTATTTTAGAATCAAAACAAGAAAAAGTACGCTCCAAAGTGTTTGGTCTATTGACAACTGACTCTTCGGAACATACTTTTTAGTGATTCAGTCTAAATTTAAGAATTTAAAAACTTAATCAAATCATTGTTTAATTTTTTCTTTTCGATATAAAACAAGCCGTGTGGAGCTCCTTCATAAACAATAAATATATTGTCAGGAATTAATCTGGCTGCAATTTCTGAAGTGATTTCTATAGGAACAGTTTTGTCTTCATCTCCGTGAATAATCAAAGTTGGAACATTAACGTCTCGCATTTCATTACTAAAATCAGTTGTGGAAAAAGACTTTGCACACTCTAAAGTTGCACGAGGTGATGCAAATGAACATAACATTCTATAATAGTCTAATAAGGCTGTACTTATGGGTTTTATGATAAAAGTCACGCCAAAAAATGTTTTAGCAAAACTTTCCAGAAAATTCATTCTATCATCTTTAATTTGTTCCGCCATGGCATCGTATTTTTCCTGCGGCACACCATCTGGATTCGAATCTGTTTTTAACAATAATGGAGTAACTGACGAAATAAGTACTGCTTTTACAACGTTTTTTCCACCATGACGACTGAAATAACGAACGACTTCGCCACCACCCATCGAAAACCCTACAAGTGAAACATCTTCTAATTCCAATTGATCAATAATTGCCTTTAAATCATCAGCTAGAGTGTCATAATCGTAACCTTCCCAGGGTTGCGAGGATTTTCCAAAACCACGACGGTCGTAAGCAATAACTCTAAAATTATTTTCGACAAGAGCATCAATTTGATATTCCCACATTTCATTGGAAAGTGGCCAACCATGAATAAGAATTACTGGTTTTCCTTCGCCGTAGTCCTTCACGTATAATTTTACGTTTGTTTCCGTTTCAATATATTTATCAGTTGACATTTTTGATTTAGAAAAACTACTGTTTCTAATTAATTCGTTTCCATTTGCTTGATTTTCTTCCATCTTGTAACAATATTATAGTTTTTTAATAGCTTGGTTGATTTGTAAATTTAGAAAGATTAGATAAAAATTGTTTTATAGAATTAGTGTAATTAGTTGTAAAATTGATAGGTTTGTTACGAACTATCCTTTTATTAATAAATTTTAACTATGGAATTAACTTGGTCTGATTTTGAAAAAGTAGAAATGCGTGTAGGAACTATTTTGGAAGTCAATGATTTTCCTGAAGCTCGAAAACCAGCTTACCAACTCACAATAGATTTTGGTAACGTAATTGGAATCCGAAAAACCTCGGCACAAATTACCAAACGTTACGAAAAAGAAGATTTGGTAAACCGTCAAATTGTAGCAGTGGTAAATTTTCCTAAAAAACAAATTGGCAAATTCATGAGCGAATGTCTTGTCCTCGGTGCAGTGGGCGAGGAAGGTGATGTAATATTGTTATCACCTGATTTCAAGATTGAAAATGGATTGCGTATTGGTTGATTTAGAAAATATTTAAGTGGCTATGTTTTCCAATAAAGTTCAGTTATTAAAATGTTAATTTATTATTTATCAAATGTTTAAAAATAAAAATATTGTAAATTTACTTTTCTCCTAATTGATCTTGGAATTTTTTTTAGCATATCATCGAAAAAAAAAGTCTATTTGTAATTATCATTCGAGTAGTATACTCCATCGCTAATTCTTTCGAATCGATTAATTATTATCTTGGTTTCTACGTGCAGAAAAATTGACGGGTATCAAATCAGAAACATTCTCTTTTGGAGTTTAAAAAAATAGAATATTAATTTAAACATATATTTAAAATGGAAAAGCAAAGTATGATTGACGTATTGCATTTTTGTGCTGCACAATGCACACACTGTTATGATGCATGCCATTTAGAAAAAGAAATGGAAATGGCTCATTGCATGATGAACGACCAAGACTGTGCGGATATATGCCGTTTAACAGCGCAGTTAATGGAACGAAATTCTGAAAATACAGATATTTTTCTAAAACTATGTGGAGAAATGTGTGAAAGATGTGCCACTGAATGTGAAAAACATCCCGACATGGAACATTGTAAAAAATGCGCAGAAGCTTGCCGTAAATGTGCAGAAATGTGTAGTGAACAACAATTGGCACATTAATTTAAATTTTATATTAACGGTAAATAGTTTGTTGGGTTAGAAAAAATTAATTGTTTCGCTTAATAAAAATGACAGCTACTATTTTTATATTTTTCTATTAAAATTAGAAAACTGCTTTTCAAATTGAAGCAGTTTTTTATTTTAATAGAAAACCGTTTTACTAAAACAACTCCAGATTTATTGTCGATTAATTTTATGAATTAATTGTTCCAAAATCAATTGGCCTTCTTCCCAGAATTCCAAATTTGAATCGGAATTGATGTGTCCTTTTTGTCCAATATTTATAAAGTCGCTATCCCACATTTGCGCAAAATATTGGGCTCTTTCCGATGAAATATAGGGATCATTATCACTCGTGATAACAATAGATGGGAAATCTAATTTTTTAATTGGCATCGGAGAAAAATTCCAAATCGTTTCTGGAGTATGATCTTCGGAATCAACATCGGCTGGCGCAACTAATAACGCCCCAATTATATTGGGATTATTATTTGCTGCAGCCCAATGCAAAACCATAGATACAGCAAGACTATGTGCCACCAAAATGGTTGGAGAATCTAATTGTGAAATTGCTTCCTGTAATTTATCAAGCCAATCGTCTAATTGTGGTTCATCCCAATTCTCTTGGGCCACCTTAGTGGCATTTTTAAATTTTTGTAACCAATAGCTTTGCCAATGTTTTTCTCCGGAATCGCCGAGTCCTGCCAATATTAATAGTTTCGTTTCCATTAAACAAAAATACTTTTTAGAAAATCTATTTCAAATATTTTAAGCACTAAATTAATTATAGAAGATACCAGAATAGTATTTGGAGCCAAAATATCAGTATTTAAGACTGCATATGTTTTTTGAAAAACCAAACTTTCAGTAGATCAGCAGTTAGGATATAAATGTCGACGATTAGTAACATTATTCCCATATTGAGAAAAGGTAATGGAGAAAGTCCTACTTTATCTGCAAAGGGTAAATAGGGTAGAATCAATGTTAGTATTAATCCAACAAAACTCAAAATAAATAGGTATTTACCGGGTTGGCTTTTAAAGAAATTTTTGTGCGTTCGTATGATAAATAAAATAAAAAGTTCTGTAAGTATTGATTCTACGAACCAAGCCGTTTGAAAAGCCGATTCTTTTACTTTTAATATATAATAAAGGATTAGAAAAGTGATTACATCGAAGATAGAACTGTGTATGCCAAAAATGACCATGTAATTCCGAATCAATTTCAAATTCCATTTGCCCGGTCTCTGAAGTTGTTCCTCGTCAACATTATCTGATGCTATGGTGAGATATGGGAAGTCAGTAATAAAGTTAGTCAGCAGAATTTGCTTTGGAAGCATGGGTAAAAAAGGTAGTAATAAGGAAGCTATTGCCACGCTAAACATATTCCCAAAAGTGGAACCGGTGTTGATAAAGATGTATTTTAAGGTATTTGCAAAAGTTTTTCTACCTTCTTTTATACCATCAATTATGACTTTCAAGTCTTTTTCCATTAATACAAAATCGGCAGCTTCTCGGGCGACATCCACTGCATTTTCGACAGAAATCCCGATATCGGCAGCACTTAAAGCCGAAACATCATTTATGCCATCACCCACATACGCGACAGTATATGTTGTTCGTAAAGATTGAATAAGACGTTCCTTTTGTTGAGGTTCCACTTCCGCAAAAATGTGTGTTTTTTTTACTAATTGTCGTAACGCCTCCGGACTTGTACTAAAAAGTTCTTTTCCAGTCATTACAATAGGATCTTTTATTCCAATTTTCAACGCAATAGAAAGTGCCACGTTTTTGTTGTCGCCCGAAATTATTTTTAGATGTACTTGTAGTTTTTTTAACTCGTCAATGGTTTCTATGATTCCAGCTTTTATAGGATCTTCAAGCAAAATAAAACCCGCAAAAATCATATTTGTTTCATCTTCTTTTGAAATACTGTCGGCTGCGATGTTTTTATAACAGACTGCAATGGTTCGAAAACCGTTAATCCCAAATTGATTGAATTTTTTCTCAGTTTCAGTTTTGTGAGATTCAATGTTTTCAACGCTGCCATCGCTTAAACGGATGCTAGTGCAAATACTGATAATCTGGTTAAATGCTCCTTTACTGATTAATAACTTATTTGGGGCATTTTTGACTGCAATGCTTAATCTTTTTCGAATAAAATCATATGGAACTTCGCCCATTTTTACGGGAATAATTTTTGTTTGCAATTCCAATTTTTTTATCGCTTCATCTATTGGATTGGCATAACCAGACTCAAAAAAAGCATTCCAATAAGCGAGTTCTTTTACAAATTGATTTTCGGTGCCAAGACCATCTACCGCGCCTGATATTATAATTGCTCCTTCTGTAATTGTTCCAGTTTTGTCCGTGCATAATAAATTTACTTCGCCTAAATTTTGAATAGAAGATAGTTTCTTGACAATAACTTTTTTGTCCAACATTCTTTTTGCCCCAGCGCTCATCGCAATTGTTGTGATGGCTGGTAATAGCTCGGGCGCCATTCCTACGGCTAAAGCCAAAGCAAATAAAGCCGAGTCAATAACATTTTTGTGGTATAATAGATTGACCACTAAAATAAAGAGTGAAAGAACCAATGTTATCCTCATTAGAAAATAACCAAAGTCTTTAATTCCTTTTTCAAATTTAGTTTCTACCGTTGTGGTTGCACTTTTCGCAATATTTCCAAAAATGGTATTGTTACCTGTATTAATTACTAACGCTTTTGCCGTTCCGCTGACGATATTAGTACCTTCCCAAAGCGAATTAGTTCTTTTCGCCAATGCGGTATTTGGGTCTAAAACCCCAGTTTCTTTTGCCGTTGGGTAAGATTCTCCAGTTAAACTGGCTTCATTTGCATGCAATTCGTTAGCTTCAATTATTAGACAATCAGCCGGCAGCATGTCTCCGGCTTTCAAAATAATAATATCTCCAGTTACCACTTCATAAGAGAAAATTTCCTGTTCTTTCCCATCTCTCAAAACATTGCTTTTTAAAGCAATCAACGACTGTAATTTTTCGACAAACCGTCCTGCATTTCTTTCTTGGAAAAAACTAAGTAAACCTGTAGATAAAACAATAAAGAGGATAATAAACACATCGGAGGTATCGCCAAGAAAAGCCGATAATACTACAGCACCAATCAATAACAGCATCAATGGGCTTTTAAATTGTCCTATAAAAAGAGTCACATCTTTCCTGAAAACCGATTTATTTCTTTTGATATGTTCCGACTGTGATAGTATTTTATCGGCAGCAGTTTTAGACAAACCTTTGTTACTACTATTCAGTTTTTGAAGCCAATAGTTTGTGTCGAATTGCCAAAAATTCGCGGTTGCTGAAGTTTTCATAAATTAAAGTTCTAAAGTTTTGGATTATAAAATAGAAAAATAATAGCGAAATGGGTTTTATTGGATGCGAATAAGTAGTGTCAATAGTGTTGAAAACGAGTTTGTTATCAAAGTTACTCATTTTTTTTTACTGTAGAGATTTAATAGTTGGAGAAGAAATTTAAAAATAGAGATGATATAATTACTAGAATCCCATTTTTAAATTAAAATGGTTACTTGATTATTGTCGTTGCAGCAAAAGTAAGTCCACCAGTTGGTTTTTTGTCACTTATGATTTGCAATAATTCATATAAAGTTTTTTTTCCATTGATTTGTCCTAATTTGGATAAATCTGCCCAATCATTCCAAGTTCATTTAAACGCGTCAAATTCATAATATGATGAAGCTCTATTACAGCTGGCATCGACATTTAATGAATCGGTTGCATAACTTTTTGAGTAATATTCCATAGCTTTTTTTAATGTTCTTTCTGATATGCAATTTTAGCTTTATCAAAAAGAAGAGCTACTGAAGCGACAAATAACAGTCCTTATTTATGCTAAAAAGCAAATAATAAAATTTATGAGTTAATTTTTGGTTTTAGATTCAGTGCGGAAGAGCATTACTATTGTTGTAATGCGATTTGATTAAACGTAGAAAACGGTTTAAGAATATGGTGATTTAAGTCTCAAAAGTACTTACTTTTTTTGCTTCTAAAGTTTCGTATTTATTGTGGATGGCTAAAATTATTACACCAAACAAAACTGCGGCAACAATAAGGATTGTATTCAGAATTCCTTCGGTAGCAAAAGAAAGTTTTATCAGTATGGTTGAAATTATAAAGCCCGAATTCCTAATTACTCTATTAAATTTATCCGAAAGGAAAAAGGAAAACAATAACAAAAGTACATCTATTAATATAAGAATTGTAAAAAAATCATCAAAGAAAATCTTATTGATGTCCTTAATAGTAGTGACTATTTGCGTCAATGAAAAGAAACTTTCGTAAATCCAATGTGCTAAACTGTAAACGGATAATAAAACAAATATAGGGATGAGTGCTAAAGCAAAAATGTTTTTAAGTTTTATAAATTTGTTTACATCTATTGTTTTTTGAGTTTTAGCTTGATTGATCTCATTTGTTCTGTTGAGGTTATAAAAAATAAAAATCAATAAAAATAAAAGTATTGTTGCAATAATATCGAGGGTGAAATTTACATTGTATTTTACATCAAACCAGTTGGAGTTAAGTTCTAATTTTGTTAAATCTTTGAATATTCTTCGAATAATGATCAAAGTAATAATTTCATATTGTTTTCCTATGTAGATGGTTGTTGATTTAGGCAAATAATAAACTAAAAGATACACTTCATAAATCAATATGAACGAGAAAGGTGTATAGATTGCTGAAATTGGATTAGTTAGTAATTTTGAATAATCATTGATTAAAATAATTTTAAAATCAACTAGTGCGATAATTAACAAATGCATTAAAAAGCTTATTATCGCTAGCGAGACAAAGAATATTTCAGTTCTCTTTTTTGTTTTCTCAGATAAAAATTTGGCGTAAAAAAAGTTGAACAAGGAATTGGATTCTGTCATTTTTTTTTTGTCTAGATCCTAAATATAATGAAAAAAGTCTGAAATTCATTTGAATTTCAGACTTTTAACTTTCGTTTAAGTATCTATTAGACTTTAAATATCGTCAAAATCTATATCGGTAAAACTAGATGTTTTTGGTAGGATATCATCATCTGTTTTATCTGAAGCATATTCTTTTTTGAAATCTTTTTGGTGTCTTTCAGAGATTACTTCTTCTCCTTTGTGGTTTAATACATAGGATGTCATTTCCCCTAAAATTTCTGCGAAAGCAGCAAAATCTTCTTTGTACAAATAAATTTTATGTTTTTTAAAATGGAATGAGCCATCTTCTTCAGTAAATTTTTTGCTTTCGGTAATTGTAATATAATAATCATCTGCTTTTGTAGCCCTCACATCAAAGAAATATGTTCTTCTTCCAGCTCGTAGAACTTTTGAAAATATCTCTTCTTTTTCTAACATGTCATTTTCTCTCATAATCCTTTCTGTCAATTTATGGTTGTTAAGTAGTACTCAAAAATCTAAAAAATATATGTATTACACAACAATTAAAGCAATTCTTTTTCCGAAAGTTGTTTTAAATATAAGGAGGCATAGTATCCTTCTTGATTTATCAATTGATTATGAGAACCTTGTTGGATAATTTTTCCATCCTCAAGAATGATAATATTATCAGCATTTTTAGCAGATGAAACTCGGTGACTTACAATAATGGTCGTTTTATCCTTGCAAATTTCAAATAAATTGTTCAAAATCGCTTCTTCGGTTTCCGTATCAACAGCGGATAAACAATCGTCAAAAAGTAAAATTGGAGGGTTTTTGATAATCGCTCGGGCTATAGAAACGCGCTGTTTTTGACCTCCGGAAAGCGTGATTCCTCTTTCGCCTAATATGGTATCGTATTGTTTATTGAAACCAAGGATGTTGTCATGAACCACCGCATTTTTTGCAGCTGTTTCTACTTCTTGATCGGTAGCATTTTCTTTACCAAACTTAATGTTGTTTTTGATACTATCCGAAAATAAGAAGGCATCTTGTGGCACGATTCCAATGCTATTTCGCAAGTCATAAAGATTGACTGTGCTTATTTCATTTCCGTCGATATTTAATTTTCCACTCGTTACGTCATATAATCGAGAGATTAAAGAGGAAATAGTTGATTTTCCTGATCCTGTTTTTCCAAGAATTGCTAATGTTTCCCCTTTTTTGACCGTAAAAGTTACATTTTTTAAAGCTTGAATATTGGTGTCTTCGTAAGTGTAACTTACATTTTCGAAAGAAATTGTGCCTTCAATAATAGATTTTTTAGGGTTATTATTTTTTATTTCGGGTTCAATTTTAAGAAATTCATTGAGACGTTTTTGAGAAGCTTCGGCTTCTTGCACCATTGACGAAACCCAACCTAATGATGCCACTGGCCAAGTAAGCATGTTGACATACAAAATAAATTCTGCTATGGTTCCAATACTTTTTATGGTGCCATCAATGTACATTAATCCACCAAAATAAATCACCACTAAGTTGCTTATTCCTATCAGCGCCAACATCAATGGTCCAAATAGTGATTGCACTTTGGCTAAGTTTAAACTTTTGCTTTTGCTCTCATTCGCTAAATCCACCATGTTGTTTTGGTGCTGATCTTCCAATGAGTAGGCTTTTATAACTCGAATTCCCGAAAATATTTCTTGAGAGAAACTGGAAACTTTTGATAAATATTGCTGGAAAATGGTACTTCGTATATTGATTTCCGAGCTTAATTTGAAGATACAAAATGATAATATGGGTAGAGGAAGAATAGTATACAAAGTCAATCGTGGCGATACGTTATACATATATACGATCACAATTGTAAAACGAATAAAAGTATTTATGGTGTACATAACGGCAGGGCCTACATACATTCTTACTTTTGAAACATCCTCGCTAATGCGGTTCATTAAATCGCCGGTACGGTTTTGTTTGTAGAAATTCTGTGATAAGTTTTCATATTGTCTAAAGACTTCATTTTTCAAATCGAATTCAATGTGTCGCGACATAACAATTAAGGTTTGTCTCATCAAAAAAGTAAGAAAACCAGCAACAATAGTAGTCGCAATTATCAGTAAAATATTCGAAATTAATTCTTCACGAATCACCGAAATGGCTACGTTTTTATCTTTAGAATAAGATTCAATTACTTTGAAGGATTTGCTAATTAATTTTGGTGTAAACAAAGAAAATATTTGTGCGATGATGGTAAATAAAATACCAAGAGAAAAACTGTATTTGTATTTGACAAAGTATTTATTTAAATAGCGTAATTCTTTCATTTTTTTAAGATATTCTTTATTGAAATAGTTTTATTTTTTGAATTTCATTCAGTTTTTAATAATCTGTAAAATTAATATTTTAGTCTGATAATTATCATATCAATAAATTTAAGCTTAAAAATTAGTGTATATTTATTTTTTATGTAAATTTGATTTGTCTTTTTGACAAATTCATAATTTTATCACTATAAAAATTAATACTATGAATGCAGCTTTCACAACTGGAAAGGAACTTCAAAAAATGGATCCCGTTTTTGGTCAATTATCATTTGATGATCACGAACAAATTGTATTTTGCAACGACAAAGATACAGGTTTAAAAGCAATTATTGGTATTCATAATTCGGTTATGGGGCCTGCTTTAGGCGGTACTCGCATGTATAATTATGCCAATGAATGGGAAGCTTTAAATGACGTATTGCGACTTTCTCGTGGTATGACTTATAAAGCAGCCATTACAGGACTGAATATTGGTGGAGGTAAGGCAGTTATCATTGGCGATGCCAAAACCCAAAAAACTCCTGAGTTGATGCGTAAGTTTGGTGAGTTTGTACATTCACTAAGCGGAAGATATATTACTGCCGAAGATGTAGGGATGGAGACCGCAGATATGGATATCGTCAGAGACGTGACGCCTTATGTGACAGGAATTTCTGAATCAAGAGGCGGTTCTGGAAATCCATCACCTGTGACCGCTTACGGAGTATATCTTGGTATGAAAGCAGCTGCGAAACAGCAATTTGGTTCGGATGTACTTAACGGGAAAAAAGTATTGGTACAAGGAATTGGTCACGTTGGAGAAACTTTAGTTGATTATTTGACAAAAGAAGGTGCAATAGTTACCATCGCAGATATTAATGAAGAAAAATTGTACGAAGTTGGATCTAAATACGGTGCCACAATATTCACAGGTGATGATTTATATACTGCTGATGTTGATATTTATGCGCCTTGTGCGATGGGAGCAACGATAAATGATGCTACTGTACATAAAATAAAAGCGAAAGTAATTGCTGGTGCTGCGAATAACCAATTAGCAAATGAGAATATTCACGGTGCTATTTTGCAAGAAAGAGGTATTCTTTACGCTCCTGATTTTTTGATTAATGCTGGTGGTATTATTAATGTTTATGCAGAATTAGCGCATTATGACAAAGCGGAAATCATGCGTAAAACAGAGAATATTTACAATACAACGCTGGAGATTTTTGCGTTCGCAATTGCTAATGGAATTACAACGCATCATGCGGCTTTGACTATAGCTCAAAATCGTATTGATCAAAGAAAGATAGAGAATAGATAGAAAATAGTTAATAAGCAGTGTTCAGTCGCAGAGTTCAGATAGAACTGGAAACCGAGACTGAATACTGATTACTTTTAAAAAAAGGTCTTTTAATTTTATTTACAAGGATGAAATTCTTATTTTTGCAAACTAATTAATAAAGTTCTTACAAGGTGGTAAATAGAAGACACATCCGCGTCAAAGTTATGCAATCCATTTATGCGATGCATCAAAATGGTTCTGATAATCTTGAAAAAGAAGAAAAATTTCTTTTTTATAGTATCGACAATATTCAAGATTTATACCTAATAATGCTTTCTTCCCTGATTGAAATTTGTAAAAAAGAAACGATCTTTTTACATAAATCGTCTCTGAAACATCTTGCCACTCCAGAAGAGCGTAAGCCAAATGAAAAATTTATTAAAAATAGTATTTTTCAAATTCTTTCAGAAAACAATTCACTAAGTATTGCTCTTGAAAATCGTAAAATTGACAATTGGACATTGAACGATGATTATATTTTATTACTTCTTAATGATATAAAGTCAAGTGAGTTGTATGGAAAATACATGAGCAATTCAATCAACACATTCGAAGAAGATAAACAGTTTATTGTTGATTTATTTATGGATGTAATTGTCCCTAATGAAAAATTATATGAATATTTAGAAGATGATAAATTAACTTGGGTGGACGATATTCCATTGGTTAATACTCATATCATCAAACAACTGAAAGCTATTAAATCTGGTGAAAATGACAATTTCAGAGTTCCAAAATTGTATAAAGACAACGAGGACAAAGATTTTGTTAGAGATTTGTTTAGAAAAACGGTCTTGAATGAAACGGAATTTGCTAAAGAATATGTTGATAAAACGCCAAATTGGGACAGCGACAGAATTGCTGAAATTGACACCATTATTCTTAAAATGGCTATCTGTGAATTTCTAAAATTTCCATCGATTCCAGTAAAAGTTACGCTTAACGAATATTTAGAAGTTGCTAAAGAGTATTCTACTCCAAAAAGTAGTATTTTTATCAACGGAATTTTAGATAATTTAGTAAAAGAGCTGCAGGCTAATAAAAAAATGATTAAAGCCGGTCGTGGTTTAATGTAATATTTATAAACAAAAAAAGAGAATTTAAAATTATGGGACAATTAACTCAATTTGCGCCGTTTCTATTAATGTTTGTGGTGATTTATTTCTTCATGATTAGACCACAACAAAAGAAAGCTAAAAGCGAAAAAGAATTTGAAAGTACTTTGAAAGTAGGCGATAAGATTATTACAAAAAGTGGTCTTCATGGAAAAGTTTCTGAGCTTGGGGATACAACGGTTATTGTTGAGACTATGTCAGGAAAATTAAAAATGGAGCGTTCCGCTATTTCAATGGAAATGAGTGCGGCTCTAAATACTGCAGTAGTAAAAAAATAATTCAGTTTTTATATTTATAAAAAAGTCCCAACCGATATTTCGGATTGGGACTTTTTTAAAGAAAATAAGTAGATTATTTTTTATTCTTTTTATTTTTCTTCGCTTTTTTAGATTTTGCTTTGGCTTTTTTCGCTTTTATTTTCGCTTTTACCTTAGCTTTTTTTGCTTTGTCTTTTTTTGCTTTTTTTGCTTTTTTCGCTTTTGCCTTAGCTTTTTGTTTCGCTTTTTCTTTTGCATCGGCCTTTTTAGCCTTGTCTTTTGATTTTTGTTTCATGTCAGTTTTGCTTTTTTTCTTCTTTTTTTTATCTAGTTCTTTAGTTTCATCAATAGAATTTTCGCCCGCTTCGTTAGCCGTCTTATCTTCTACTGGCGCTTTTATTGGGACTTTTACCGCTACTTTTGTTGGAATTTTTGCAGGTGCTTTTACTGGGACTTTTTTTTCTGTAGAAGTATTTTCAACAACTACACTAGGTTGTCCAGTTGCACTAGCTGCTGTTATTTTGTTAGTTTTAATTGGACTAACTGACTCAATTACTTCAGGCGCTTTTTGTACTTCAGTTTCTTCTTTTTTTACTACCATAACGTTACGTATTATTTTAAATTATTTTTTTAACATGAATAAAATTGATTACCACAGGTATTAACGAATGGTTAATAAAATGTTATTAAATTTAAGCATTTTTATTGGTGCGCCAATGTTAAGTTTGTTTATTTTTTCAAAAGGTGTTTTTTTAATTAATGTAGTTTTAGTGATTTTAATGTATGTAAGATTCGATGTAAAGAGGAAATGATGAAATCATTTGTTGAATACTCCGAAAATATGCAAAAAAAAAGTCTCATTTTCATGAGACTTTTTTTTCCTTTGTATTTATGATATATTCGATATGTATTGATACACTTCTGTTTATTTTTTTTGACAAATTATTGATTTTGTCGCGAATAAGAAACTAAATTTCAGATGTTACTAAATTATCATTATTTACTTTTAGAGAAATCGCCAATTGCTGTTAATTCCGCAATTTTTACAATTACTTCAACTGCTTTTTGCATGCTTTCTACTGGAACGTATTCGTATTTCCCGTGAAAATTATGTCCACCCGCAAAAATATTAGGACAAGGCAATCCTTTATAAGATAATTGAGAACCGTCAGTTCCGCCTCGAATGGGCTTAATAAGCGGTTTAATACCTATTTCTTTCATGGCTTTCTCTGCAATATCTACAATATGTTTTACAGGCAATACCTTTTCTTTCATATTGTAATATTGGTCTTTTATTTCGGTTACAACAATATCCTCACCAAATTGTTTCGCAAATTTTTTATTGATTTTTTTGGTAATTTTCTCAATTAATTCTTTACGTTTTTCAAATTTTTTCTTGTTATGATCTCTTATAATAAGTTCCAAAACTGTTTCTTCAATACTTCCGGTTAAATGGTGTACATGAAAAAATCCTTCGTATCCTTTAGTTTCTTCTGGAGTTTCACCTAGAGGCAGTTGATTGAGGAAATCATTGGCAATCAACATGGAATTAATCATCTTTCCTTTGGCATAGCCAGGGTGAACACTTTTTCCTTTCAAAATAATTTTGGCACCAGCCGCATTAAAATTCTCATATTCCAGTTCACCTATTTGGCTACCATCCATAGTATACGCCCATTCAGCTCCGAATTTATCTACATCAAAATGATGTGCACCACGACCAATTTCTTCATCAGGTGTAAAACCTACTCTGATTTTTCCGTGTTTGATTTCTGGATTTTTAATTAGGAACTCCATTGCGGTAACAATTTCGGTTATTCCAGCTTTATCATCGGCACCTAACAAGGTTGTGCCGTCAGTTGTAATCAACGTTTGTCCCTTGTACAATAACAAATCTTTAAAATAATTAGGTGATAATATAATATTTTGTTCTGCATTTAACACAATGTCTTTACCATCATAATTAGGAATAATTTGAGGTTTTACATTGGCTCCGGTAAAATCGGGTGTAGTGTCAAAGTGTGAAATGAATCCAATAGTTGGTACTTCATGAATAACATTACTTGGCAAGGTAGCCATGATGTATGCTTTGTCATCTATTGTTACGTCTTGCATCCCAATAGTTTTCAATTCCTCAACGAGTTTATTGGCCAGATCCCATTGTTTGGCTGTACTTGGCGTGGTTTCAGAGTTGGCGTCAGATTCTGTATCGATGGTTACATAGCTGATAAATCGATCTATAATATGTTGCATCTTTTATTTTTTTATGCAAATGTAATCATTTTTTTAGGAGCATTTTCTGGTGGCTCTCGAACTAAATTTTGTCTTTTTCTCTAATTTTGAAATCAGTGCAAAGAGTTACTATTAGAAATAATTTATCTTCGGGATGTTTCTCTTTACACAAAAAAAAAACCACCCGAAGGTGGTATTTGCTATTTTCTGCTTTTAGTGAGCTTATTTCCAGCTTTTTCCAAATCATCTTCTAATTTGTTAATTTTTATCTGGCTTTTGCTTATTTTGATGTTTTCTTTTTCAATTTTGGTAGATGAAAGTTTTCCTCTTGCTTTCTTTGATTCTAATCTTCCCGAAAGTTTCGAAAAATTTTCTTTTTCTTTTGCAAGTTTACTTTTTAATTTAGCAACAGAACTTTCGTTTGAGGCAATTTTGTCTTGTTGTCTTTCAAAACGTCTTTGCTTTTTTTCAAAATCCTTTTTTTCGTTCTCACTTCTTTTAGCATCTTTTAGTGCTTTTTTTTCAGCTCTTAATCTGTCATTCAAAGCTCTTTCATCTTCTTTTAATGCGATGTTGTCTTTGTTTAATAGTATTCCAGTTCCTGTAACTTTAAGAGTGTCTTTTGTTGTTGTAATCGTGGTTATTACCGTGGTATTCGCAGCGAAATGAAGAGAGTCATTTTTGACAGCTTGTGCAAAAAAAAGTTGAACGCTAAAGAAGAAGAGTAAGCTAATCGTAATTTTAATTTTCATGATATTAAGTAGTTGTTTATAAAATTGGTAATTGTATTAATTTTCCAATGCTAATTTAAGGTATTCGACACTAAAATCATACCGTTTTGTCAGAATTAAATGCCATCTTCATTAGTATTTATAATTTTTTTGTTTGATCTTTTTTAAAATCGACATTTTTTATTTTTAGAGTCATTAATTTTTTTATAAAAAATTGATATTCAGATATTTAAAAAATATAAATTTAAAAAATGCAAGTGATATGTCAATTTTTATTGCTAAATTTAATCCTAAATTTCCCAGATCTTTTTTTAATTTTTAGATTATTAACTTCAATTTTTAAATTATGAAAAAGATACTTTTATTTGCTTTGTGCTTTACTATATAGGTAGTTTGTAAAAAAGAAAAATCGATGGAAACTCCACTATTAACTGCGAGCGAAACAAAAGTTCGAACTGTCGAATTTGTAAATGCCAAATATACCGAAACAGGTAAAAAATTACTCGGGGATTTAACCAAAGGAGAAAGAGATGCATGGATGTCTAATTACATCGCAGCTAGCTTATTATTTCATCATTGTTTGGAATATTTTTTAAATGAACTTGAAATATTCAGACACTCCATCTTTGTAGTTTTTATGATAATTATAACCGTAATTATATTTTTTCTAGTTAAAGTTAGATTAAAGCACAAAATTGATAATGTATAACAATAATAGAATATTGTTAATTGTGCACTTTTGACTATGATTGGCTACGCTGTTAAACATCAGTTTTTAAAATTATTTTTATAATTTTATTTTTCAGTAAATTGATATACTTTTTTTGTAATTTTAATATGTCAAAAAAAAAATTAAATAATTTAAAATCAAAAAGTTATGAAAAATTTATTTGTGTTATTGGTGGTTGCTTTTTTCTCCATGGGAGTGATGGCTCATGAGAGCAAAATTGATAAAAATAAGGTGGATGATTCAAAAATTGTGCAAATTAAGGACCATGTAATGATGAGTGACGGTAAAATGATGATGGTAAAGGACGGTAAAATGATGATGATGAATAGAGAAATGACAATGAGTAACGGCACAATGGTTTACCCTAGCGGAATGGTGAAAATGAAAAATGGAAAATCCATGATGATGAAAAACGGGGACATGATCGCTATGAATGGAATGATGATGAACAAAATGAATGATTATGTGCACATGAAAAATGGGAAGATGATGATGATGAAAAATGGGAAAATGATGATGATGCAAAAAGATATGAAATTAAGTAATGGTTCAGTAGTTTCTCCTAGCGGAATGGTGAAAATGAAAAACGGAAAATCTATGATGATTGAAAACGGTCAAATGATGGATATGAATGGAATGATGATGATGAAAACCAAATCTAAAATGGAAATGGAAAAAGAAAAAATGAACAAAAAGTAGAAAGATTTAAAATTTGAAGCTGCATTTTATTTTAAAAGTTGAAATTAAAAAAACCGAACTCAGTTATTTTATGGGTTCGGTTTTTTTATTTTAATGCCGTAGTAGAAACTTCAGATTAGTTAGCCAACATGGTATATAATTTAAAGTTTTGATAATTTTATTATTCATTGCTGAAAACGGATAAATTTATTTAGCTTGTGGCATTGGCATATCAGAATTATAGCAGTCACGGAACATTTTCCATTTTCCATCTTCCATTTTCCAAGCGACTAACGACTTTCCTCGGTCTAATTCTTTTCCGTCTTTATCGGTAAATGTCCATTCATCTTCGGATAAGAGCAAATCACTATTTCCCCAAACATCTATGGTTTTCAAACTGAGTTTTGGCATTCCCATTTTCATAAAAGCCGACATTACGTGAAGAATATTATTTTTGCCAACAGCAGCTTTTGCATTAGGCTGCATAAATTTTGCATCTGTAGCGTAGCAATTGGCTGCAGCTATCGAGTCGCTTTTGTTCATTGCCTCAGTAAAAATTGTGTTTTGTTTCTCAACAGCTTTTTTGGCAACTGCCATATTGAAAGTTTCTTTATTCTCTTTTTTTTGAGAATTACAACTTGTTGAAATAAACATACAGCTGACAATAGCGATGCAAACAGACAAGAATTTCTGGAAATTTAAATTTTTTCTCATTTTTTTAAAGTTTAATAATTAAATATTTAAGGTTGATTCAATTTAAAATAACATAAGATGCTTAAAATTAGTGATTTATAATTAATTATTCAGATTAATTCTATGAAAAATAGAATTCATTTATTAAATTAATTTGCAAATATTTAATTATCGAGTAGATAGTTCTATTTTTGCAGCAGCAACACAACAATCATGTATAAATTAATAATTCGTCCCATACTTTTTTGGTTTGATCCGGAAAAAGTTCATTATTTCACTTTTTCACTTATTAGATTTTTATCTAAAATTCCGGGATTTTCGTCCCTTTTTAAATCGCTCTATGACATCAATGATCCACGGTTAGAAACCGAAGTTTTTGGATTAAAATTTAAAAACCCAGTTGGATTGGCAGCTGGTTTTGATAAAGACGCCAAATTATATAAAGAATTGTCAAATTTTGGATTTGGATTTATCGAAATAGGAACTCTTACACCAAAGGGGCAAGAAGGAAATCCAAAAAAACGGTTGTTTCGCCTTAAAGAAGATAGCGCAATCATAAACCGAATGGGTTTTAATAATGGTGGTGTTCTTGAAGCAGTTGAACGATTGAAAAAAAATACAGGCGTCTTGATTGGTGGGAATATTGGTAAAAATAAATTGACACCAAATGAAGATGCCACTTCAGATTATGAAATTTGTTTTGAAGCTTTGTTTGATTATGTTGATTATTTTGTAGTCAACGTAAGTTCGCCAAACACACCAAATCTACGTGCCTTACAAGATAAAGAACCATTGACTCAATTGTTGCAAACGCTGCAAAATAAGAATTTGGCTAAGCCAAAACAAAAGCCGATTCTTTTGAAAATTGCTCCTGATTTGACTGATGAGCAATTACTAGATATTATTGATATCATTAAAGAAACTAAAATTGCTGGAGTTATTGCTACAAATACAACGATTTCCCGCGAAGGATTACAATCCGAAAACAAAACGGAAATGGGCGGTCTGTCAGGAAAACCATTATCGCAACGTTCCACTGAAGTAATCCGATTTTTATCTCAAAACAGTAAAAAAGCCTTTCCTATTATTGGAGTAGGTGGAATCCATTCTGCCGCTGACGCAATTGAAAAGCTGGAAGCAGGAGCATGTTTAGTGCAACTGTATACTGGATTTATATATGAAGGTCCTGCATTGGTGAAAGCCATAAACAAGGAAATTTTAGAAAGAATTAAGTAATTTGGATTATTCTAAAATTTGGGGAAATTTGGGAAAACCAAAACTAAATAAGGTTGAAATTTATCCTAAAACCATCTAATATTTTGAGTGTACATTCTTTTTTTGAATTCATAAAAACTTTGTAAGTCAGAAACTTTGCAACTTTGCAACTTTTCTTATCTTTGGCTTTCTATGGAGCCAATAAAAATTATAGAATGTCCACGTGATGCCATGCAAGGCATAAAACCATTTATTCCTACTGCTAGAAAAGTAGCCTATATCCAGTCCTTATTGCGTGTCGGTTTTGATACCATTGATTTTGGTAGTTTTGTTTCGCCAAAAGCTATTCCGCAAATGCAGGATACGGCGGAATTGTTGGCACAACTAGATTTGTCAAAAACCCGAAGTAAATTATTGGCAATAATTGCAAATACGCAAGGGGCAATTTTGGCATCAGAACACGCTGAAATACAATATTTAGGTTTCCCGTTTTCGATTTCCGAAAATTTTCAGATGCGAAATACCCATAAAACTATTGCTGAATCATTAATCACTTTGCAGGAAATTCTGGAAATTGCCTATAAAAGTAATAAAGAAGTGGTGGCCTATCTTTCTATGGGTTTTGGAAATCCTTATGGTGATCCATGGAGCACGGAAATAGTAGGGGAGTGGACCCAAAAATTATCTGATATGGGCGTGAAAATCCTTTCACTTTCTGATACTGTGGGAAGTTCGACACCTGATGTAATTGGGTATTTATTTTCGAATTTAATTCCAAAATATCCTAAAATTGAGTTTGGAGCCCATCTTCATACGACACCAGATAAATGGTTTGAGAAAATTGACGCCGCTTACAACGCAGGTTGCCGCAGATATGATGGTGCGATTCAGGGTTTTGGTGGTTGTCCAATGGCCACTGATGATTTGACGGGTAATATGCCTACAGAGAAATTATTGTCCTACTTTACTTCCAAAAAAGAAAATACAAATTTAAGTCCGATGAGTTTTGAAAGTGCTTATAATGAGGCTTCTAAATTGTTTGGTGAATTTCACTAGTCAATGAATAGCTTTAAGCCTTTATTAACATTTGGTATTTAAAATAATAAGTAGGTAATTGGTGCGTTGGTAATACAATTATTTACAGATTGATTTTAATAAATTTAACAATGAAACCAGTGCCTTTCAATAGAATTTTAGGAATATTTCTTCTCTCTATATTCTTCTTTTCCTGTTCAAGCGACTTAGATTTTAATCAAGTTAATACAGTAAAGTTAGAACCTATTTTTGTTACGAATCTGGCTAGTTTTGATGTTCCGGCAAATCAATTTGTAACCAATGGAATAGAACAAATTATATCAGTGGACTCTCCAACAATTGATGTCTTTAACGATGCTTTTTTCAGAGATAATTTAAATCGAGCCGATTTCTTTTTTGAAATTAATAACACCATAAATAGAGCTTATGTTTTGGATATCGTTTTAATTGATAAAAACAATCAACCTCTTTATTCTATGAACTTTTTTATTCCTGCTTATACTGGGGGAACTAATGTTGTAACAAAAACCGAAATTTTTCAAAACACAAAACTTAATTTATTAAAAAGTACCACTAAAATGTCTTTCGTTCTGAGAATGCTACCAGGCCCAATATTAACTGAAAACAGTTCGGGAAGTATTAAATTACGTTCAAGTGTTACCGCTTATTTAGTTATACAATGAGAAAAATAATATTGCTTTTTATTCTATTGGTTTCGGTTAACAGTATTTCCCAAAACAAACAACTTTTATATAATTTTACGGCAGTTCCTCAGTCTTTGTTGACTAACCCCGGATCTGATGTTAAATATAAATTCTACTTTGGAATTCCATTATTATCTGGAATTTCGGCAAATGTAGGTTCAAGTGGTTTTTCTGCCTATGATTTATTTGCTAATAACGGAGTGGATTTTAATGAAAAATTGCGTGATGTCGTGTTTTCTACCACAAGAAAAGATAAAGCAGCAATAAACGAACAAGTAGAACTGTTTAACGGCGGTTTCAGGATCAAAAGGGACGAAGATCAATACGATTCTTACATTTCTTTTGGAATGTATCAGGAATTTGATTTCTTGAGCTATATGCCTAAAGATTTAGCCATACTCGCTTTGGACGGAAATAAAGATTATTTAGGAAAAGTATTTGATTTGGGGGATTTGAATGTAAAGGCAGAAATGCTATCGGTTCTTCATATAGGATATCATAAAAACGTAAATGACCATTTGATCCTTGGTTTTCGAGGAAAAATATATTCAAGTGCTGCAAATCTGAATTCGACTAATAATTCAGGATATATTTATACAATTCCATCTGATAAGGGGATTTATGAACAAGTTATTTCTTCGAATTTGCAACTCAATACTTCTGGAATTTCGCAATATACTAAAAGTGATTATTCAGGAAATATTGCAAGTGATATTGCTCATAGGACTTTTTTTGGTGGTGATCTCGGCTTAGGTTTTGATGCTGGACTTACCTATTATCCTAAGAAAAATGTTCAGTTTACGGCAAGTGTTGCGGATATTGGTTTTATAAAGCACACGAAGGACGTAGAAAGTTTTGTTTATAAAGGATATTATAATGCGGAGGGTATTAACCCAAAATTTTTGGGCGGAAATTCAGCAGGAAATGTTTATCAAGAATTTAAAGCAGCTATTCCTTTAGATACTTTGTACACTAAATATACCACTTGGCGTCCAGCAAAATTTATTTCATCTATTCAATATTCGTTTGATGAAGAACGCCCTGATGATTGTGACTGTTTGAATTATAATCCTGAAACTGTTTATAAAAGTGCCGTTGGTGCGCAGTTGTTTCTAATGTCAACTCCACGGACACCATTAATGGCTTTTACAACGTATTATAGAAGAAAAATTTTCAATTCTTTGCAAATGAAAGCAACTTACACGATCGATTCTTACTCCTATAAAAATATCGGATTGGGGTTGTCAAGTCAATTCGGACCTGTGAATTTTTATGTTCTGGCTGATAATCTTTTAGAATATAAGGATGTTTCCAAAGCCAATAGTCTTTCGTTTCAATTTGGACTCAATATCATTTTTAAAGATAAAGAGTGATAGACTTTTTAGACGCTAGTCAGTAAAATAAATCTTCTTGCCTTTATCTTATCTCGGGCTTTTCGTTCTGTTTTCTACGCTTAAATAATTTGTAAATTTCAATCCAAAGTACGGAGACAAACCCGACTAAAATACTCAAACCTATTTGGCTGGCTGAAACCGTTTCAAATTGAAAGAAATGAGCGAATATTGGAACAAACAATAATAACCCCGTGATGATAATGGTTAACGAAATAATCATTAAAACCAGATTGTTTTTGTAACGTATGGTCGTAAATATAGAATAATAAAAAGAACGATTTACGAGTGTCAGAAAGACATTAGATGATATCAGCGTGAGAAAAACAGTAGTTCTGGTCGCACTTTCTGTACAATTAATTGCAATGCAATATTGGTACACAAATAATAGTCCGAAAGTAATCATAAGCCCTTGAACGATACTAATTGTAATTTCTTTCAAGTTGAAAAAAGTAGTGGTAAAAGGTCTTGGTGCTAGCAACATCAGATTACGTTCCATAGGTTCATTTTCATAAATTATAGAACAGGTTGGACCCATTATTATTTCGAGAAAAATAATATGAACCGGCGAGAAAATATTAGGATAAACCCAGCCTAGTGCCAATGGAATAAAGACAATCAGGATAATGGGAATATGTATGGAAATAATATATTGAATGGCTTTTTTTAGATTGATATAAATTTTTCTTCCCATAGCGATGGCGTCGGTCATTTTAGAGAAATCGTCATCAATCAGGATTAAATTTGCTGCTTCTTTGGCAATTTCGGTCCCTTTTTTACCCATAGCAATTCCTATGTGTGCTGATTTTAAAGCGGGACCATCATTAACACCATCACCGGTCATGGCTACTATTTGGTTATTGTCTTTTAATGCTTTTATGATTTTAAGTTTGGCCTCGGGAAACATGCGGGTAAAAATAGTTGTTTCCATTACTTTTTCTTTTAAAGTAGCTTCGTCCATTGCCATCAATTCATCGCCATTTAGAACTTTTTCAGGGTTTCTGAAACCCACTTGTTTTGCAATGGTTGATGTTGTAACTGCATTGTCCCCTGTTACAATTTTTACCAGAATACCGGCTTTATAAAATGTTTCAAAGACGGTTTTAATATTCTCTTTTGGTGGGTCATAAAAAGCAATTAATCCCTTAAAATGAAAGGGGAAATCTTGTTGTTTTTTCGGGTAATCATTTCCTTGAAATTCGGTCACGCCAACACCCAAAACTCGAAAACCCTTATTAGCCATCGTTTCTACTGCTTCTAAAATTTGTGTGGTTTCCTTCTTTGATAAATTTGAACTAGCAATTAAAGCTTCGGGTGCCCCTTTGGCCGCAATGATTCGCGTTCCATCTTGATTTTCAAAAACATGTGTCATCATAGGTGGTTTTCCATCCAGTGGGTACTCATGTACTAATTTGAAATTTCGCCGTTCATCATTAATTTTTAAATTTCCGTACGTTTCGTGCAGCGCAATCTCCATGCCGTCAAACGGAATGGGTTCACTTGCCCACATGGCGAGACTTAGAAGCTCTTGTTCTATTGGATTAAGTGTATGATTGTTATTACTGTTGCCTTTGTCATTGCCATTGTTATTTAAGGTGTCATCAGAAAAAGTATACCATTGTGCTAAACTCATTTTGTTTTCGGTAATAGTTCCCGTTTTATCGGTACAAATTACGGTGGCACTGCCTAACGTTTCTACCGTTTTGGTTTGCTTGACAATAATTCCCATCTTCATTAATCGCCAAGCACCTAAAGCCATAAAAGTGGTGAAAGCAACTGGAATTTCTTCAGGAATAATACTCATTGCCAGAGTCAATGCTTTTAACAAACTATCTAAAAAGTTTTTAGAATTATAATAATTAATACCCCAAACAATTCCAAAAATCACTAGGCCCACAAGAGACATTTTCTTTACAAAATTTCCAATCTGTATTTGTAACGGTGTTTTTTCTTCAGCAATCGTTTCCAGACTTTTACCTATTTTCCCCAATTTTGTTTTGCTTCCAATGGCGGTCACTTCGCAAATAGCCAATCCGCTGGCAACAATTGTTCCCCGATATACCTCATTATTTTCGGATTTTTCATTTTTGAAAACCGCAAGTGATTCTCCGGTAAGTATTGATTCGTTTGCAGAAAAATCATTAGATTGAATAATTGTTCCGTCAGCCGCTACAAAGGTCCCTTCTTCAATCTGAATGAAATCACCCAAAACAATTTCCTCGCTTGCTATTTCTATAATCTCACTATTGCGAATGACTTTGCTTTTGGGTTGGGATAATTTTTTTAGGGATTCAATGGCATTTCGACTTTTAGATTCCTGATAAAGCGAAATTGCAGAAACCAAAAGGATGGCTAGCGCCATAAAAATTCCATTTCCATAATCACCAGTAATGAAATAAATACCTGTTGCAGTTACCAGTAATAAAAACATCGGCTCCTTAACCATCTCGATTAAGGAAGTCAGAAAATTATTTTTATCCTGATGGTCTAAAGAATTGGAACCATTGAGAGTCCTTGATTCTATTACCTGATCGTTTGAAAGTCCTGTAATAGGTGCTTCTGATTCTACCATTGAAATGAAATTAATCAAAATTTATAGCTTGGAAACAACAAAGGCTATAATTGGGCGGAATACCTTTGTAATGCAATTTAATCAATTTATTGTTAAAAATTGTGGTTTTTTTGCTTAAGATTGTCTATATTTGCACGCAATTTAACTACAACTACAAATTGCAATGATCGCACACAACTCTAAGATTATCGGTGAAGGATTAACTTACGATGATGTACTATTAGTTCCTAATTACTCAAATGTTCTTCCACGCGAAGTGAGTATTCAATCAAAATTTTCAAGAAATATAACACTTAACGTTCCAATAGTGTCTGCTGCTATGGATACTGTCACCGAAAGTTCTATGGCAATTGCTATGGCGCAAGAAGGTGGTATTGGTGTTTTGCACAAAAATATGACTATCGAGCAACAAGCTGCTAAAGTTCGAAAAGTAAAACGTGCCGAATCAGGTATGATTATCGATCCGGTTACTTTGCCGTTGACTTCTACCGTTGCCGATGCTAAAAACGCAATGAAAGAATATGGTATTGGTGGAATCCCAATTGTGGATGACAACAAAATACTAAAAGGTATTGTGACAAATCGTGATTTACGTTTCGAAAAAAACAATGCAAGACCTATTGTTGAGGTAATGACAAGTGAAAACTTGGTAACTGTTGCCGAAGGAACTTCATTGGAACAAGCGGAAGTAGTTTTGCAAGGATATAAAATCGAAAAACTTCCCGTTGTTAATGCGGATTATAAATTAGTAGGTTTAATTACGTTTAGAGATATTACTAAATTGACCCAAAAACCAAATGCCAACAAAGACAAATTTGGACGTTTGCGTGTTGCTGCTGCATTAGGCGTTACTGCTGATGCTGTGGAAAGAGCAACGGCTTTGGTCAATGCTGGAGTTGATGCCGTTATAATCGATACCGCTCACGGACATACAAAAGGAGTGGTAGATGTACTAAAATTAGTAAAAGCTAAATTTCCTGAGTTAGACGTTATTGTAGGTAATATTGCCACTGCTGAGGCAGCCATATATCTTGTTGAAAATGGCGCTGATGGTGTTAAAGTAGGAATTGGTCCAGGTTCAATATGTACTACACGTATTGTCGCAGGTGTTGGTTTTCCTCAGTTTTCTGCTGTACTTGAAGTAGCCGCAGCGATTAAAGGATCGGGTGTTCCGGTAATTGCAGATGGTGGAATACGTTACACTGGTGATATACCGAAAGCTATTGCTGCCGGTGCTGACTGTGTAATGTTAGGTTCCTTACTAGCTGGAACAATGGAATCTCCGGGAGAAACTATTATTTTCGAAGGAAGAAAATTCAAATCTTACCGTGGAATGGGTTCTGTTGAGGCCATGCAAGAAGGATCGAAAGATCGTTATTTCCAAGATGTGGAAGATGATGTAAAGAAACTAGTTCCAGAGGGAATCGTCGGGCGTGTGCCTTATAAAGGAGAATTAAACGAAAGTATGCAACAATTCATCGGCGGTCTTCGTGCCGGAATGGGATATTGCGGTTCAAAAGATATTCCAACTTTACAGGAAACAGGTCGTTTTGTTCGTATCACTGCAAGTGGTATCAACGAAAGTCATCCTCATAATGTAACTATTACGAAAGAAGCCCCGAATTATTCGAGATAATTAGTCAAAAGTCATAAAGTCAAAAATCATAAGGTGTACATAAAAATGCACCTTTTTTTATAAAGAAACAAGTGCATTACATAAATCTAAATAAAGTTTTAAAGGACTTTAAAACTTTATGACATCCGTCTTTAGACTCAATATATTAATTATGAACTAAATCAGCTAATAATTTTTTATTTCCAACAATCCACAGTATATCATCTTTCTCTAACAAAACATCCGATTCGGGATTTAAGATTCTTTTTCCCTTTTTTTCGATGCCTACAACCAAACCACTTGTTTTTTCTCGCAATTTGGAATCGCGAATGCTTTTTCCGATGTAGGATTCGTTTTTCAATTCTATTTGGCGCAATACAATTTCTGGTTCAGTAGTTATATCCGGAACTTCCGTCTCATGCTGGTCTAGATAATTTTTGAATTCTTTTACCTGAGTGTCCGTGCCTATAACGCATATTTCATCTCCGGGAAATAAACGATCATTCTTTTTAGGAATGTTAATCATGATATCACCTCTTTTGATAGAGGCAATATTAATTCCCATTAGCTCCCGAAGTTGTAATTTATATAAAGTGTTTCCTGTAATATTGGAACTTGCGGAAATATCAAAAAATGCCATATGCCCGTCCCAAGGAGATAAATCACTTTGACTTCGCTTTGGTGTTGCTAATTCTCTAGCGTTTAAGTTGGATAAAAAATGATGCTCAATTTTATGATATTGCGCATTTAATTTTTTACTGAAAATAAAATAGATAACCGTAGCTCCTATCAATGCAATTAACGCAATTTTTGGGGAGAAAAATATATTCAATAAAAAACCTATAAAAAAAGTCGTCAATAACAATCTAAATAAAAACATCATAGCCATAGGACCACGGTATTTGCGCTCTGACATTAATTTTTCGACCTCATTTATAGCCACACGACGCAAGGAAAGTGCCCATAAAAAAGGCGAAAGAAATACCAATGTAATAAATGCCCCTAGTGTATTTCCATATTCATATTCTTGGACCAACGGCAAAATAAATTTAGACGAAAGTAAAATTACAGCAATAATTATTACCGACACCAAGACAACTTGCAGCAGGTAAGCATGCAATACAATTTGCCAGTTGGTTACTGATTTTATAGCCTGAGTATTTGCACTGTAACGCTCAATGTTTTTGGTCCATTTTCTCGGTAAATTATTCGCCAGGAATTCCGAAAATGGAGTCGATAATTTTATCATGAACGGAGTAGTGAATGTAGTCACCGCCGAAACCGCAACGTCAATAGGATACAAGAACGAACTCGTAACATGAAGCGTCATTCCAAGCGAGGCAATGATAAAGGAGAATTCCCCAATTTGAGATAAACTCATTCCCGTTTGAACAGATTCTTTCAACGGTTTTCCTGAAAGTAACGCGCCTGCCGTCGAACTTATAGATTGCCCAAAAATAGTAATAAGGGATAGAATAACGACGGGAATCGTATGCTCATACAAGGTTTGAGGATCAATTAGCATTCCGACAGACACAAAGAAAACGGCCCCAAATAGATCTTTTACTGGTTTTACTAAATGTTCAATGTGTTCCGCTTGTGTAGTCTCAGCAATTATTGAACCCATTATAAACGCACCTAGGGCTGGAGAAAACCCCACATCTGCGGCAAGAATCACCATCATCAAGCAAAGCGCCAGCGAAATAATAAGCAGCATTTCATCTGATAATAAATGTTTTGCTTTTTTGAGCAAAGTGGGAATAAAAAAGATGCCTCCAACAAACCAAATAGTTAAGAAAAACACCAGTTTTAAGACTGATTGCATCAATTCACCTCCCGAAAATTGGTTGCTGACAGCAATAGTTGATAGCAAAACCATCATTAAAATAGCAACAATATCCTGAACAATGAGAGAACCAATAACGATTCCGGCAAAATTTTGAGCTTTTACGCCTAATTCTTCAAATGTTTTGAGAATAATAGTGGTCGATGAAATCGAAAGAATCACGCCTAAAAAAACACTATCCATCTTGGTCCAATCCATCCACTGCCCAACCAAATAACCTATGACGGTCATCGAAAAAATTTGTGTAACTGCAGTAATGGAAGCCGTTCCACCGACTTTCATCAGTTTTTTAAAACTGAATTCTAGACCAAGACTGAACAACAAAAATATTACGCCAATTTCTGCCCAAACTTCAACACTTTTAATATCAGTCACCGATGGGAAAAAATCAAAATGATTTCCAGCCAAAAAACCTGCAATTAAATACCCCAAAACCAGCGGTTGTTTGATTTTTTTAAACAGCAATACTGCAACTCCGGCAGTCATAAGTATTAATCCTAAATCGCTTATCAAGGGCTGTAAGTGATGGGTCGTTTCTGTAACTATTGCTGCCGTATCCATAGTTTTTGCTTTTATTTAGGAGCTATTCCCGCCATCCGTTTCATCCCAACGGTTTGGGCCTTTGTCATAAATCTTTTTTCTATTCCAGTGGCAAGAGCTTCCTTTGTTCGCTCTGTCAGTACAAGAAAAAACAACTTTTTTCCCTTGAGGCTTTCCACTACTGTCGGGGCTAGAACATCGAAATGGAATTTCGTTCAATAAATAATACAATTCCAACCTTATTTTAGAAAAGGAGAAGATTTTGATTTGCTCAATTCTGATAAAGTATAAAACTTCATGTTGTTTTGTTTCACAAAGTTACAAATCAACTTTAATGTTTTCATTTCAGTTTCATAATTTGCCGGTGCTTTTTTATTTACCGTTTTATGACCAAATAAAATTAGAATTTTATGATGTTCTCGAGTGTAATTTAAAAGTTTTTTAAGATAGGCTGTGCTAAAAGAAGGATGCGTGGTATCCATGCCAATGCCGTATAAAACTCTGGTGTTATTATAGTAGCAATTTTGCTCATAAGGAGCTTCTGCACCATAAGTTGTTGCCCTGATTATTTTAAATTTTTTTAAAAGTGCAGCGTCAATTATTGCATTTCTAAAACCGAAAGGATAGGCAAATGAGGTAACATTTAAAGAATAAAAATTCATCAAAGCCAGCATTGGATCGATTTCTTGATTGAGGTAGGCATCAATTCCATATTGAGCAACAAACTTTTTTGCATCATAGTGATTGAATCCATGTCCGGCAATTTCATTTCCTTCTTTTTGTAAAGCCAGTAATTTAGCTATTTCAGAACTATTTAGTGTATTTATTTCAGAAACACAAAAAGTTGCTTTCCAAGAATATTTACGAAGTTGTTTGTCAGTATCATACCATTCATTCACAAAAGTATCATCAAATGTTAAGGCAACACCAGCAGTGACATTAGGATTATCCGCTTTGCTTGATTTGACAATTTTTTTACTTTGAAAGGAAAATATAAAAAAAGTACAAAGTAATATGATTAGAGGTAAATTTTTTTTCAAGATTACTTTGTACTTTAAGATTGTGTTTTATATCTATTTTTCCGCCCTTTTAAGTTAGATAAATTCAAATAATAAATTTATCAAATTATTCTATTTGAAAAGAACTAATCTTATTATTTTTGTAATATAGTTCAAAAACGGCATCTTTCATTTCTCTCAAAGTAATAAAAAACATTTCAGCTTTAAAATTCTTGTAAGCAGTTTTTCCAAAATATATTACACTTTGATCAGGTTTTTTATCTGAACCAAATTCTATAGGGATTTCGAAATTTTTATAGCCTTCAAAATTAAATTTGTCAAATTGATCAATTTCGTTTGAATCATATTTTGGTGAATTGTAAGTGTATTTTTTATCATTAGATTCACTTTTCCTATAAGGATTTACTTCAGGGAACCCAACAATAGAAGCATATCCTAAATAATCACCAACTCTATATCTAACTTTGTTTACGGTATCTAATAATGAAAACGCACTAATTTCAGCGAAATCTTTGTCGAGTGATTTAATTTTACATTTGACCATGATGAATTTTAATTTCGCTTCATCAAATTTCACACTTCTCAAAAGAGCATTTGAAAAACTAGATGGCTCCTTTGCCTTATCAATCTCAATTTCAAAATTTTCAATGATTTTTTTTTGAGAAAATGAAAAAATAAAATAAAATAACAACAAAAAAGTAAGCCCTGTTTTCATATATCATATAATTAAATACCCAAGAAATTACTTGGAGTGATTTGCATTAATTCTGCTTTAATTTCATCCGAAACCTCTAAGGTAGCGATAAAACCATGAATTGCTTTTTTATCAATCGCTTCATTGGTTCTGGTCAATCCCTTCAACGCTTCGTAAGGATTAGGATATCCTTCACGACGTAAAATCGTTTGAATCGCCTCGGCAACTACAGCCCAGTTTTTCTCTAAATCTTCGTGAAATTTAGGTTCGTTCAATAACAATTTGTTCAATCCTTTCAAAGTAGCTTCAAAAGCTATTAAAGTGTGTCCAATTGGTACACCAATGTTTCTCAAAACCGTACTGTCCGTCAAATCGCGTTGCAATCTTGACAACGGTAATTTGGCTGATAAATGTTCGAAAATCGCATTGGCAATTCCTAAATTTCCTTCTGAATTTTCAAAATCAATCGGGTTCACTTTATGCGGCATCGCTGAAGATCCTATTTCTCCCGCTTTAATTTTTTGTTTGAAATATTCCATCGAAACATACGTCCAAATATCTCGGTCTAAATCGATGATGATGGTATTAATTCGTTTCAAAGCATCAAAAAATGCTGCGAAATGATCGTAATGTTCAATTTGTGTAGTAGGGAAAGAGTGATGTAAACCTAGATTTTCCTCCACAAATTTCCCTCCAAATTTTCTCCAGTCGATTTGCGGATATGCCACGTGATGTGCATTGTAATTTCCTGTTGCTCCGCCAAATTTGGCTGCAAATGGAATGTTGAATAACAAACGCATTTGCTCTTCTAAACGTTCTACAAAAACACCAATTTCTTTACCCAAACGAGTAGGAGAAGCCGGTTGACCATGCGTACGAGCCAGCATTGGGATGGCCGCCCATTCAACACTTAAATCTTTCAATTTTGAAGTCAAAGTAATCAATGAAGGCATATATACTTTCTCGAAAGCGTCTTTTGTAGAAAGCGGAATCGCTGTGTTATTAATATCTTGAGAAGTCAATCCAAAGTGGATAAACTCTTTATATTCAGATAAACCTAGTTTTTCAAAAGCATCTTTGATGAAGTATTCCACCGCTTTTACATCGTGGTTGGTCACTTTCTCCGTTTCTTTGATCCAAAGCGCATCTTCAGTAGAGAAGTTTTTATAAATGTTGCGCAAGCTTTCGAATAAATCTGGGTTTACGTTTTTAAGTTGTGGCAAAGGCACTTCGCACAAAGCAATAAAATATTCAATTTCAACTAATACGCGGTATTTGATTAAGGCTTCTTCAGAGAAAAATGGAGCCAGCGAAATAGTCTTGTTTCTATATCTTCCGTCGATTGGTGATATAGCATTCAATTCGTTTAAAGTAGTCATTTTAGTGTTGTTTGTTCGAGAAGCACAAAAATAGTTATAAGTTATAAGTTATGAGTTATAAGTTTAGATTTTTTGAAGGAATTCTTTATTAAAACTATTTTTTTCATCGCTATTGATTTGCCATTGATTTTGCAATTGTTTTTGTCATTGCAATTGATTTTGCAATTTATTTCTCATGATTTCAACTCCTTTTGAGGCTACTTCTGGAATGACTTCCAATGGATTTCGAAGGTTTGGAATCTTTATGGGTTTTGGATCAATATAAAAAATGGGCGTTTCACGAGGTGTAAAATCAATGAGTCCAGCCGCAGGATACACTTGCAAAGATGTTCCAATGACTGCAAAATAATCTGCGCTTTGAGTGATGGTGATCGCTTCATCTAGCGCTGGAACATCCTCGCCAAACCAAACAATATGCGGACGCAATTGATTATTGTTTTCATCTAAATCACCAAAATTCAAATCATCTGACCAATCCAAAATATAATCTGAGTTTATTGAACTTCTGACTTTCAATAACTCGCCATGAAGATGCAATACATTAGTACTGCCTGCACGTTCATGCAAATCATCTACATTTTGGGTGATTACATAAACGTCGAATTCCTTCTCTAATTCGGCCAGGATTTGGTGCCCTAAATTAGGTTCTACTTCCTTAAGTTGTTGTCTTCTTTTGTTATAAAAATCAAGAACCAACGCGGGATTTTTATACCAACCTTCAGGTGTGGCGACATCCATGACGTTATGACCTTCCCAAAGTCCATCGCTGTCGCGAAAGGTTTTGATACCACTTTCGGCACTGATTCCTGCTCCTGTTAAAACGACTAGTTTCTTTTTCATTGGTTTTATTTTCAAACACAAATTTCACTAATTTCCACGAATTAATTAGTGTGAATTAGTGAAATTTGTGTTTAAATTTTTCTGCTTAATAGAATAATTATCTGAACCTATATTTTTAGAATTTAGTAGAAAATAAAGCTACTCTTTTTTAGTATTTTTGCCAAAAAAATATATTCCAATGATTGATATTGATTATCTTAATTTTCTTGAAAATATCCTGACTGATAACCGAAAAGAAAAATTTCTAAAAGTATTGGAAAATAGAACCAATCATTTTACCATTGCCGTTGAAGATATTTTTCAAATGCACAATACTAGTGCGGTGATGCGCAGTTGTGAGATCTTTGGAATTCAGGAATTGAATGTGATCGAGCAGCGGTATGGCAAAAGTATCGACAAGGAAATTGCGATGGGCGCTCAAAAATGGGTCGACATCAATACCTTCGACAGTATTACGAACTGTGTGGATACTTTAAAAAATAAAGGGTACCAAATCATTGCCACTACACCTCACGAGAATGATTGTTTGATGGATGATTTTGATATTACAAAACCAAGTGCTTTATTTTTTGGAACAGAAAGAGACGGATTATCTGAAGAAATTTTGCAACGTGCTGATGGTTTCTTGAAAATTCCGATGGTCGGTTTTACAGAGAGTCTGAATATCTCGGTTTCAGCGGCCATCATCATTCAAAACCTAACCAGCCGATTGCGGAATTCCAACATCGATTGGCATTTATCTGAGGAAGAAATTTTAGAAAAAAGATTGGCTTGGGCCAAAAATTCCATAAAAGATATTAAACGAATAGAAGAACGGTATTTTTTGGAAAAAAACGAATCACGATAGGTTTTTAAGATAATTATTAATTTTAATTTCTATTATCTGTGAAGATTTTCATACTGTAGGTAATCTTAATTAGATTCGTAAACTATTGAATTACAGTGTTTTTAACTTGTTTTTTGCTATTCCTGCAAGGTTTTTTTTAACCTTTTAGGTCTGTTTTTAATTTTTCAAACCTACAAGGTTAAAAAAAACCTTGCAGGATAACCAGAATAAAGGACAAACGTGTTAATTAGAGCAAATTGATTTTTAAATAACAATCGAATTTAGGTTGGTGAAAAATCAGAGGCTAAATATTATGGAATCAAATCAGCTTTTTAAGCCGTAAAGTATTTTTGCACGTTCCATGTCTATTGGTTTATCACTGGGAATCTCTAAGAAAAAATCCAATTGCCATTTTTGGGTTTTTTGCGCCTGTTTGTTCGTAGTTTTATCCCAAGGCGGATACACTCGTATCGCTCTTTTCCCTTCTTTGTTGTTCGTTGAAATCACTCCCTGCTCACAAAGTACCGATTTTGGGAATATAAATTGTCCAAAACGGTTGTCTTTTCGGGTGCTGATAACAAATCGATCAATAGAGTCCGTGATGTCAAATGGTTGAATAGGACCTTTTTCGATTCTCTTCCATAAAGTAACGAATTGGCCAATTTTAGTTGGTGTAATCTTAGCGGTACGAAATTTAATAGACAAACCATTAAGTTCAAAAGTGCATGCTCCATATTCAGAACTTTCTGCTTCTTTTATTGGAAAAGTATAGCGATAGTCATTGGCATCATAAATAAGTTCTTTGATGGCAAGCAAGTCGCTATGAATTGTATTAAAAGTTGTCCAAAACATTTGGTTTGGTTTTAAGGTCTTTTCAAATATAAAAAAAATCCCCAACTACTTTCGTAATTGAGGGTCTAAATTATCAGATTAAATCTGAAATAGTATTCATTCACAATCACCCATTCTCCAGAGGATAATAGACTTTCTGCTTTTTTGTATTTCATGCTTTCTGTTTTACCGGTAGCAACTTGTTTGATAGTTACATGGTCATTGCGGATGGTTTCCTGTCCAGAAAATTAACTTAGTACTCATAATTATTTCTCTTTTTAATATTTGTCGTTTTGGTGTAAGTTTCTTGCTACTAACGTCAGTTCGTCTAAACTTCAAAAGTTTTCAAAACATACTAACTACTTATTAAATATAGTTGATTTGTTTTATAGTAAAAATGGATTTTATAAAATGCTCTAAATGATGATAGATAACTTGAAGCAGTAAAAAGCTTAAAATAATTTGGAAAAATCCAGTCGGGAACTGTTTTGCAAAGCGATGAGCAAAGTTTAGAAGCTTTATTACTAAGAAATTAGTAAACCGCTAAAACTTTCTTGATTTTAAGTTCTGAACTGAATTCTACAGACAAAATTGATTTATCAACTACAGGTATTGACTCTTCCAATGTGAAAAAGAATGCCTTTAGATTATTATCACACTTTAGAATATTTGAAACAAGCGAAAGCTTATTCTGAAAAAGGAATTATTAATTTCCGACTAGATCAATATTCAAACAATCACATGGAAATAGTAACACTTATATTTGCTTCTTGTAAACTAATCGAGCCTAGAAATGGCAATTTTAAAAATCAAAAAATATAAAAAAAAAGTTAAAACCGTCTTAAAATAAGGAACATAAAACTTAAAAAATGGTATCTTCAATTTGAAATTTAAAATTTTAAAAAGATGAAAAAGCAAACCATTTTAATTACGGGTGCAGGCTCAGGACTGGGAAAAGGGACAGCGATTGGTCTGGCAAAAGTAGGACATAAAGTCATTGCAGCGGTTCATACCTTCGAGCAAATGTCGCGGTTTATCCAAGAACTTAAAGAGGCCGATTACAAACAAAATATCGAATTAATTAAACTAGATATCTGCGATGCGATCGACTGCGAAAATGCCTTGAAATACGACGTTGACATTTTAGTAAATAATGCTGGAATGGGATACACTGGACCCCTAGCAGAAATTCCTGTAGATTACTTGCGAGAGGTTATGGAAACCAATGTATTTTCAACGCTCGAATTTTCGCAGCCTTTTATCAAAAAAATGGTGCAAAAAGGGAAAGGTAAAGTCATATTTGTATCATCAATAGCAGGTTTTACCACAAGTGGATTTTTAGGGCCGTACAATGCTTCGAAACACGCTCTTGAAGCGATTGCTCAATGTTTAAGAGACGAGTTACAACCGCTTGGAATTACAGTGGCCACGATCAATCCAGGTCCATTTGATACGGGTTTTAACGACCGAATGTACGATTCTTACAAACAATGGTTTGATGAAGACGAACATTTTACCTCAAAAAAAGAAATTGAGAAAGCAGCGACCAAAATGGCCGAAAACCAGTTTGATCCCCAAGAAATGATTGATAAAATGGTAGAAATTATTCCGCAACAAGAACATAATTTCCGTACCGTTTGTCCTGAAAAAATGGTGCCAATGTGCCAAGAGTATCAAAACCGACAATTTGAAATTAAAACCGATACCATCGATAAATCTAAAAAATAAGTAGAATTACCTAATTATTTTATAGAAACAAAAGTGTTTAGCTCTAAGAAATCGTCTTTGAGGCAAACACTTTTTTAATTGAAAACGGTACCGTTAAAATACTGGGAAACCCATTTGGAATGGGCACGGATTGCATATTCACGAAGTCAGGGTTGTTAAGTCATTGCGAGGAACGAAGCAATCACATTTAGTATTTTATTTTGATTGCGTGCTTATTGTTGTGGGCACGAATTGCAAATCTGCGCAATCGGATAGTATTTAATTTTTAAAATAAATAGGAATCAATTTTGGATAATTAGTCGCGTTGCAAACGCTTTATTAAGTGCTTAAAAGTAGTTAGTTACTCGTTGCAAACGAGCACCAGTGGAGTAGTGCTTTATCATCGCAAGTAATCGTCATTTTCAAATGGTTGAATATCTTGTAATTTAGGTAATGGACGAATAATTAATTTTGTTTTTTTATTGCTAACTATAGTATCTATTTCATAATTTTCTACTTTAACAATTTTAATTCCTGTTGATAAGTTGAAATCGACATAATACATTTCACCTCTTCCGTTCGATTGACCTTCTGTATAACCAATTAATTCAAAATTTCCATTTTGAAATCGAAATTTATGTTCAAAATGACCACGTAGTAATTCAAAATTTACACTCAAAATTCCTTTCTTTATTGTTACATCTGAAAATCCGTTTCCTGTTTTGTAACCATTTCTTCCATCTGGATATTGAGGTTCGATAATTTTAATAGAAGTTACTATTAGTTTTGATTTTCCATTTTGTTGTTTAAAAAATACTTGAATTCTATACGGAGCATTTTCATTTACAGTGTCTTGTGTTACAATTACTTTGTCTAATAAATTGTCTTTGTTTAAGTCACCAGTAACCTCTATAATTTTATGACTGAAATTGTAATTTTCTGTTTTTGTCTGTGCAAAACCATTAAATTCAAATAAAATTAAAGCTATTAGAATAAGTTGTTTCATATTATAACTGTCAATGTTTTCGGTATTTTCGGCGCATTACCGATAATGTCTTGGCGCTTGACGTGGTTGGGGAATAAAGATGCGAGATTTTTCGGTTAAACACAAGTTTTCCAAGTACAAAACCAACTTTAAATTAAGCCAAATACCCAAATCTCGCAAAACATCGTGTTACCTGCTGGCGCTTTAATTTTTGGGATAAATGCTACTTGACCAAATAACTTTTGCTTCTGTTAAAATATAATCTGCGCTCGGTATTTTCAATTCTTTTGTTTGAATTATTGACATTCCTAATTTGAAATCATCTTTTGTTCCATTCGATCTTAATACATAAATTTCAACTGTCCGACTTTCTCCAGGCTTCAATATTAAAATTTGAGGAATATTTTTATCACATTCATTTATTCTAATTGTTATATTTTTATTACTCATCTTATAGAATTCTTGCCAAGAACAGCTCATGCATAAATAATTCAAAGTGTCTTTTGATTTATTCCACAACCTGACTTTTATTTTGGCTGCATTATTCTTGAAATAAATTGATTTTTCTGTTACTAATCTTAAATCTTCTTTCTTGACATTCTGGGCAATCAGATTTCCAGTTAGTAACAAGATTAATATTAATAAATAGTTTTTCATTTGTCGGTTAGGTTATTGTTTTCGCCAGTTTGGTTTTGCGCTTGCTGCCAACGACAGTTCGTCTAAAAACCTTCAAAGTTTCTCAAACTGCGTTGTGAGTTTGTAAATATAGTTGATTTGTCGTACAAAAGAAAGTCTCTTTAGAAAGAGGCTGACAATAATTCGTGAATAATTTCAAGTGGCAAAATGCCTTTAATAATGCTTTAATACAGTTTAAAAACACGGTCAATACTTTTAGGTACTGGTTTAACTCATTTGGATCAATCAAGTTGAAGATTTCCAATCGCTATTATTTACAGACATTCGTTAGCGCAGTTTTGCAAACTGTGCCCATTTCAATTGGCAACTAAAATAAATCTAATAAAACTACCTCTAATTCATTTTCTAATGCAGCATAATTTCCTAAAGGACTAAAATAAGCATCTGCGGTTGTTGTTGCTTTATCCTTTTTAGACATTTTTTGTGTTATTTTTATTGTTTGCTCAACTTTGCGGGCACAGTTTGCAAAACTGCGCTAACGAATGTGGTATATCAGCGCGATCGGGTTCTGATTTTCAGTTTTAGCTTTCAGTTTTTTTAAAACTTCAATAAGATTTTTATGTCTTCTGGAATTTGCTCTTTATTTTCTATTTGTTGATAAAATTTAAAAGCTTTTTGTTTCATTTTTTCGTCATTTTTAGTTTCAGAAACTTTGAGTAAACATAAGGAATAATGAATTTTAAAGTTTTCATCTTTTTTATAAGTTGAATAACATTTTTCTAAATATTCTAAACCTTCATCATATTTTTTGTTTTGAGATAATAAAATGGCTTTTAAAAATATTACTTCATCTTTTAATTTAGGAGTTAATAAATTATATTTTTCAATTGCGATATTTATATTTTCTAAACCTTTATCTACATCTCCGAAAACGGGAGAAGTTAATGCAAAACCATAATAACCTTCTGGATTTTCAGGAAATAAAGTAATTATTTCATTATACTTTTTTCGAGCAATTTTTAATGATTTATCTCGACCTAATCTTAATCCTTCGGAAGCTAAATTAATTTTAAACTCTAATGTTTTTTTTGATAAACTGTCTGCCATTATATAGCAAGCTATTGCCTTTTCGTCATTTAATAATCTCAAAGTGTATCCTGTAAAAAAAATCGCATCACAAAATGTCTTATCAGTTTTGTATGCTTTAAAGAAAATATTTGAAGTTATTTTGAGATATTTCGGGTCTAATGATTTATTTAAATATAAAGTTTCAATGCCTAAATTAAAAAGCTTCATTGCTTCGGGATTTTCAGATTTACAATACAAGTTTTTACCTTCGAAGTAATCTTGAGAAAAAGTTAAATTAAAACTTAATATTAGTAAAGTAGCAATGATTTTTTTCATTTTAAATATTTGTGTTTTCTATGCGGTTTTTTGGTTCAACTTGCCTGTAACGTCAGTTCGTCTAAAAACCTTCTAAGTTTCTCAAACTGCGTTGTGAGTTTGTAAATATAGTTGATTTGTCGTACAAAAAAAAGTCTCTTTAAAAAGAGGCTGACAATGATTCGTGAATAATTTCAAGTGGCAAAAGGCCTTTAAATAGGCTTTAATACAGTTTGAAAACACGGTCAATACTTTTAGGTACTGGTTTAACTCATTTGGATCAATCAAGTTGAAGATTTCCAATCGCTATTATTTACAGACATTCGTTCGCGCAGTTTTGCAAACTGTTCCCATTTCAATTGGCAACTAAAATAAATCTAATAAAACTACCTCTAATTCATTTTCTAATGCAGCATAATTTCCTAAAGGACTAAAATAAGCATCTGCGGTTGTTGTTGCTTTATCCTTTTTAGACATTTTTTGTGTTATTTTTATTGTTTGCTCAACTTTGCGGGCACAGTTTGCAAAACTGCGCTAACGACTGTGGTATATCAGCGCGATCGGGTTCATTGTTAGCTTTTCAAGCCCAACGAACCTTTCGCTGTTGTGCGACGTTTTATTTTTCTGTTTTAATAAATACATTTCCATAATATAAAACACCAATAGCTATTAATAGGCAAAAGAATAAACCTGTTCTAATTCCACTTTGAAGACCTTGTCTTATACCTTGTATTGACAAAAGCATCACTATATATGAAAAATAGCCTATACCAAACTTCAATACTCTTTCTTTTTTACTCATTAAGGGTGTCAAAAAAACAATAAAAATTGGCACAAAAAAACTTAATAGAAATGCTCCAATTCTACTATTAAAATTTGCTTCGGAATCTAATGTTAAGTAACCTATCATAAACATTATTATCAAATTCAAAAGAATATAAAAAACTAAATTTATTGTAATGTCAAAAATATTTTTATTATTTGAATCTACTTTTATTTTTTTTAACTCATTTATATCAATTCCTAATACATCACAAATTAAGTTTAAAGTTTTTCCTCGAGGTTCATTTTTGTTATTCTCAATTCTTTGAATTGTACGTAAGTTAATTTTTGAAAATTCAGCTAAATCTTCTTGAGTGTAACCTTTAAGTTTTCTTTCTTCGCTAATTTTTTTTCCTATTGAGTTCATAATTTATTTTTAATTATTATTCAAAATTATGATATTAATGTTTAATTTGTAGCGGTTTTTTTACGTCTTTTTTACGACATTAAGTTTGTCATTGTAAATTTTTTTAGTTCGTTACAAATATTGCACAACGTTTTGGGTCTTTGCGAGGTTTGGGACTAAATTAAGATTTATTTTTCGGTTAAACACAAGTTTTCCAAGTGCAAAACCAACTTTAAATTAAGCCAAATACCCAAATCTCGCAAAACATCGTGTTAGCTGTAGGCATTTGTAGTTTGAAATGTCCTTTGCTTTGTTTTAAAATCGTTTTTCCAATTAGAGTAGTCTGTTATATCTTGTTCAATTTCTACTTTACTTCGTAATTGAGGAATTGTTGAAGTTCCGCCATCGTGTTCGGTTATGGAATATCTGCCAAATAGATTCAAAAGAAAATCTACATCTGATTTTTCGGTAACAATGTAACTTGATAAGTTGCCTTTTTTTAAATGTATATTTTTTGAAAAACGTTCGTAAGTTTTGTTTGACAAGACTTCTTCAACGGAACGCTCCAGTAACATTCTAAATCTTTTCCGTGCTGAATCAAGTTTTGTTTCTCTACCGTGGGCATCTGTTAAAGTTAGAGTATCGTGTTCGTTCAAAATTCTTCTGATTGAATCAACTCTTTCTTGAACGTTTTTAGCTAAGTATGGTATTTCGTCTGTTACAATTCCACTAATTCCGTTGTATTTGTCAATTCCGATTATTGTGCAATCTGTTGTCGTATTTGCTTTATGCGTGTCAATAAGCAAACGTAAAAATGACAAGTCGTGAGTAAAAACGACTATTTGTCGGTTTTCTGACAACTGAACAAATTTATTTGCAATTAATTCTCTATAGTCCATATCTAAAGATGTAACAGGGTCATCGAAGATTATTGTATTCAAGCGATTATCAATCGTACATTCTGCTAAAAAATTTGATAATGCAATAATTTTTTGTTCGCCTTCACTTAGAATAACATTTATTGAATCTGTAATGCCGTTTAAACCACATTTTTGAAATGTATTTCCTTGGCTTGTTCTTGTTCTTGAAATTAAAACTTTACTTGCTAAATCACGATTGAAAAAATTGAGATGAGAAATAAATTCTTGATGTTGTAAACTCACAGCTTGATTTTCCATTAGTTCGCCAATTTTACGTGAGATAGTATTAGTTGTAAGTTGCGATTGGCAACGAGATATCCAAGACTTATAGTGGTACTCATCAAAATATTTAAGAATTGTCGTTTTGTTGTTGAATAAAAATTCTTTTGTGGTTAGTTCATTAAGTTCAGAAACTAATCCATTTCTATTTTGTAAAAGTTGATTATTCTGCTCAATCCTTGCATCAATTATAGGAATTAAACTTGTTATACTTGGTGTCAGAGTTTGTAAACTAAGGTTTAGTTCCCCACCATTTTGTAAAAACGTAGTAACTAAATTTCTGAGTGTGGCGATAGAATTAGAAAATTGATTATAGTTGTCTCTGAAATTTGGATTTAACTGCTCTAGCTCTGCAAAGTTTTCGATTGATGGAACAACCAATGAATTGTATAAATTTAGTTTTTGCTGAATTGTTGAGTTAATTGAATTTAACTGTGTAGAAACATCATTTAACACAAATTGATTGAAAGTTGACAATCTTTGTTGTGCAGTTTCGTCAAGTTCTTGTTGACACAAAACACATTTTTCCAACGAAACTAAGGACGGGAAGTTTTGACCATCTGAAAGATTTGAACTATGAGCGTAATTTCTTGCCGCTTCCCACAAAGTTCGCCAAGGATTTGTCCCAAATCCTTCTAAAGTGTTTACATTTTGTAATTCTGCTGTTGCAATTTGATACGCTTGATTTACACTTCCAAAAGTATTTCTATACTCTCTTATTTCGTTTATGTTTTGTTCGTTGAATAAAGCTTCAATTTGTAAGAATTGCTGTATGTAGCCGTTAATTCGTGTTCGTTGATTGGTTAAATTTGTAATATTCAGTTGAGGGTTTTGTGCAGTTGTTAAGTTTGTAAGCTCTTGCTTTCTTTCAATTTCTGTTTGTGAAAATTGAATATAAGAATCAACATTGGCACGTTGCAAATTTTCTATTGTTCCATACCATTGGGATGTTATTGTCTGAATTAAATTCTGTGGTAATGTTGGCTTTTGAGTGTTATAAGAAGCAACCAATGATCCAAAAGTTTGATGAATACTTCCGAAAGTTGAAATTAGTTTTTCCAAAACATCAATTCCAACAGGTTTATATTCTGTGGGATTTTCGTTGTTTATGTATATGTCTCCACAATCATTATCAAAAACAAAAATTGAATTGAGAATAGGATTACTTGGACTGTTTTCAGTCCAAGTAAAATTAATGTTTGAGCCATTATCCTCTAAAATAAAATCAACTTGTTGTTGGTTTGTTGATTGATTGAATACGTTCTTTTTTAATGTAATATTTGGACTTCTACTCCAACAAAGTTTTCTCAAAATACGTGAATAACTTGATTTTCCCGAACCATTGTTACCATAAATAACAGATAAGCCTGTGTTTGGAAATTGTAAATTTCCTTGATTATGTAAAGCACCAATGTTTATTGGATTGTTAAGACCAATAAGTTTTGGATAATTTCCACTAGTTGTAATTATTGCTGGTATATGAGTATTGTCAAGAGGAATTGAATTTAAAGTAATTGTTGCTTCTCCGCAATCTTTTTTAACTAACTCAACAAGTTCATCAATGTCTGTCTGAGTTAGCGTTGTCGATGTTATTATTCTTCGTAAAGCGTCTTGAACGAATAGTGGTCTACTTGATGACCAATTTAAAATTTCTTGATATACTGACATTTTTCTAAATCTGGTTTTGGGGTCACGTTTGGTTCTTATGCTTACCGCTAACTTGTATATAAGTCTTGAAATGCGACTTATCACCCCTAGATTGGGTAGATAGGTCTGATAAACGTCAGACTTTATTTATTTTCAAATATATAAATAATTCGCTGAAAAATCTTATAAATTGAAATTAGTAATTAACTCATCACAAAACCCCTAGCCCTGACCGTAGCGAAAAACGCATGCAGGTAGCCAACCACTTTTTTCTGGTGGTGGCAGAGCGACTAACAGAAGCTCCTGCAAGCACCTAGAAAAAGGGTGGGGTGCCAAATGCTTTGTAGCGTAGGGCGGGAGTGGCTTCTGAAAAAGATTCAGAAATAAATTCAGGATAAAATTCAGGGCATAAAAAAACTCCACTACTTGCGCAGTGGAGTTTTGCTTGTTAAGAAATAAAGGACGGTTAGTTTACCAGTACCCATTGTCCTGAAGCGATTAAGCTTTCGGCTTTTTTGTATTTCATTTCTTGTACTTGTCCGTTAGCTACGTTTTGTATGCTAACAGTATCGTTACGGTTAATTTTTGGCATATCTCTCACGATAGTCTCTGTTACTTGTCGCTGTTGGGTTTGTCCCGCTTCACGATTTTTTTCGGCTAACTCATCGGAATTTAAAACTTCATCTTTACTCAATTGATAGTCTTCTGTCTGACGAACTTCTTTAGCTTCTTGAATTTGTTGATTCTGTTGCGCTGGTAAGTCACCTTTGAACAAGAATGATATAACTTCTTTATTTACGTTGTCAAGCATTGCTCTAAACAAATTGAACGCTTCCAGTTTGTAAATAAGCAATGGATCTTTTTGTTCGTGAACGGCTAGTTGAACCGATTGTTTCAACTCGTCCATTTTACGTAAGTGTTTTTTCCACGCTTCATCAACAATAGACAAAGTGATATTTTTTTCGAAATCAGCAACCAATTGATTCCCTTTGGTATCGTATGCTTTCTTTAAATCAGTTACCACATTCAAGGTTTTTAGACCATCCGTAAATGGAACTACAATACGCTCAAATTGATTGTTTTTATCTTCGTAAACATCTTTTATAATTGGAAATGCTTCTCTGGCGCTTCTTTCTGTTTTCTCCGTATAAAATTCTAAAGTTGCTTTATAAATTTTACCGGTCAATTCCATTTCTGTCAATTTACTAAACTCCGCTTGAGAAACTGGAGAGGTAATAGAGAAATAACGAATCAATTCGAATTCAAAATTTTTGAAATCGTTATTTGCTTTATTCTCGTCAACAATCAATTCACAAGTATCATAAAGCATGTTGGCGATGTCCAATTTCAAACGCTCTCCAAACAAAGCATGACGACGACGTTTGTACACTACTTCACGTTGTGCATTCATAACATCATCATATTCCAATAAACGTTTACGAACACCAAAGTTATTTTCTTCAACTTTTTTCTGCGCGCGCTCGATAGATTTTGTCATCATCGAATGTTGAATAACTTCACCTTCTTGCAATCCCATTCTGTCCATCACTTTAGCCACTCTTTCAGAACCAAACAAACGCATTAAGTTGTCTTCAAGAGACACATAAAATTGAGAACTTCCCGGGTCACCTTGACGACCTGCACGACCACGTAACTGACGGTCAACACGACGTGAATCGTGACGTTCCGTACCTACAATCGCTAATCCACCAGCTGCTTTCACTTCTGGAGATAATTTAATATCGGTACCACGACCAGCCATGTTAGTAGCGATGGTTACCACCCCTGATTTTCCTGCTTCTTCTACGATCTGAGCTTCTTGCTTGTGCATTTTTGCATTCAATACATTATGCGCAACTCCTCTCATTTTTAACATTCGGCTTAATAATTCCGAAATCTCCACAGAAGTTGTTCCAATAAGTACTGGTCTTCCTGCTTTTGACAATTCGGTTACATCTTCAATTACCGCGTTGAATTTTTCACGAGTAGTTTTGTATATAAAATCTTCTTTGTCTAATCTCGCCATTCCTCTGTTAGTAGGAATTTCTACCACATCCAGTTTGTAGATTTGCCATAACTCGCCAGCTTCAGTTGAAGCTGTTCCAGTCATACCGCCCAGTTTGTTGTACATTCTGAAGTAATTCTGTAAAGTTACCGTAGCAAATGTTTGAGTAGCTGCTTCGATTTTTACATTTTCTTTGGCTTCAATTGCTTGGTGTAATCCATCAGAATAACGACGACCATCCATGATACGACCTGTTTGCTCATCGACAATCATGATTTTGTTATCCATGATTACATATTCTACATCTTTTTCGAATAAAGCGTAGGCTTTCAAAAGTTGTGTCAAAGTATGAATACGTTCACTTTTGATACCAAAATCTTGGAATAATTTTTCTTTTTCTTCCGCTTCAGAATCTTTGTCTAATTTTTTCTTTTCGATAGTTGCAATTTCAGTTCCAATGTCTGGAAGAACAAAAAAGTTAGTATCATCAGAATCTGAAGACAAGTATTTAATTCCGTTATCCGTTAATTCTACTTGGTTGTTTTTTTCTTCAATTACAAAATACAAAGCTTCATCAATCTTGTGCATTTCACGATTGTTATCCTGCATGTATTGATTTTCGGTTTTTTGAAGCAATTGTTTAATTCCTTCTTCACTCAAAAATTTAATAAGTGCTTTGTTTTTTGGTAATGCTCTATATGCTCTTAATAAGTTGAATCCACCTTCTTTGGTATTTCCTTCTTTGATTAATTTTTTAGCATCAGATAAAAAGCCGTTAGCCAATTGACGTTGTAGGCTTACTAAGTTTTCAATTTTTGGTTTTAACTCATTAAATTCATGACGATCTCCTTGTGGAACCGGACCAGAAATAATAAGCGGCGTTCTTGCATCATCAATTAAAACAGAATCGACCTCATCGACAATCGCATAATTGTGTTTTCTTTGAACTAAATCTTCTGGCGAATGTGCCATATTATCTCTTAAATAGTCAAAACCAAATTCGTTGTTGGTACCATAAGTGATATCAGCATCGTATGCTTTTTTTCTACCTTCAGAACTCGGTTGATAATTATCAATACATTCTACAGACATACCATGAAATTCGAATAAAGGCGCTTTCCAAGTACTATCACGTTTAGCCAAATAATCATTCACGGTTACTAAATGCACACCGTTTCCAGTCAAAGCATTTAAATAAAGAGGTAAAGTTGCCACTAATGTTTTTCCTTCACCCGTTTGCATTTCAGCAATTTTTCCTTCATGCAAAACCATTCCACCAATCAATTGAACATCATAGTGAATCATGTCCCAAGTAATTTCTTTCCCTGCGGCATTCCACGTATTTGCCCATATAGCTTGTTCACCATCAAGGGTGATATAACTTTTTGTAGCTGATAATTCTCTGTCTTTGGAAGTAGCAGTTACCACTATTTGTGTATTATCTTTAAAACGTCTTGCTGTTTCTTTTACAACTGCAAAAGCCTCAGGAAGAATTTCCAATAATGTTTTTTCCGAAATATCGTAAGCTTCTTTTTCAAGAGCATCAATTGCAACGTAGATATCTTCTCTTTTATCAATATCTTCAATGGTTTCAACTTCCAGCTTTAATGAAGCAATTTTCGCGTCTTTATCAGCGCGAGCTTCTTTTATTTTCTCTTTGAAAAAAGCGGTACGAGCTCTCAATTCATCATTTGATAATGACATTAAGCTAGTTTCAAAAGTTTTAATTTTGTTAAGATACGGTTGTAAAGCTTTTACATCTTTTTGAGATTTGTCCCCAACAAAGACTTTAATAATACTGTTTATGAAACTCATGATATGATTTTATTTCTATTTGTGTAATTCTGTAAATTTAAACCAAAAAAAAGCCTCTTTTGAGACTTTTTTATTGGTTTACCTTTTAATATTCATCCTCATTCCAAAGATAATCTTCATCGGTAGGATAATCTGGCCAAATTTCTTCCATTGATTCATATATCTCGCCTTCATCTTCTATAGATTGAAGGTTTTCTACTACTTCTAATGGAGCTCCTGCTCTAATAGCGTAGTCAATAAGTTCGTCTTTGTTAGCAGGCCACGGTGCGTCACTTAAATATGAGGCTAATTCTAATGTCCAATACATCTGTTGTCGATTTAGTTTTGTGCAAAAATAAATTTTTTACTGAAAAAGACAAGTAAAAAATGATTTATTTTAATAAAAAGTTAAGAACGTTTTAATTTAGTGGTCAGTGGTCCGGATTTAGTGTTCAGTATTTCACTGCAAACTAACAACTGTAAACTGAATACTACTTTCTCGGAATCCATTGAACTTCCTCAGCGTTCAAATCATGGGACAACTTTCGTGCCAACACAAAAAGATAGTCAGAAAGTCGGTTCAGGTACTTGATTGCAATCTCGGCAACGGGTTCATTATGGCTTAAATGTACCGCTAGTCGTTCTGCACGACGACAAACGCAACGCGCTATATGACAATATGACACAGTTGTGTGTCCTCCAGGAAGTACAAAATGAGTCATTGGCGGAAGTTCCTCTTCCATTGCATCAATTTCATTTTCCAATAATTCAATATCAGTTTCTATGATGCCTAACTTTTTTAAACGAAGTTCTCCGTTTTTCATCACTTCTTTTTCGGGTGGTGTGGCGAGAATTGCTCCAACAGTAAATAATCGATCTTGAATTTCAATTAAAATATCTTTGTAATGAACATTCATTTCCTGATCGCGGATTAATCCAATATGGGAATTTAATTCGTCAACCGTTCCATAACTTTCTATTCGCGCATGGTCTTTTGGAACTCTGGTTCCGCCAAAAAGTGCCGTTGTTCCTTTATCTCCCGTTTTTGTATATACTTTCATTTTTTTTTTAGGTACTTAGATTCTGAGTTTTTTAGGTTCTGAGGTTTTTTTAATATTGAATTTCTAGATTCCAAGTTGAATATTCAAAATTCTTTAGATGTCAAATTTACTGTATTAATTCGACTATTGAAGCAACAAATCGTTCCAGAGCGCCTTCACTGATATCAAAATATAAATCAGGCTCAATGCATTCGATTTCCATTAAGAATAATTCATCATCGATGATGATTCCATCAACTCTGGCATACAATAAATTTTCATCAAATGTATCCACAACTCTTTGTGCCTTTTCAATTAATTCTTGGCTGGGTTGTACCAAAATATATTTTCCTCCAAACTGTGATTGAACTCTAAAATCGCCTTCTACCGGTTTTTTATTGACTGCATGAGAGAATTTTTTATTGAAAAATATAAAAGAGGTTTCGCCCACGATTTGAATTTCGGGCATGAATTCCTGTAATAGCAGTTCTTTTTCCTGTGCTAAATCTTTATAATCAGCATTGACTTTTTCGATATTAGCAACATCGAAAACTTCAGTAAGATAAGAGCCGGCTGAAAAGGCTGGTTTTATAACTGCTTTTTTCCAATGTGAAGGAATGAGTTCAGCAAGGTTGAGCGAATTTGTTTTGTCTATGAAAACAGTTGGTAGAATTGAAATTCCCTGGTTTTCCATTTCGCGCAAATAAAACTTGTGTTTGTTTTGCTTGATGATCTCAATCGAATTAAGAGTTTTAATCCCTGATTTTTCTATTTGGTCAAGCCAAAGATTGAATTCGGTTTCTTTTTCGAAATAATCCCAGGTATTGCGAAAAATCAAGTACTCATACTGTTTCCAGTTGATGGTTTTGTCGCTCCAAATTACCGGTTTTGCCACAATATCATGTTGGGCTAATTCTGGAATTAAAAGTTGGTCCGCAGGAGTTAATTCGGGGAGTTTTTCGCAGGTGAGTAAAGCTATTTTCATTTTGAAATAGTAATGTTGAGTTGATGAATGTTGTTTTGGAAATCATTGCCCTAGCCCGGATAGCAGTGGAAATCCTTTTTTTAAAGCTTCCAGCCTTCTGAAGGCTGGAAGCTTTAAGAAAAGATTGTAACGTATAGCCGGAAACAGCTCCAAAAAGTGCTGTTGTTCCATTATTTCCCTATATTGTTGACATTTTCATTTTCTATGAGCTGCGTTTTAATAAGGCTAAGATACAGCGGTTTTATTCGTGTGCAAAAAGTTTATGAAAACAAAAAGACTATTCTTTTACGAATAGTCTTTTTGAGTAATGTTTATAGGAAGATTAGTAACCGAAAAGTTCTTCTAATGAAATTTTCTTTACCTCACCTAATTTTTTCATATCATCCATCGATACTTTTTTCTCTGAAGCTACGATAGCGTAAGTATATGGTTTTTCAGATAAATAACTTTTATGAAAAGCTTTCAAATCTTGCATAGTAACGTTATCTACAGAGGTGTATAATTTTTTTCTAACATCGGACGTTTCGCCTAATTGCTTGTTAGCAAGGTAAGTGGTGATAATGTTGTCTTGTGTAATTCTTTCTGTTTGAATGTCTTTTTTAACTTGGCTTTTAGCTAAATCTAAGTTGCCAGAAACTTCGGGTAATTGATTTAACAATTCATTCATAGCTACAGTCGCGTCTTTGAATTTATCAGCTTGGCTACCTACGTAACCTAACATGTAATATTCTTGCTCTTTCTTTTGTGGAGCAATATAATATCCAAAAGTACTATACGCTAATGCTTTGCTTTCTCTAATTGTTTGGAATACTAAAGAACCCATTCCGCCACCAAAATAGTTGTTGAAAACGTTGACAATAGTATTTTTGTTTGTGTCATAGTTTTCTGTGTTTCTAATCCATCTCGTTTCGGCTTGAACCATATCATAATCAGTAAATAACACTTGATTTTGAGTTTGCGTGGTTTGTTTAAATTCTTTTAAAGGACTTGTTGCAGTAAATGTTGCAGGAACCGTATGTAAAGTTTTTAATTTCCCTACTAATGCAGTAAGCGGAGTTGGACCATAATATATAACGGTTTGTTCGTAGTTATTTAGGTTTTTAATTCTATCCATTAATTCTTTAGAAGTTAATGACTCAAGTTCTGCATTACTTAAACTGTTGTTAAACTTGTTTTTAGCACCAAACATTGCATAACTGGTTAGCCCTTGAAGAATTGCACCTTTATTGGCTTTCGCATCTTTTCTTGATTTAGAAATTCTAGCTTTAAGTGCTTTTAGAGCGACTTCATCTGCTTTGACGTTCTGAATTACATTTTCATATAATGCGACTGCTTTTTCAAAATTGTCTTGCAAACCTTCTATTGAAACCGTGGTAAATTCTTCTCCGGTATTGATGCTGAAACTACAAGCTATTTTATAAAAAGCTTTAGATATTTCTTCAGCAGACATTTTATCGGTTCCTAAAAATTGAATGTATTGGGAGGCTAACGATTGTTTCAGGTCGTTTAAAGAGCCAATTTTATAACGGTATTTTAAGCGAAAGATTGAATTGTCAGTATTAGCGACATAAAGCACTTCAGCTTTTCCAAGTTTAGATTTTTGAATGTCTTTGTTGAAATCTAAGAATACTGGAGTAGCGGCATTGTTAGGCATTTCGCTAACCATTTTCACAAAAGCAGATTGTTTGTCGGCATTGGTTTCTACAGGAGTGATTTGTGGTTTTTCGATTTTTGCATTATTCTGCTTTTCACCTTTTCTTTTTAAAATGGCGACATAGTTTTCGCCTAAATATTTATTGGCAAAAGCAACGATATCTTCTTTCTTGACTTTAGATAAATCATTTACATAGGCAACTTGATCCTTCCAGTCTAGCTCTGAAGTAAAAGCATTCATCAAAGAACTCGCTCTGTCTGAATATTTTTCTGTTTCGTAAATTTTGCTTTTTTTGATGTTGTTGATAATTGAATTAATCAAGTTGTCATCAAAATTCCCTTTTTTAAGGTTATCTATTTCAGCTAATACTAAAGTTTTTACTTCTTCTAAAGTTTGTCCGCTTGTAGGTGCAGCTGATAAATAAAGTACTCCGTGGTCAATTAAGGTATAGGTAAAAGCACTAGCTCTAAGTAATCTTTGTTTTTTAACAAGATTCAAGTCTAAAAGTCCTGCTTTTCCATTCGTAAGTACTTGACCAACTAAATCAGCAATAATAACATCTTTGTCTTTGTTTCCAGGAAGTCTAAATCCGATCGTCAAATTCTCAGCATCTGGCCCCACAATTTCTTTTACAATTGGAGCTGTTATTGGGCTTTCATTTTCAAAAGTATATTTAGCTATTGGTTTTGGTTGCATATAAGCAAACGCTTTCTCAATTTTTGCAATTACTTCATCTGGATTAAAATCACCAGACATAATAACTCCCATATTATTAGGAACATAATTTTTATTAAAATACTTCCTAATTTCTAATAAAGAAGGATTTTTTAAATGTTCTATAGTTCCAATTGTTGTTTGAATCCCGTAATTGTGCTTTTTGAATAAGTTAGCAAATAATTCTTCAAAAACTTTATTACCATCGCTGTCTAAACCTCTGTTTTTCTCTTCGTAAACTGCCTCAAGCTCGGTGTGAAAGATTCTTAATATTGGGTTTCTAAAACGTTCTGCTTGCACTGTTATATATTTGTCTAAGGAACTGCTAGGTACATCATCAGTATATACGGTTTGTTCAAACGAGGTAAACGCATTAGTCCCTTGAGCGCCCATTCCACTCATTAATTTGTCATATTCATTGGCAATTGCATATTTGCTCGCAACGCCTGAAATGGAGTCAATTTTTTTATAAGTTGCTTTTCTTTGAAGTGAATCTTTCGATTTGTTGTATTGCTCATACAATGCATCAATTTTATCTAATTCTGGTTTTTCTTTTGCCCAGTTTAAAGTACCATATTTATCGGTTCCTTTAAAAAGCATATGCTCTAAATAATGAGCTAGTCCTGTATTTGTTGAAGGGTCATTCTTGCTTCCTGCTTTTACGGCAACATAAGCTTGAATTCTAGGATCTTTTTTTGTTGGGCTCAAAATAACGGTTAATCCATTTTTAAGAGTATAAAACCTTGCTTTTGCAGGGTCATTTGTAACGTATTTGTAGGTGTAACCATTACTTGTTGCTTGTTTCCACCCGAATTGATTTTGAGCAAAAGTGACCGTTGTAAACAGTACTAAGGCTAAAAGCATCTTAATTGTTTTCGACATAATTTGGTTTTTTAATTAGTTTGAATTTGGTAAAGTGTATAAAAGTGTATTGGGCAATTGTTTCTATTTAGTAGTATCGCTTTCTATAATTCCATCTCGTAAACGTATGATTCGGTGCGCATAAGCAGCAATTTCTTCCTCGTGCGTTACCAGAATTACGGTATTCCCATTCGCATGAATATCTCCAAAAAGTTTCATGATTTCTAGCGATGTTTTACTGTCCAGATTCCCTGTAGGCTCATCGGCAAGGATGATGGAAGGTTTATTCACCAAAGCTCTGGCAATAGCCACACGCTGGCGTTGTCCGCCCGAAAGTTGGTTGGGTTGGTGATCCATTCTGTCGGCGAGGTTTACTTGCTCCAGCACTTCGGTAGCGCGTTTATTTCTTTCGGATTTAGAAAATCCTGCGTAAATCATAGGTAGAGCCACATTGTCCAGCGCCGTTGTTCTGGGCAAAAGATTGAAAGTTTGGAATACGAAACCTATTTCTTTGTTTCTAATTTCAGCCAATTCATCATCTTTCATCTTACTTACATCTTTTCCGTTTAGGATATAAGTTCCTGAAGTTGGCGTGTCTAAACAACCTAAAAGATTCATTAAAGTTGATTTCCCCGAGCCGGAAGGCCCCATCAATGCTACATATTCACCTTTGTTTATTTCTAAATCAATGCCTTTAAGGACATATACGATTTCGTTTCCGAGAACAAAATCCCGCTTTATATTGGATATTTTAATTAATGGGTTGGCCATTGAGAATTTAGATTTTAGAGATGCAATTTAGATTTTAAAAGTACAAAAGACTTTTGGATTACAAATAAGTAGTTGTTTTTTACAATTTGTTACATTTTGATTTCAAATAAGAAGAATTAAAATAGCATAACAGTAAATAAATAAAAAATTGTGGTTTTTCAATAAATAGAATGCCGGTTAAAAGCTTTATAAAATTTTAGTTAAAAGTTATATAATTTACACTTAATCTGTTTTTATTTCACAATTTATTTTGAAATTTACATAATTTTTGGTTGTTTGTTGAGTATTGTTTAATTTTATTTATATTTGTGTAAGAAATTTTAATTATTAAATCAAATCAAGAAAATATGAAAGGTAAAAATTTATTATTAGGAGCAATGGTAGTCGCATTAGGATTTACATCATGTAAGGATGAAAAAGCGGAACAAGCAGAGAAAAAAGTAGATACATATGTTGTATATGTTGATTCATTAGGAAATGTTGCGGAAGCTGACGCTAAAACAAATTGGGAAGCAATTGATGCTTCATACCAAATGAGAATTAGTGATGCAGAAGCTGCTTTGGAAAATTTAAAAGATAAAGAAAAAGCACAAGAAAGAATAGATGCAAGTAAAGCGAAGTATGAAGCATTAAAAGCTAAAATGCAAGCCGATATGAATGCTGTAACAGAAGCTGCAACACCTGCTCCAGTTAATTCAAAACAAAAATTGAGAAATGCTTTGTTTGGTCAAGGAAAAATTGGAGATGATATGAATTTTAGTTGGGTAAATAAGGATAATATCCATAGTGTTTATCAACAATTTATTCATACCGCCGAAGATAATAAGGACAGCTATTCTCGTGAGGATTGGGATGAGATTAAAGTAATGTATGAAGCATTAGACAGCAGAAAAAATACAGTTGAAAAAGAAGGTCTTTCTTCTAGTGACAACAGAAAAATTGCTGGTTTGAAATTTAAATTTGCTCCAATGTTGAAAGTAAATAGAATGGGAGCCAAATCTGAAGAAATGAGAGATGCAAAACAATAAATAATTGTTAATTAGAGTGAAAAATGACAGTCAGGGATGGCTGTCATTTTTTTTTGTATTACACTCGAATAATAAAATGTTCTTTAGGCTGCTCTCGTCTAAAGAAAACCAATCCCCATTGAAACGTATCAATGGTTACCGTTACTTTTTGATGATTTTTAATAATTTCCCAGGCTTCTTCCATTTCTGGTGACCAATGAATGTCATCGAAAATCCAAACCGTTTCGTTAGTAATTGTTGGAAGCAATAATTCAAAATAATCTAATGTTGGTTGTTTTTGATGGTTGCCGTCGAAGTAGATTAAGGAAAAGTGTTCAGTGTTCAGATTGTAGTGTTCAGTTTTAGTGTTTAAGGGTAAATTCCACTTTTCTAAATAACTGGTGAATTCAGAAACTACACTATTTATATTCTTGAAATTGAATTTTTTAAATTGTTCTTGAGCAACTTTCGCCGTTTCCGGACAACCTTCAAGTGTGGTTATATTTGCGTTCGTATTACCTAAAGATAGGGCAGCAGTAGCCAATCCTAACGAAGTCCCTATTTCTAAAATCGAGTCAGGCTCGAAATAATTGACTATTCTAAACAATAATTCAGCGCGTTTTCCAGTAATTCCTGCAGTTTTTGCAATCTTGGAGATTTCTCTTTTATTGGATTTGAAAACTTTCGATCCCGCACCAAAATCGGTTACTTCAATACTGTTTTTATTTTCTAAAAGTGAATTTCGATATTCTTTTAAAATAGCATATTCCGGTTTTGGTTTTTTGTCGTAAAAGCATTTGGTTATCAAAGTGAATATAAAAGGAGAATGTACGGCGTGTTCATTCTTAGAATGCCAACGGAATTGTAGGTAGGATTTTATTTGGAATAGCATAGTTTGGATTACACGGAGTTTCACAAAGAAGTACGAAGATACAAACCCATTTTACAAATGTGTGATTTTAAATAAAAAACCACAACAGAATTTGACTCTGATATTATATGTCGAAAAAACAAGTTGCTATTCTTGTTGAATTAAAAACTCAAAATAGTTTTAGAAATGAATCTTTAATATATTAAAATAAATCCGAGTGAGACCCCGTTCTATCTAAGTAAATTGTTTTATTTTGATCGTCTTGTTTCCAGATTAATAGCCAATCTGGTTTAATATGACATTCCCAAAATCCCGAATAGTTACCACTTAAAGTATGTGGCTTATTTTTAGGAGGGAGTTCTCCTTTTACCAACAAAATTTCAACTACATTTTCTAGTAAGTTAAGATTCCAGTTTCTTTTTTTACAAAGTTTTGCATCTTTTTTAAATTGTCCAGAATATTCTAAACAGTAGCTCATTTAGAAAAAATCTGTTGCATCATGTCTTTAGGGCTTTTGGCTTTTGTCAGTCCAATACCTTTATCCGTTTTTGCCATAGATTTTAAAGACACTTCATTTGGTATTTTTGATTTCCCAACATTCTTTTTTGGCATTTCTGTAACTTTTACGCCAAGTTGCAGAGCCAGTTCTTTTAGCAAAGAAATTTTTTTGGCAGAGGTGCTGTCTAATATCAAAGTCATGATTTCTTTTTTTATAATTACAAAGATACAAAAACAACAGCAAAATTAGATTTTGTTGTGGTTTTTGCTTCTCATTGCGATTGTCAAGTTATTACAGTCGTTTAGCGAGGTTTTAAAAAATTATAGGTTATTTGCAAGTTTATCAAACATGCTGTTCCAGCCTTTAATCATATCCCCAGTCATAGCGCTATCATAATAATTGTCCATTGTGACTTTCATAGCAGTCGTTGCTCCTTCAGTTGAAAATTCAAATTCTACGAGAGACTCAATTATTTTATCTCCTTCCATTCCAAAGTAGGATGGAGGTACAGCATTGCCGTCAGCGTCAGAAAATGTATCTAAGTAGGAGAAATAAGTTGGTTCGTTAATTTTTTGGTACGTTCCTCTTCCCCAAAATTCTTTGTCATTGGCATCTTTAAAACAAAATCGGAATAAACCGCCTACTCTCAACTCAACGGACATATAGGAACAAGTCATTGTATCTGGTGACCACCATTTTTTCAACAGTTCGGCTGTTGTAAATTCGTTCCATATTTTTTCAACTGGAGCATTAAATTTTCGTTCAATAATTAGCTTTTCCATTAAGAATATACTTTAAGTTCTATTATTCATTACTTCGAGGTAGGAAGTTTTGAGTGCTAAATTTTAAGGTAAACTAAGGTATGGAAAATAAACTATTCTATTAATTGTTTGAATGTTAATTAATTATGAATATTTCTTAAAAATCACAGCTGTTTAACGCTACGAGTAGAAACTCGCAATAGCGAATGAAGTTTTTACTATTATTTTTTATCTGGTAAAAGTGTGACAAATAGTTTTAAAACAAAATTTCCAAATACAAACCACAAGTAAGCAAAAGCACTAAACATAAAAGTAAAAATAGGGGCAAAGCAAACTAAAACGGCTACTCCTTTTATACCATTAAAGTCTTCATTGTTAAAGTTTACAGGCATAAGACCAAAACTGACTAAGATTACAAACAATATTAAAAAGGGTAAGTAAGCAAATGAAAACGTCACGAAAATTTTCTTAAATATGGAGTTTGGCTTTGCGCTATAGTTAGATAAAGTATTTTTTAGATTCATTGGTTTGTGGTTTAAATTATGACTTTATTGGTTTGGTTCATTGCTTTTTAACTGGAAATAGTTTTGTCATCGTTTGTGTGGGTAAGCGAGAAGATCAATCGCATAATAAATCCTTGATGGATTACAATACGTTACTTTTTGGTATGTAGTTGTTTGCACTTTCAATGTTGTGAAAATTAATAGGACAAATTAATGTTTCTATTTTTCGATGGTAAATATCGGAGTACTCTATCTTAATGGTTAAACCATCTAATATTTTCCGAGTTTTGTTAATGATTTTTTTAAAATCTATCTCACTTTTTTTTCCTTTAATTTTTAAAAGAGTTAGTGTTTTGTCTTTCGCCACAATGGCGTTTTCTGATGATATACTAAAAAAAGAAAAATCGAATTCAACATCATCTTCACAAGGTAAAATTAATTGACTAAACGTATTTGATATAACTTTATTATTCTCGCAAATTTCCATTTTAGTCATAATCATAGGACCTAATCCACAATTTTCAACGATAATTTGAAGGGAATTATCGTTTTTAATAGTAATGATATTTCCTAATGGTCTTGCCAATTCTTGTAGTGTCCATTTATTTCTTTCATCATCATTTTTTACAAGCCTGATCGACAAATAAGTCAATATAATAAGATTTAAAAGAGAAATAAATGAACCAATTACTCCTCCTAAATAATTTGCAAATTGACTCCAATTTTCAGGGTTATTAGACAATCCATTTTGATGAAAATTTGAATAATATGCCCAAATCGTAATTGAAATAAATAATAAACTTGACAGCCACAAAATTATTAAGAGTGTTTTATTTTTCATTTAATATTCTTTTTTATTTCTTTTTTTTAGTTGCGCCTAAAACTTCCTAGTTTTATGAATATTGGATTTTTGTCTGAGCGCTATCAGTTATTATTCTACGAATGTAAACGAAACTATTTTATAAATCTTGAAATCAACAACTTAATTGTGGAATATTTTCCTACTATTAAAAAAAAATAAACCCCCAACACTTTATAGCATTACCGCTAAAAGTGTTGGAGGTTTATATCATTTTTTTTATTCCCCCTTCGGGGGTTACGGGGCTTTTTACCCCTCAATTTTCGCGCTCAATTCAAACCAGCGTTCTTCTTTATCTTCTATTTTGTTGATGATGTTTTCGAGTTCTTTTGCTTTTTTCTCAATTTCATTGTCAGGTACTTTTCCGTCCGAAAATAATTGCTCAATCGCAATTTTTTGAACTTCTAAATCCTTGATTTCTTTTTCTGTTTTCTGGAATTCTTTTTGCTCGTTGAAGGTTAGGTTTCCTGTTGGGTTATTTTGTTTCCAATCTTTCTTCTCGGCTTTGTTTTCCTCTTTTTGCGCTACATCCGTACTGTCTTCGTAGGCTCTGAAATCAGAATAGTTTCCAGGAAAATTTTCAACTACACCATTTCCTCTAAAAATGAATAAGTGATCCACAATTTTATCCATAAAGTAACGGTCATGCGACACCACTAACAAACATCCAGGATAATCCAGAAGGAAGCTTTCCAAAACGTTCAACGTCACAATATCCAAATCATTGGTAGGCTCATCAAGAATCAAAAAGTTTGGATTCTGAATCAAAACCGTACATAAGTACAAACGCTTTAATTCTCCACCGCTCAATCGATCCACAAAATCGTATTGTTTTTTGGCGTCAAAAAGAAAACGCTCCAACAATTGCGAAGCCGAAATCATTCTCCCTTTCATCAACGGAATAAATTCTCCGTATTCCTTAATCACATCAATCACGCGTTGTCCCGGTTTCGGGTTGATCCCGCTTTGGGTATAATAACCTAGTTTTATCGTCTCGCCAATCACGACTTTTCCTCCGTCAAGCGGAATTCCTCCGGTCAATAAATTCAAGAAAGTCGATTTTCCGGTTCCGTTTTTCCCAATGATTCCAATGCGTTCTCCCGGCTGAAAGTCGAAACTGAAATTATCCAAAATCACATGATCCCCGAATTTTTTGGAAATTTTGTGAAGCTCGATTATCTTGCTTCCCATGCGCTCCATATTTATTTCAAGCTCCACCTTGTTTTCGCGACGGCGACTTTGTGCTTTTTCCTTAATGTCATAAAAATCGTCCTGACGCGATTTCGATTTGGTCGTTCTCGCTTTCGGCTGGCGACGCATCCATTCCAATTCTTTTACGAAAAGATTCTGCGCTTTATCCACACTAGAGTTTTCGGAAGCGATGCGTTCCTCTTTTTTCTCTAAATAATACGAATAGTTTCCTTTATAGGAATATAGTTTTCCGTTGTCCAGTTCAATGATTTCATTGCAAACACGCTCCAAGAAGAAACGGTCATGCGTCACCATAAACAGCGTAATATTTTCTTTGGCAAAATAAGTTTCCAGCCATTCGATCATCTCCAAATCCAAGTGATTCGTAGGTTCGTCCAAGATTAATAAATCAGGGCGATTGATTAAAATGATAGCCAGCGACAAACGTTTTTTCTGTCCACCCGAAAGATTCTTCACTTTCAGTTTGAAGTCTTCCAACTTCAATTTGAACAAAATTTGCTTGTATTGCGTCTCAAAATCCCATGCATTATGTTGGTCCATTCCATCAAAAGCTTTTTGGTAGGCTTCTTCATCTTCGGGATTTTCCAATGCTTTTTCGTAGGCTTCAATGACTTTCAATATCTCATTATCTGATGCGAAAATGCTCTCTTCAATAGTCAGTTCTTCCTGCAAATTATTGTTTTGCGACAAAAAAGCCATTTTAATTCCTTTTCTCAAAACGACTTGTCCGGTATCAGATTCATCTAAACCGTTGATGATACTCATAATAGTGGTTTTTCCCGAGCCATTCTTGGCTATAAAGGCGATTTTTTGGTCTTTGTTAATCCCAAAAGAAATATTTTCAAAAAGCGTTCTTTCCCCAAAAGATTTCGAGATATTTTCAACAGATAAGTAATTCACAAGTGTAATTTTTTGCAAAAGTAAGCTATTTAAATGAAGTTGTTGCAATCCTGTGACCGTGAGTGTAAAAAGTATTGATGGAAATGGTTCATTTATAAATATTTGTAGTCATTTATTTATTCATTTTGTTTCAGATTTTTAGTTTCGCAATAAAAAAGCTTTTAAAAGGAACCGAATTAATTTGAGTTGCAAATTAATTTTTTATTATTTTTTTATGAAAATATTTGGTTCTCTTTTTTTAAATAATTTGTAAATTCGAGAATAAAATTAAACAGTCATGATTCCAGAAAAATTAAAAATGAATCTTATCGAACGAATTATAAGCATTGACGATATTAAAATTTTAAAAAGCATTAAAACCTTTTTAGACGATAATAATGTCGTGGGATATGATTTGGTGGGGAATCCTATTTTTGAAAATGAAAACAGTATTGAAAATCAAGAACCATTGCGCTTATTTAGAGAAGGGAATATAGGAACGTACTCAACATTTGAAGTGAACAGTAAAAAACTGGAATGAGATAAATGTTGGAATGGGAATTAATCTTCATAAACACATCCCATTTTGTAAATTGGTTTGATTTAAAATTAAAATTTTGAATCAAACGAATTATTAAAAATCATAATGTTAGATTTGGAGTTTAAAATATTTATCGAAAAATAGTTGATTGTTATTTAAGCTTTTTCGATATAAAGTATAACTCAAAAAATAGAATTTGCAATTATCCGTCATTATTCTCAACTACAACGTTCGCTATTTTTTGGAACTCTGTCTTGTAAGTGTGCAAAGTGCGCTTTCAGACATTGACAGTGAAATTATTGTCGTCGATAATAATTCTCAGGACGGCAGTTGCGAAATGATGAAAATGCGTTTTCCCAATATAAAACTTATTGAAAACGAGTCCAATTTAGGGTTCCCAAAAGGCAATAATATTGGCGTTGCTGTTGCCAAAGGAGAATATATTTGCATTCTAAATCCGGATACTGTTGTTGCTGAAGATACATTTACTAAAGTTTTGGCTTTCGCCCAACGGCAAAAAGATTTAGGAATTGTAGGTGTGAAACTCATCGACGGAACCGGGAATTTTCTGCCCGAAAGCAAAAGAGGTGTCCCAACGCCATTTGTAGCATTTACCAAAGTTCTGGGTTTGTATAAAATAAGTCCCAAATTTGAATGGTTTGGTAAGTACTATGCACAGCATTTATCGGAAAATGAAACTGGAAAAGTCGATATTTTGGTGGGAGCTTTTATGTTTATGAAGCGGAATCTTTATCAAGAAATAGGTGGATTTGATGAGGATTGTTTCATGTATTCAGACGATATTGATTTGTCGTATCGAGTTTTGAAAGAAGGAAAATCGAATTATTATTTCCATGAAACTTCAGTAATACATTATAAAGGGGAAAGCACAATTAAGGACGGGATTTATATAAAACGGTTTCAGGAAGCCATGCAGTTTTTTTATAAAAAGCATTTTAGTACTCGATCCCGAAGTCTCGGGACGGGATCCTTTGTCTTTTCTTTATTTATGAAAACAGGAATTGTATTTTTTTCTTTTGTTAAAATGTTTCAAGGTCGAACCAAAATAAAAACCAAGCCAAAATCTTTTGTTATTTATTCTTCTAATACCGATTTAGCAACTAAACTGGCTTTAATTTTTCAAAAAAAAGTTTCTTTTCATGATTTGAAAACAGAAAAAATGGTAATTTCGTCATGGAATTTAGGTAACACAGGAACTGAAATTCTATTGGACAACGATTTTGTTTCCTTCAAAGAGAGTATCCATTTTATGGAATCATTAAAAAACAAAGGATTAACCTTTAAGATTCTTCCTAAAGGTGCTAATTTTTTAATAGGAAGTGATAATTCCAGAGAAAGAGGAACGGTTGTAAAAATAGAGTGAAAAATTACATTAAATGTAATTTATATTTAAAATATTTAGTAATTTCGCAAACTGAAAACAAAAATCACCTTTTAGGTTAACAATATGGCAAGATTTGAATTAAAACTTCCTAAAATGGGAGAAAGCGTCGCAGAAGCAACCATTACAAACTGGTTAAAAGAAGTTGGAGACAAAATTGAAGCTGATGAAGCGGTACTTGAAATAGCAACTGATAAAGTTGACAGTGAAGTGCCAAGTGAAGTTTCCGGTATTTTGGTTGAGCAATTATTTGGAAAAGATGATTTAGTTCAGGTTGGTCAAACTATTGCAATCATTGAAACCGAAGGTGGTGAGTTGGTCCCAGTTTTAAAACAAGCTGTTGCTCAAGAGGCTGTTGCCGAAGTTGAAAAGACGGTGGAAGCTGCGAAAGAAAGCGTTGCTACTCCAACAAATTTTTCAGATTCTGAAAAATTCTTATCTCCATTAGTGAAAAATATAGCTAAAGAAGAAGGCGTTTCTGTTGCAGAATTAGAAGCGATTTCTGGAACTGGAAAAGAAGGAAGAGTTACTAAAAATGATATATTAGAACACGTAAAAAATAGAAGTAATCAACCTGTTGTTGTTCCTGCAAAAACAGTTGAAACTCCAAAACCTGTTCAAGCTCCAGTTGCTCAAAAAGCAGCTCCGGTTTCCGTAAGCGGTGGCGATGAAGTAATTGAAATGGACAGAATGCGCAAGCTAATTGCGGGTTATATGGTCGCTTCCGTACAAACTTCGGCGCATGTACAATCGTTTATTGAAGTTGATGTAACGAATATTGTAAAATGGAGAGAAAAAAATAAAGTCGCTTTCGAAAAAAGAGAGGGCGAGAAATTAACTTACACTCCTATTTTCATGGAAGCAGTTGCGAAAGCAATTAAAGATTATCCGGGAATGAATATTTCTGTTGATGGCAATTTTATCATCAAAAAGAAAAATATTAATTTAGGTATGGCAGCTTCATTGCCAAACGGTAATCTAATTGTTCCAGTAATAAAAAATGCAGATCAATTAAACTTAGTTGGTATGGCAAAAGCGGTAAACGATTTAGGTGGTCGTGCAAAAGCAGGAAAGTTAAAACCGGACGATACGCAAGGTGGAACTTATACCGTTACTAATGTGGGGACTTTTGGAAGTGTATTTGGTACTCCAATTTTGAATCAGCCGCAAGTTGGGATTTTAGCTCTTGGAGCGATTCGTAAAATGCCAGCGGTTATTGAAACTCCGGAAGGTGATTTCATAGGAATTCGTCAAAAAATGTTCCTATCGCACAGTTATGACCATAGAGTTGTAGATGGTGCGCTGGGAGGAAGTTTTGTCAAACGAGTAGCGGAATACCTAGAAGCATTTGATGTAAACAGAGATTTATAAAAATAAATAATCACGTACAAACCCGACAAATTTTGAAAAAAAATCTGTCGGGTTTTGTTTTTTAAAACTTTTTTATCACTCAAAAAACCTTATTTTTTTGAGTGAAATTAATTTGTCATAATTCGTGAATTTCGTGTTTAAAATTTACATTTGTACTATTATAAAAATATAAAATGGAACTCAAACTTAGTAAACCAATTTGTTTTTTCGACCTGGAAACTACAGGAATTGATATCGGAAAAGATAGAATTGTGGAAATTTCAATATTCAAAGTTTTCCCTAACGGAAACAAAGAAAGCAAAACATGGTTAGTGAATCCAACCATTCCTATTCCTGCACAAACAACCGCGGTTCATGGAATTACAGATGAAAAAGTAGCCAATGAGCCAACATTTATTGAATTAGCTTCGCAGGTTCATGCCATGATTAAAGACAGTGATTTGGCTGGATTTAACTCGGATCGTTTTGATATTCCGTTGTTGGCGGAGGAATTATTGCGTGCTGGAGTAGATTTTGACATGAAAGGAAAAGTTTCGGTAGATGTTCAAACTATCTTTCATAAAATGGAAGAACGCACCTTGTCAGCAGCTTTAAAATTCTATTGTGATAAAGGATTGGAAAATGCACATTCGGCAGAAGCGGATACTATGGCAACTTATGAAATCCTAAAAGCACAATTAGATCGTTATCCGGAATTGGAAAATGACATGAAATTGCTTTCGGAATTTTCAACCAGAAAAAAGATTGCTGATTTTGCAGGGATGATCGCTTTTGATAAAGATAACGAAGAGATTTTCGCATTTGGAAAACACAAAGGAGTGAAAGTTGATAAGGTCTTAGAAACAGAGCCAGGTTATTTTAGTTGGATTCAAAATGCCGATTTTCCTTTGTATACCAAGAAAGTTTTAACGGCAATTAAGCTTAGAAAATTGAATACGAAATAAGGTTCTAAGTATATAATTTTCTGAGGCTCTAAGTTTTTTTCGCTACTTATTTTCTTAGCAACCTTATAGCTTAGTAACTTAGCAACTCAAAACAAATGAAAATAATCTGCATCGGTAGAAATTATACCAACCATATAGAAGAATTACAGAACGAAAGACCAACGGAACCTGTGGTTTTTATGAAACCGGATTCGGCCGTTTTATTGAAGCAGCATCCGTTCGTAATTCCGGAATTTTCGGAAGATGTTCATCACGAAATCGAAATTATTGTAAAAATCAGTAAAGTTGGAAAATATATAGAACCTAAGTTTGCTCATAAATATTATGACGAGATTAGTGTAGGAATCGATTTTACCGCTCGCGATTTGCAAGATAAATTAAAAGCAAAAGGGTTGCCATGGGAAAAATCTAAGGCATTTGACGGTTCGGCAGTTATAGGAGAATTTTTACCGAAAAATAAATTTAATTCGTTAGAAAATCTTACATTTGAATTAACGAACAATAATGAAACGGTACAAAAAAGTAATTCCAGCTTTATGTTATGGAAAATTGACGAACTGATTTCTTATGTTTCTCAGTTTTTTACATTGAAAATTGGCGATATTATTTTCACAGGAACTCCAGAAGGAGTTGCTGCGGTAAAACCGGACGATGTTTTAGAAGGATTTTTAGAAGGACAACAACTCTTTAGAATACAAGTAAAATAATGGCTTTAAAATATAACCTTTCCAAAGTGTACGCACTTTCAGATAACGATCCAGAATTTGTAAATGAAATTCTGACTTTGTTTGTAACCGAAGTTCCAGAAGATTTAATGCAAATCAAAGAAGGAATAAAAAAGAAAGATCATAAACATGCTTATGCTTATGCTCACAAAATCAAACCTACGCTCGATTTGCTAGGTTTGAATGTCGCTTTTGAAGAAATTCTGCAAATTGAAGCTTGGACAAAAGCGGAAGGCAAAAAGAAAGAAATAAAAGAGACTTTTAAAAGCGTCAAGACTCAGATTAACGATGCTATCAAAGAAATCAAGAAAGACTTCGATTTGTAAAATTTGGGCGTGACCCTCCCAAAAGGTCGGGTCGGGCTATCCGTTACAATCTCTCTCGTCTCGTTCTTAAAACGAGACGAGAGAGGATTTTCACTTTTATCCCTCACGCAAAAGCGGAATGTGCTAATTTAGATGTTCCTTTTTAAAATTAAACTCTCAAAAAAAAACTCCTTCAACTTCAAAAAATGAAAGCAACCATAATTACTATAGGTGACGAAATTTTAATAGGACAAATTGTCGATACTAATTCGGGTTTTATTGCAAAATCATTAGATCGAATAGGAGTGGAGATTCACGAAATGATTTCGATAAGTGATAATAAACAAGACATTCTTGATACTTTTGCGAAGCTTCAAAATACGGTAGATTTGGTGATTATTACTGGCGGTCTTGGGCCAACAAAAGATGATATTACCAAAAAAACATTCTGCGACTATTTCGAAGATGAATTAATAGTTAATAAAGAAGTCGAAAGCCACGTGATTGAGTTAATTGAGCGCGTGATGAATAGAAAAGCTTCGCAAGTTAATAAAGACCAAGCTCTTGTGCCATCTAAATGCACGGTGCTTCATAATCAAGTGGGCACAGCGCCCGGTATGTGGATGAAAAAAGAAAACACCGTTTTCATTTCACTTCCAGGAGTACCTTATGAAATGAAGTATTTAGTAGAAAATGAAATCATCCCGAAAGTAGTTCGAGAGTACAAGCGTCCTTATATTATCCATAAAACAATTCTTACCTACGGCCAAGGTGAAAGCCTTGTTGCAGAGCGAATTGAAGATTGGGAAAATAACCTTCCTGAATTTATAAAATTGGCTTATTTGCCTGCTCCGGGAAGGGTTCGTTTGAGACTTTCTGCCCGTGGTACTGACAAAGAAAAGTTAGAAGCGGCTATTGATGAAAATGTAAAAACTTTGGATGCCATCATTCACGATATTATCGTGGGTTTTGATGAAGACGAAACGATTGAAGTTGTTGTAGGTAGAATTCTGGCAAAACAAAATAAAACCATTTCAACGGCCGAAAGTTGTACCGGAGGAAAGATTGCTCAAGTATTAACTTCTGTTGCTGGGTCCTCTCAGTATTTTAAAGGGAGCGTCGTTTCCTATGCGACAGAAACTAAAATCAATGTACTAGGTATACCGGAAAGTCTCATAAAAGAACATTCTGTGGTGAGCCGAGAGGTGGTTTCGGCGATGGCATTGAGCATAAAAAAAATGATGAAAACAGATTACGCAATTGCGACAACTGGAAACGCTGGTCCGTCAAAAGGAGACTCAAATAGGGAACTTGGGACCGTTTTTATTGCATTGGCTACGCCAAATGATATAATTGTTGAAGAATTTAATTTTGGGCAACCACGTGAAAAAGTGATAGATAGAACTGTAATCAAGAGTTTAGAAATATTACAGAAAGAAATTTTGAAAAATGTGCATTAAATATTTTGCATTATAGGTTTATTTTTCTTTTCTTTGCACCCTCGATTTGAATAACGATAAAAGATAGTATAATGTCAAGAGTTTGTGACCTTACAGGTAAAAGAGCGATGGTAGGAAATAACGTTTCTCACGCTATGAACAAAACTAAGAGAAAATTTTCTGTAAACTTAGTTAAAAAGCGTTTTTATCTTCCAGAAGAAGATAGATGGATTACTCTAAGAGTAGCTGCATCTACGATAAAAACAATTAATAAAAATGGAATTGCTGCGGTTTTGAAAAAAGCTCAGTCAGAAGGATTTATCAAATAATCCCTTCCAAAATAAAAAAATAGCAAGATGGCAAAGAAAGGTAATAGAATCCAGGTAATTTTAGAATGTACTGAACACAAGACATCAGGTGTTGCAGGGACTTCAAGATACATCACAACAAAGAACAAAAAAAATACTCCAGACAGATTAGAGATTAAGAAATTTAATCCAATCTTGAAACGTGTAACTGTTCACAAAGAAATTAAATAATTAGAGGTTTTTACTTTTAAAAATTTGAAATAATACATTAATTAGAGATTTTTACTTTTAGAAATTTCAAATAAAAAAATAATTAGTCATGGCAAAGAAAACAGTAGCAACGTTACAGACATCTTCTAAGAGATTATCAAAAGCCATCAAAATGGTGAAATCTCCAGTAACAGGAGCATATACATTCGTAGAATCTATTATGACTCCGGAAGCAGTAGATGAGTTCTTGAAAAAGAAGTAATTTACAATAGCAGTATATAGAAAAGCTACTTTCATTCGGAAGTAGCTTTTTTATTTTCTATATTTACCGTTAGAAAATCGTATTGGCTATTTAAGTCTAAATACTTCATTTTTAATACTATTTATACAATGAGTTTTTTTAAAAGAATATTTTCCCCAGAGAAAAAAGAATCATTAGACAAAGGTCTGGAAAAATCAAAAACTACGTTCTTTTCAAAATTGACTAAAGCGGTTGCTGGAAAGACTAAAGTTGATGATGACGTTTTAGATAATCTGGAAGAAATTCTTGTGGCTTCGGATGTTGGAGTAAACACCACATTAAAAATAATTACTCGAATAGAAAGTCGTGTAGCTGCAGACAAATATCTAGGGATAGATGAACTTAATCAAATCCTTAGAGAAGAAATTGCGAGTTTATTATCTGAAACCAACTCGGGTGAAGCAACTGAATTTGTAATTCCAATTCAAACGAAACCTTATGTTTTAATGGTAGTCGGTGTAAACGGAGTTGGTAAAACAACGACTATCGGAAAGTTGGCATTTCAATTTAAAAAAGCGGGTTACAAAGTAGTTTTGGGTGCTGCAGATACTTTTCGTGCCGCAGCGATTGATCAATTACAAATTTGGGCCGATAGAGTAGGTGTTCCTATTGTAAGACAAAATATGGGAAGTGATCCTGCATCAGTCGCTTTTGATACTTTGCAATCAGCGGTTGCTCAAGATGCCGATATCGTAATTATAGATACTGCCGGTCGTCTGCATAATAAAGTCAATTTGATGAACGAATTAACCAAAGTTAAACGAGTAATGCAAAAAGTGGTAGGTGATGCACCACACGATGTTTTATTAGTTTTGGATGGTTCTACAGGTCAAAACGCTTTCGAGCAAGCCAAGCAATTTACTGCCGCTACCGAAGTGACTTCTCTTGCGGTTACTAAACTAGATGGAACTGCCAAAGGTGGAGTAGTAATTGGTATTTCGGATCAATTTCAGATTCCTGTGAAATACATTGGCGTAGGAGAAGGAATTGAAGATTTGCAGGTTTTTAATAAATACGAATTTGTAGATAGTTTTTTTAAATAATATAATACAATGAATTTTTCTTCTTTTAAAAATATACCAACGATGTATCTTTATTTAGTCAGCATCATTTCTTTTGTTTTGGCTAATCTTGTTAGAGATAAAAACCGCGAACTCTATTACTTTTTGTTAGTATTTGGTTTAATATTCTTTGTTGTTGGAATGATAAAAAGAATAAAAAATAGGTAGTTTATTATTGATACAAAGCATTTATTTTTTGCCATAAAACAGAATCAAAATCTGATAAAGCAAGATTTACATTATCGGCCGCATCGCCCATTCTAATCACTACCATATTTTTGCTGGGAACGACATATATTTTTTGGTCATTTTTACCCAAAGCCATAAACATATCGCTTGGAGCAGTTGGAATGATACTTCCGGGAAACGTTGCTTGTGATTGCGGTAAATGATAAGTGCTTTTTCCGTTTAGCCACCATAAATAGCCGTACCCAAGGTTTATGTTTTGAGAAGTGGTTGTTGCTTCGTTAAAATAGGTTTCGTTTAAAATAACATCATTTTTCCATTTTCCCTTATTGCACATTAACAATCCAAAACGAGCCATACTGCGTGTTGTACTTCCATAAACAGAATTATTTCCTGATTGAAACCAAGCGCCATCCATTCCTATTTTGTCTCTTAATTTGGCATTGAAATAATTTGTCCAGGTTTGTCCCGAAGCTTGTGCAATCACGTCTTGCAATTTTACATATACGTTATGATACGCCCAACGCGTTCCTGCATCGGCTTTGTATTGAAGACTTGCAGGAGAAATAGCATCGCCATTGGCAATATCTTCGATACCGGAAGTCATGGTGAGTAAGTTTTTGCATGTAATTAAGTTTTCTTGTGCTAAAGTCTCACTTGTCCAACCCGTTCCAATATATTGAGAAACTTTATTGTTGATATTTATAAGATTTTCTTGTTGCGCAATTCCTGTAACTGTTGAAGTCAATGTTTTTCCGGCACTTGCCCAATACCAATTAGTCGATGCTGAATGGCCATTGAAATAATTTTCCAATACAATTCTTCCGTTGACAAGAATAATGAAACCCTTTGAATGTTTTAGTTCTAAATAGTCTAAAAGCGGTTGAACGGCAGCTTGTTTCCATCCCAAACTAGCTATGGATTTTGTTTCCCAACTAGTACCTGTTACTGGTGGAAAATAAATTGTTTCTGTTAGTACAGGAGTTGGCTTGGAGTCCGATGTTTCAGAATTGCAGCTGATACATAGGAATAGGATTAGAAAACTATAGATTATTTTTGGCATCTTACGACTGATTTATTTCTAATTAGTTTAAGACCAAAAATATATAAAATAGTTTAATTCGTTTTTACTTTTTTTGTTTTCTTTGAGTTTAATAAGTTTAACTTTGTCTTCGAAACGAAAACTTTATTTTGTTTCGAATTTCCTAGCCCTGATGATCCCGAAGTGTCGGGAGGCATCCTTTTTCTTGAGATTCTGACGAAGGAAGAATGACAAGAAAAAGATATAGTGGACAGCAGGAAATTGCTCCTAAAAATAATAATTATATGAAAAATACCTTTAGAATTTTATTTATTTCACTGTTATTTGTTGCTTGTCAGCAAAAGATAAAACCCGCTGATGTTTCTAAAATTAATGGGTATTGGGAAATCGAAAAAGTAGTTTTTGACCAAGGGAAAGATAAGGATTATGGGATGAATGAAAGTTATGATTTTTTCCAAATAGGCAAGAACAACAGCGGAATGCGGAAGAAAGTTATGCCGCAATTAGATGGTACTTTCTTGGTAAATAACACCTATGAAAATGTAACGGTACGTTTTGCAGCGGATCAAGTTTTTCTGGATTATTCGACTCCGTTTACAAAGTGGAGCGAGGAATTAGTCTCACTTTCGGATGAAGAAATGGTGCTGAAAAACGCGGAGAAAAAGGAATATCATTATAAGAAAACTGGACCAATAAATCTTCTGGGCGATGGCAAAAAGACTAAATAATCAAAGTACGATAGGGGATGTTTTGAAACAAATCATCCAAGTAAACAAACTGCAGCCAGGAATGGACCAGATTGACGTAAAGGATGCTTGGAAAAACCTGATGGGGAACGGTGTTAATAGTTATACCAGAAATGTAGTTTTGAAAGGTTCGACTTTATATGTAGAGTTGACTTCTTCGGTTTTGAGAGAAGAATTAAGTCATGGAAGATCCAAAATTGTCGCGATGATCAACGAAGAATTGCGTCGTGACGTGGTTAAGGACGTAGTTTTGAGATAAAGATTTTTGATTTAAGAATGCAGATTTTTCATTTCAGATTTTAGTAGATATAAAAAATTCCCGTTTCTTTTGGAAACGGGAATTTTTTATGTGATGATTTTTAAATCTGCAATCAAAAATCGTTAATCAACATTCTAAAATCTAGAACTGCTCTCTTCCAGCAAAATGGAAAGCACCTTCGATAGCTGCATTTTCATCGCTATCAGAACCGTGAACTGCATTTTCTCCAATAGAAGTTGCGTATGCTTTACGGATAGTTCCTTCAGCAGCTTCAGCTGGGTTTGTAGCACCAATTAATGTTCTGAAATCTTCAACAGCGTTGTCTTTTTCTAAAATAGCAGCAACAATAGGACCACGAGTCATGAATTCAACTAATTCACCGTAGAATGGTCTTGCAGCGTGAACAGCATAAAATGCTTGTGCATCAGCAACAGTTAATTGAGTTAATTTCAAAGAAACGATTTTGAAACCAGCAGTTGTGATCATTGCTAATATATTTCCGATGTGTCCGTTTTCAACGCCATCAGGCTTAATCATTGTAAAAGTTCTATTAGTAGCCATTTTATTTTCTTTTTTTAAATTTTGTGCAAAAATAGACTTTTTTTTGAATTGAAATTATTAAATCAGCAGTTATGAGGCTTTTATTTGTTATAAGTGCTATTTTTGTTATTTATACTTTAAAAATCAGCTTGTTTTTATAAAATAACCACAAAATGAAAGACCAAATTCCAACATAAATTAAAGCTCCGACCAAGGATGCCAATAAAGGATTATCGAAAAATGGTGCAATCCAAAAAGTATACAGATATTTTTGAAGATTAATTTGTTCTGTTGGTATTTGAGGGTTTTGAAATTGAATCATTCTCAATCCTTGCGGAATAATACCAGAGAAAAAGAATACAACCATTGGATTTACTCCCCAAATTAAAAATAGCTTTGTCCAATTTTTATAATTTGCAACTTCAATTAAATAAAATGAAACGGTTAAACACAGTATTGCCAATCCAGAAGTATATAAAACATAGGAGCTGGTCCAAAGTGATTTGTTGATAGGAAACACGATGTTCCAAAGTAGCCCCAATAATGTAACTGTTAAACCTACTATAGCCATCTTTTTGACAATTTCCAACTTTGGTAAAGAACTGTTGATCAATTGTCCAATAAGTAGCCCGATTATTCCTGAAGCAATTGCGGGAATTGTACTTAATATGCCTTCGGGATCCCAAGTTTTTGAAAAAATCCACATGTGTCCTTCTAATAGTACACTATCTAACCAAGCACCTAAGTTGGTCCCTTTTTCAAAGTTTGCTGCTCCAATTCCCGGAACGGGTACAAAAGCCATTAATCCCCAATACAGCAGCAATAGTGATACTGCGGTTAGAAGTTGTGTTCTTTGATTCGTTTTTAAGTACAAAAGAGAAACAAAAAAATACACAATCCCGATTCGTTGTAATACTCCGGGAATTCTAACTTCTTGATACGCTTCGATACCGCTGTAAGCTAGAAACAATAAGACAACAAAAACAAAAAGTGTCAAATAGGTCTTGATTTTCAGACTGAAATTGCCCAAAAGCGCATAACTTACTCCAATAGTTATTACTAATCGACTCAACAATAATGGAATTCCTTGCAGACCCAAAATTTCTATTTTACCAAAAAAATTAAGAAATAATCCCAAACAAAAAATCCGTAATCCACGTATTGTTATTTTATTAAAAGTAGCGCTGTCAAACTGTTTAGTTGGCATTGCAAAAGATATGGCTACCGCCATTATAAAAATAAAGAAAGGAAAGACCAAATCGGTGGGGGTGCAACCATTCCATTCCGCGTGTTCCAAAGGGGGATAAATCGAAGTCCAACTTCCAGGATTATTTACAATTGTCATAAATAAAATTGTAAATCCTCTAAATGTATCCAGTGAAATTAAACGTTCTTTGGTCATCTTTTTTGGTTGGTTATGGTTAATAGTACTTCGTGTCTTGATGAAAATTTAAGTTTATGGCAATAAAATTATATCGAAATTTTGTTCCAAAGGTTTCAATTGATTAATAATCATTGGAATCAGATTGTCTCCATTTTCTAAATAAAATTCGGAAAAATTTGCTTGACGTTCCTGCAAACTTTGATTTGGAAACAAATCATTTTGTAAATCGGTGATGCGTTGCAAAACATCGCTTAATTTTCTTTTTTGTGCTTTAAGCAAACGTTTTTCCAGATTTTCTAATCCTTTGGTTTGTTTTACTTCTTGTGCTTTTACTGCTCCCATGAATGATTCATCGGTATGATTTGCCATTTCAAAAAGCGCTTCAAATTGTTTTCGTAACTGCTCTTTAATAGGTGTTAAGTCTATTGGAAACTCCGATAATTCTTTGGTTTTACTGTTGATTAAATTGGATTGTTTAGAAAATAGATTAGTCCAATTTAAGTGTAACTTCTCCGCTTTTTTAGCTTGTTTTTCGGTGGCCAGCAGTACTGAGTTTCTTAATAAAAGTATTGGAAAAGTTACTTTTGCAGCATCAAAGAAAGATTTTAGTTCCAGCCAATATGCAATTTCTCCGCCTCCGCCAATGTAACATAAATTGGGTAAAATTACTTCTTGATACAACGGACGCATAATCACATTTGGACTGAATTTCTCCGGATGATTTTCCAGTAATTCTAAAATTTCAGTTTCCGAAAATTCAATCTTGGTGTGGTTTACTTTGTATTTTCCATTTTCAAGAACAATTCGTTCTCGTATATTATCTTCAATATAAAATAAATTTATCTCGCGGGGATTAACTTGAACGGTATACTCTTTTAATTTTTCAGCTGTTTCTAGGACTAATTGATGTGAAGTTTGATGCAATAATTCTTCTTTTGCAAAAGGCATAAAAGCTCGTTTTAAGTCGGAATTATCTGCATCCAGAATTACCAAACCGTATAATCCAAAAAGTGCGTTGGCCAAATATCTTGTAGCATCCGCTAAATTATCGTGATTTAGGTAAGATTCTTTAAATAATTTTTTTATCGCTTCTGCGTTTGTACTGGAACCCAATTCAAGTGCGTATACGTCAAAGAAATCCTCTAAGCCTTTAGTCGATAATCTGCCAACAGGACCGGTGCTTTCGGTGTTCCATCTGAATTTTTTTCCTTTGAAATTGAAATAATTAATCTCTTCAAAATCGTGATCTTCGGTTGCCATCCAATAAATGGGAACAAAATTATAAGAAGGATATTTTGCTTTTAATTCATTCGTTAAATTTATGGTCGAAATAATTTTGTACAAAAAATACAAAGGTCCGCTGAATAAATTTAGCTGGTGGCCCGTTGTTACGGTGAATGTGTTGGGAAGCGCTAAAACTTCGATATTTTGTTTCGTTAAAACAGAAGATGAAATAGAAGCATATTGTTGTTGCAAAGCGGAAACTAAAACGGATCTGTTATGATTGTTGTAGTTTTTTTGTTTTTCGAGGATTTGATTTTCAAAATTTTCTAGTTTGGGAAATCTGTTGTATAAAGAGTGTAAATTACTTTTTTGATCTAAATAATCATTCATCAAAGAAGAAAAATATCCTGAATTTTGATAGCTGATACAGTCGGTTGGCATATTGAAATTTATTTGATGCTAAATTATGAAAAGTAAAGCTATAATTTTTAGTTTAAGAAAGCTTTGTGAAATGCTGAATTTTTATTTTTTATTTTTAATCAATTTCCACTGTTTTTTCAAAGCAGTTTACGTTGCATACTTTTATTATTTTACTTCCATTTAAATAACAATTACTAAAGTGCTTTTGCATTTAGTGAAATATAATTATCATAATTAATTTATGTTCTCGAAGTTTGTTATTTCACAAAAGGAAAGTTCTCATCATTTGCTTCCATAATGTGACTTCTCTCAAATATGGATGAAAAAGAATGTTATATCATTTGATTTTTTAAAAATTAATCTATTAGTTTTAAAAGAAAAATAATGTAGATAGCTTATCCAGAAATTGCCTAAAAAAAAAGTTGCCTTTTAAAGAGCAACCTTTTTTGTATTTTTTTAAAATTTATTTAGAGAAGTATTTCTAAAATTACCTGACTCACTGGTAAAAGTTTATATTGAGTTAGAATAAGTAATCTTAAACGTTTCTTTTCTTACTTTACTTTTACACTTTTTGTATCGATTAAATATTTATCTAGTGCCAGAACAAATTTAAGTTGGTTTATTTACTTAATTCGTTTTTTTTCGTAAAAAGCGAGAAAAAATAATTTTTGAAAGAACAAGCGTATGATAAATGCAAAAGATTTCCTCAAAGGATAAGATTGCTATTGAATTTTAATTAGTATATTGGTTCCGACTCTCTAAGTAGATTTTTTAGATATTGTCCCCAAATTTTAGGATTTGAATGCGTTCCATGGCCTGACGTTTTATCTGTTATTGGTAATAATATGTATTTGCCATTTTTAACATTTTTGATTTCTTTCTCCATTATACCTAATTCAGGAGGATTTACTTGATCATCAGCTGAATTTATAGCAATTAAAGGTGCTTTAATATGGGATAAATGAGGTTGCGGATTGTAATCTCTAGATGAATCAAAGGCATAAATTAGATCATTAGCATCTAATAGTGACAAGTATCTATTTAAGGTTTTATCCATCATGATTTCTGCTTTTTCTCTAGTAGGAGCATTTAATTGCCATTGCAAAGGGCTACTAACCATAAACATAAGTGACAGTATTGCGCCAGTCATTCCTTCCTTTGGTTGTTTAACATAATCACCATTCTTCCACTTCGAATCCATCTCTATTAATTTAATAGCCATTTTTCTTTGAATACGATTCCTGCCAGCTATTTCCACGGGTAAACTAGCTAACGGCATCAAAGCATCCATAAAATCTGGATAAGTGTAGCCCCAAACCCAAGTGTGCATTCCCCCCATTGATGTACCCATCACTAGACGGAGATGATCTACTTTTAAATGTTCTGTTAGTAATTTATAGTTCACTAATACCATATCATCGTAATTGTATTTAGGAAATTTCATCCTCATGCCATCACTTGGCTTAGATGACTTACCATGACCAATGTCATCAGGTAGAATGATAAAATATTTTGTAGCATCCAGTAATTGTCCTTTTTCAAACAAATTTCCTCCAAACTGTTCGCTTAAAAAGTTAGTTCCGCTTCCAGTAGTGCCATGCATTATCAAAACCGCATTGTTGATTTTTCCATTTATATCTTTGGTTGGTTTTCCAATTGTTGTATAATGAAGTTTGAGTTTATCAATATGTTCACCACTTTTAAAGACAAAATCTTTAATTAAATAATCTCCCTCAATTGGTGATGGGAATTTCATTTGAGCATTGCTATTGTGACTAGCAACAAAAAATAATATGAATAATGTAAATAAGTTTTTAACTTTCATTGTATTAAAATTTATATAATGCTAATTCCTGTTGTTCAATACTATACTCTTTTTAAAAAAAGTCAGTTAATACCCAGTAGCCTGACCATCTTTTCTACTTTCCGAAGCCCCAAAATATACTTTTCTTTCCGAGTCAAACATGATTGCTTGGTAGCCGCCATAATAGCCACCAAATCCAACTTTGTGTCCTTTTTGAATTAATTTTTTTATTTCTTCGAAGTCAAATCCATTTTCAATCAGAATTTCTCCTTTACCTTCCGCTAATTCGCCTGTAAAATTGGTAGAACCAATATGTTCGAATCTAGGTGCATCGCCTGCCTCTTGTAGGTTCATTCCAAAATCAATCATATTCATTAATATCTGTACATGTCCTTGAGGTTGAAAATCGCCACCCATCACGCCAAAACTCATAAATGGAATTCCTTTTTTTGTTACAAAACCAGGGATTATAGTATGAAAAGGTCTTTTTTGGGGCGCATATGAATTTGGTGTTCCTTCGGCAATATTGAAACATTCCCCTCGATCTTGAAGCATAAAACCTAATTTAGGTGGTACCATTCCAGAACCCATTCCTCTGTAGTTACTTTGTATTAGTGAAACCATGTTACCGTCTTTATCAGCTACAGTTAAATAAACAGTACCACCATTACTTTCTTTTCCAGCTTTAAATGTACCGGCATTGTCAGGATTGATTAATGATCTACGTTGTGATGCATACTCTTTTGATAACAAATCAGTTACTGAAATTTTCATAAAATCTAGATCCGCATAGTATTTTGCTCGGTCTTCAAAAACAAGTTTTTTAGCTTCGTTTACAATATGCAAATGTTCAGCACTACCAAAAGGTATTTTAGTAAAATCATACCCTTCAATAATATTTAACATTTGTAAGGTAGATATACCTTGGCCATTAGGGGGTAATTCCCAAACATCATAACCTCTGTAATTTGTTGAAACCGGCTCAATCCAATCAGATTTATGAGTAGTGAAATCTTCGTAAGCTAAGAAGCCTCCTTGATCTTGAATAAATTTAGCAGTTTCTCTCGCAATATCTCCTTTATAAAAAGCGTCCCTTCCACCTTTAGCAATTTTTTTATAAGTATTTGCTAAGAAAATGTTTTTAGTAATATCTCCTTTTTGAGGCAACTTACCATCAACCGTATATGTTTCTTTTACATTTGGATACATTTTCATATATTTTTTCAATGTAATTTGTAAATAATAAGCTATTAAATCGGTAGTTGGAAAGCCTTCCTCGGCGTATTTTATACTGGGATTTAAGATGTCCTTCATTGGTATTTTTCCGAATTTATTATGTAATTCGAACCAACCATCAACGCAGCCCGGAACAGTTACTGGTAAAGGACCACTAGGGGGAATATGCTTTATGTTATTTTTATTAAAATAATCTAAAGTCAGTGCTTTTGGCGATCGTCCACTTGCGTTTAAGCCATATAGTTTTTTGGTTTTGGCCTCCCATACAATTGCAAACAGGTCACCACCAATACCACTACCTGTTGGTTCCATAAGACCTAATGCAGCATTAACGGCTATTGCTGCATCGACAGCAGACCCTCCTTTTTTTAAAATATCTATTCCAATTTGGGTGGCTAATGGTTGGCTTGACGCCACCATTCCGTGTTGCCCAATTACTTCAGATCTAGTGGCAAAGTTTTTTCCTGTTAAACGATCTTGGGCAAACAGGAGTTTTGTTGATAATAGGAATAGGATTAGAATTGACTTTTTCATATGTCTTTTGTCTATTTATTAATTAGAAGATGTCCCAAAATAATTTTGTTTCACTTTTATCACCACCAATTTTTGCCGCCGCTTTACTATAATTTGCTCCATTTAGCTGTTGTTCACTTGAAGGATATTTTAGTCGGTTTGGAAATCCAGATATAGCATTTACTGGAACTGTTAACTTAGGGAAATCTAATCGACGAACTTCTAGCCATCCTTCAAATGGACGATTGTATAATGCAATCCATTTTTGGAAACCAATTTTTTGTTTCCATCCGCCAGTCGCAGTTGAATAAGCTACGTTTGGTCTTAATAAATAAGTATCTGCCTGCAAGCTTGTTCCTCCCCAATAGATTATTGAAGCTTTTATGGCGTTATTATAATGCGATTCAGCTGTTCCCGATACAGTATATCCGCGTTCTTTAGCTTCAGCTCTATAAAACTCCATTTCCACATAATCTATTAATGTATTAGGTGCGCTTGGTGCAGCAACACGAGCACTTGGTTTAGACATTTTTGGATAATCACTTGGTGCTCCCATTATTCCGCCAACATATTCTCCCACATTATTTACACCAAAAAATCCAGGTTTGCGAGGATCTAAAAAATTATTTAATATATCCATTAAATCTTTTGCAGCTATATAATCCGTGCGGTTTGCTAATACTAATTGATCATATAATGGATTGTTATTTGGTGTAGCACTAAAATATTTAATAAAGGTATCATTAGCTATAGAATTAATAGCCATTGGTTCTGCTTTTTCAAAAGCTGCTTTTGCTTTTGCATTATCTACATCCGCTAAAGTCATTGCCATTCTTACTTGCAGTGAATTAGCAAAAGAAATCCATTTAGATACAGATCCTTGGAAGAGGATATCTTCTGTAGTAGTAAATCCTGGGGCACTTGTACTTAATTTATTGATGTCGTTATCTAATCTTTGCATTAAATCTGCATTGATAGTTTTTGCATCATCATAGATAGGAAATAACTTTTGGTCATCTAGAGATTGAGTATAAGGGATATCACCAAAAGTAGTCAATAAAATATTAAAAGTGTATACCTGCATAATATCAATCATAGCTAATTGATTTGTTTTCTGCATCGGATTTAAAGTCGCATCTTTATTTATAATTCGTGCACTTTCTTTTAAATCGTTTAATACATCACGATACATACGAGTCCACCAAGCATCATTAATTGCTCGTGTAATGTAATCAAAATTTGCTTCTTCCTGAATGACGGCTTGAGCCCAATGATTTACAAAATGGCGAAATATATTTACATTGACACTCGCTGAAGCCAATCCGTCGGAGAGTGTTTTTACTGAATTTGAAAACAAACTTCCGGCGGGAACGCTACTAGCAAGTTTTGTCTCTTCATTAAAACGAGTAATATTTTCTGTACAGGCACTAATTGTTAAAATACCAAGTAGTACTGTAGTTATATATCTTTTTTTCATGATTCTTAGTTTATAATTTTATTTTAACATTAAAGCCAATAGCACGTACAGTAGGGTAGGAGCCACTTTGATAGCCTGAAATATTTCCTGATGATAAGTTTTCTTCCGGATCAGCATAAGGTACATTTTTATGGATTAGCCATAAATTTCTACCAGTCAATGAAAATTCGATGTCATTTATTGCTTTCATTTTCGAAATAATTGTTTTAGGAAGTGAATATGAAATAGCTAATTCTCTCAGTTTTACAAAACCAGCATCATAAACAAAATCTGACTGTGCTTGATACGAACTTGTTCCTGAAACAATTGTTACTCTATTTGTATTGGGTTGACCGTTTGCTGTTACGCCTGGTAAAATTACACCACCGCCATTTGCAACTGGATCACGTTTTGGATTTCCAAGATCATTTAATCCAACCGTTTCGGGTAAAATACCAGAGATAGTTCCATAATACATATCTAGAGAAAATAATTGTCCTCCTTTTTTAACATCAATTAAGAAACTTAAAGTTAAGTTTTTATATCTGAAGCTATTGCTTAAACCACCTATCCAATCAGGATTTACATTTCCAATAACATTAGAAGTTGTAGAAGTGAATTGATATAATCCGTTTGGTTTGATTAATCTTTCTCCATTTAACATTTCATAAGTTACGGATTGTAATTCTCCATAAGGTTTACCAATTGATGCATTTAAACTTACCCCACCTTGAAAAGTACCTAATTGCAGGTTTTTACTATCGTTATAAAGCGATAATACTTTATTTCTATTTCTGGTGAAGTTTACATTTACATTCCAAGAAAAATCGTTGCTTTTAACAGGCGTCGCATATAATGAAACTTCAATACCCTTATTTTCAATATCACCTGCGTTTAAGAATTTACTTGAATAACCGATTGCTGTCGATGTAGCAACAGGAATTATTTGGTCTACGGTGTTAGTATGGTAATAGGACGCATCAAAACCTAATCTATTATTAAAGAAAGACATTTCTAAACCAATTTCTTTACTAATAGTATTCTCAGGTCTTAATTCACTGTTGTTTTTAGTATTAGGTAAAGAGAAGAGCAGGGTGCTGTCAAATGGATTTGGTTTAACGTAAACATCTTTAAGACTTCCAAATGCTGCATCATTTCCTACAGTTGCATAGTTTACTCTGACTTTTCCAGATGATAACCAATTTAATTTTTGTAAATGATGGTAAAATACATAACTGCCTGAAATAGCATAATAATTATAAGCATTTGCATTTTCAGGTAACGTAGATGATTTGTCTCGACGCAGGGTTCCATCGAGTAAAAGAAAATCTTTATAGCTAAAAGTAACTCCTCCAAATACTCCATCAACGGCTTTTGATTGATAAGATTCTACCGGGGCAGGAATGATTCCTTTAGAATTAGAAATAGCATAAAGATTCGGTATAACTAATCCACCAGTTGTTTGTAAAAAAACAGAAGATACCGTATTTCTTCTGATGTTTACTCCGGCCAATCCATTAAATCCAAAATCCTCATTTATTTTTTTATTAACTGTGGCCAGTAAATCATAGTTTGTTTCATTATAATCTCTGTCAAAACGGGAATAAGATGAAACACCTGCACTTCCAACTGCTCTTCGTTCTTGTTGAGCTTCATGGTATGTGTCTACTGAAACTCTACCTAAAAGATCAAGCCAGTCAGTAATTTTGTAATTAAGGGATACGTTTCCAATTACCCTATTTCTGTTGTCATTTTGATAATTTTCGTAAACTACCCAATAAGGATTATCTGAAAAAGCCGGAACTAAATTGGTTAGCTTAGTTGGGTCTGCCCAGTTCCAAGTTACGTTTTTTCTATTTCTAAAATAAGCATCCCTTAGTTCGGAAACATCTACGTTAGTTTGGTTAAAATGGCGGAAATTACTATTGACATTCCGTCCGCTATCGTATCCTGTTCCATACCTCCCTTTTCCATTAACTTGAGAATAATTCACTAATCCACTCGCCACTAATTTACTTGTTATATTGAAGCTAGCACCAAGATTCACAATATCTTTCAGCACGCTACTATTTGGTAGCGCTCCTCTTTCGTCATTTCTCGTATATCCGATTTTAAAAGAGCCTTTATCTGCTACCATTCCATCAATCATGATGTTATGATTGCTAGAAATAGCTGTTTCGTAAAAATTTTCTGGTCCGTTTTTCGGAGCAATCCAAGGTTTTGGTTTTTGATAATTTGGAGATGCAGGATCGAATGATTCCCAGTCATACACCATTAAATTAGGGTCATAACGTGGTCCCCAAGAACGTGGAGCAAAAGTAGGAACAACTAGATCTTTAATACCATCGCCATTGGCATCAAAATACAGAAATCCATCTTTATCTTGAGCAATAGAACGACCGGCACCATACTCTTGTTGGTATTTTACGAAAGTAGATTTATCAATTGATCCAACAGTTATCCCAGTATTCATAGTAATTCCTAATCCAGTTTTTGGCTTTTTAGTCGTTATCATTATGACTCCATTAGCAGCGCGTGAACCATACAAGGCCGAAGCAGCTGCTCCTTTTAAAACATTTATAGAGAGAATGTCGTCCGGATTAATATCTGCCGCAGCGTTACCATAATCATATCCACCTGCTCCGGATTTTTGAGAATCTGAATTAGTATTTGAATTATCTACAGGGACTCCATCTACAACAAATAGGGCCTGATTATTTCCTGATAAGGATTTATTCCCTCTCACTACTACATTTACGGATCCTCCAACAGAATTTCCTTGTGTAATTTGTAAACCAGATATTTTTCCTGAAAGACCTGATGCTATATTGTTTAGTCGAGTTTTATTCACATCATCACCACTAATTTGCTGGGCGGCATAAGGCAATAAGTTTTTTTTACGTTTAATACCAAAAGCAGTTACAACTACTTCTTCTAATTTTTGACCTGTTTCTTTTAAAATAATAGTGAGCGGATAATTTCCAATGGCAACTTCTTGGGATTCCATTCCAATAAAAGTAATAATTAATTTCGTGCTGTTTTTTGGCATATCTATTCTGAAGTTACCATTTGCATCTGTTATTACAGCAATATTAGTACCTTTAGCCAGTATAGTTGCTCCTGGTAAAGGAATCCCCTTTTCATCCATTACTTTACCCGTAATGATGGGTGTCAATAAGTTTTGAATCACCGATTCTTTATTATCGCTATCAGAAAATCCATCTCCAGGCAAGATTTCCTTTTGCAACACAATTTGATTGCTTATTTCAGCATAGATAATATTCAGTGGCTTCAAAATTCGGTTAAGTATACTTGATAATAGTTCATCATTAGCTTCTATGGTTACTTTTTGATCTAGATGAGCCATTCTTGAATTGTAAGAAAATTTAACATGTGCAGATTTTTCAAGTTTTGATAGGGCGTTATCTAAACTCAAATTGTTAAAGGCAATGGTAATCTTCGTGTCCAATTTTCTTTGTCCTTTCACACTGTTTGCCATGGTAACACTTGAAAAGACAAGTGCCAAGACAAACTGAATTAATGTTATTTTCATGATTCGAAGAAGTAATCGTTGTTTAACAACAGGTTTTTTCATAATTTTGGTTTGTTTTGATTAATACTGTTTAAAGGTGTAAGAAAAACATTTCAATAAATCCTTTACAGAGGGTTTGTTGAATTTTTATTGCGTCGAAAGTGTTATAGCATTTTCGACGCTTTTTTATGCACAATTTTACATAGGCAATTTAGAATTAATTACATCCGTCTGATGTAATGATTATTTGATTTCCGTTCATTTCGTAATTCGAATTGTTTCCAAGACTTTTACAAATAATTTTTAATTTTTCTGGCAATGGTTGATCATTTAGTGAAGTTGTAAGATGACAGTTTTTTAACTTCTCTTTTGGAAAATCAATATTTACCAAATAAGCTTGTTCGATAGTACTGAAAATTTGCGAAACAGGAATATCAGTAAATTCAAAACTCAAATGTTCAATATTTCCGACCGAATGAGCCAAAGTTTCATCTTTGGTTATATCAGTAATTTTATGAAAAGTAAGGCCCTTACGAACAAACCTTAATGCCTGGTTAGGAAGCAAAACAACTTCTTCTTCCTCTGAATTTGCAATTATTTGATTCGACTTGATTTTTACTTTGCCTGTGCGAACTAATACCTCTACATTTGGTTGATTGGTGTATGCTTTTATCCTAAAACTGGTCCCAACCACTTTGGTAACGATCTCATTAGCAAAGACGAAAAATGGTTTCTCTGGATTTTTACTGATTTCAAAAAAACCCTCTCCAGAGAGATATACTTTGCGTTCGTTTCCAACAAATATTTTGGGATAACTCAACTTGCTGTTTGGTTGTAATAAGACCGAACTTCCATCAGATAAAGTTATTATCTGTGGATTGTTTGAATTGTTTGTTTGTTCTACTAAACCTTCTCTATTTTTATTAATAAGTTCGTAGTAAATATTAGAATTATTGTTTGAAAAATAATAATCATTGTATATCCAAGTAGATATATAACCAAACAGCAGAAGTGCTGCCGCTCCTCTAATCCAATTGCTGTTCCAAAGCTTTATTGTAGATTTTTGAATTTGGTTGTTATTTTTTTCCTTGTTTTTAATTTTTGCCCAAGTGCTTTCTAAAGCATCGTTAACAGTTATTTTGGACATCGTCGATTCAGGAACATTCATTGCTAATAACCACAATCGCGCTTCCTCTACTAATTTCGCGCGTTTGGGATCTTCTAAAGTCCATTCTTCCCATTTTTTTTGGTCATCAGCGAATCTGATCCACAGGTGGAATGACTCATCTGCTAAAAATTCTTCTATTTCGGTATAATTGTTACGTTCTTGCATCAAGATATTATGGATTACAAAAACAAAGAGGACAGGTCTTTTATTATATACTCAGTAAATTATAACTTATTTTTATTTTTAATTAAATAATCTGCTAAATAACATTCGTCGAGAGTATTAAAAGTAGTGAGATATTCCCTTTCCATTCTTTACGAAGGTTCAACAAGGCACGGTGCAATAAATTGTTTGCAGATTGGTAATTAACCTCTAGCATGTCAGCAATTTGCTCGACACTTAGACCTTGATGATAGCGAAGATACAAGGCTTCTTTTTGTCTTGGGGGTAAGCCATTTATAAGTTTGTTGAGATGTAATACTTTCTCGGCAGTTGATTCATCAACGATGAGTTGATGTTCAACAGAAAAGTCAAGGAGGAATTGAATGGAGTCAACTGATGTAGTCTTACGAAAAATACGTTCGCGATCTTGAAGCCTTGCAATTCTTTTGCGCACACTTGACAGCAAATAAGCTTTAACTACAACGGAGTCATTTAAAGTCTGCCTGTATACCCAAACATCCGTAAACACGTCTTGAACGCAATCTTGTACTTTATCTGAAAAGCGAGACAAAGAGTTTCCATAACGCACCAAATGATCATAATATTTTTCAAAAAGTAACGAAAAAGCCTTCTCGTCACCCAATTTAAGATTCCTCCAAATAACGGAGTCGTCAGGTACAATTTTGAGTTCAAACTGGGTTTTCAAATTGAATGGGTTAGTTTTTATATTAACTTAAGGTTAAGTTTTTCAAATTTATACTTTTTAGCGGTGATTAAAAAATACATTAATGAGTTTTAATGTTAGATTTTTAGTTATTTTCTTTATTGTATAAAAATAAAAAAAAATAATATTATGAATTTTGTTTTTGAAAAACATAAATCATATGTTATTTGGTCAAAACAGAAGCTTCAATATTCAAATATTGTTTTTGCAAAGCGGAAACTAAAACGGATCTGTTATGATTATCGTAGTTTTTTTGCTTTTCAATTATTTGATCTTCAAAATTTTCTAGTTTGGGAAATCTGTGGTACAAAGAATGTAAATTACTTTTTTGATCTAAATAATCATTCATCAAAGAAGAGAAATATCCTGAATTTTGATAGCTGATGCAGTCGGTTGGCATATTTTAATTTATTTGATGCTAAATTACCAAAAAATATTGGAACAAATATTTGCTAAATTGAAAAAGTATTTAGACATTTGTCTAAATATATAATTAACTAACGAAAATGAATGCCATTTTTAAAGCTTTAAACGATGCTACGAGGAGGGAAATATTAGAGTTGTTGAAAATTAAAGATTTGACTGCCGGTGAAATCGCGGCTCATTTTAATATTTCAAAACCCAGTATTTCGCATCATCTGGATATTTTAAAACAAGCGGATTTAATTACTTCAGAGAAAAAAGGGCAATTCGTAATTTATTCTATTAACACTACTATAATGGAAGATGTTTTGCAATGGATATCAACTTTTAAAAAATAAAAACATGAACTTAACTTTAAGAAGAGAATTACCTATTATCGGAATTGTTTTAATCCCTTTCATTTATTTGACATTTTTGTGGAATAAACTTCCGGAAAAAATTCCAACGCATTGGAATTCCAAAGGAGAAATTGATCATTGGGGAGATAAATATACTTTGATAGGAATGGTATTTCTTTTACCGGTTCTGACCTACCTTTTGATGCTTATAATTCCTAAAATCGATCCTAAAAAACGAATGGATATAATGGGAGGGAAGTATTATCAACTCAAATTTGCTCTAGTTTTGTTTATGTCTTTTCTGGCTATGTTTATTGTGTATTCATCACAAAGTCAAACTATTGCTAAACCCAATTTTATTTTTGCCCTTATTGGAATTTTAATTGTAGTCATGGGGAATTATTTTAAAGTGATTCAACCGAATTATTTTTTAGGCATTCGAACACCATGGACTATAGAAAATAAAGAAGTTTGGAAATCTACGCATACTTTTGCAAGCAAACTATGGTTTATTGGCGGCTTACTGATTATGGTTGCAGCTTTTATTCTTCCAAATGAAATTAATCTAGTTGTTTTCTTATTTATAATTGGGCTAATTGTGATCGTTCCGATGGTTTATTCTTATGTGAAATTTAAAGAAATTAAAACACAGGTATAATTTTACGAAGTTTGAAACGATGAATCTTTATCGTTTCAAACTAAAATGTCCTCTGTATTCTTTTCCATTGGCTCTGGTAACCACAAACCAATAGTCAGTTGCAGGAAGTTCTTGTCCATTAAAAGTTCCATTCCAAGTGGCATTTTGTATCAATTCTTTGATGAATTTACCATAGCGGTCAAATATTTTAACGGTTAAACCTATTTCCAAATTAGAAAATTTGATTTTCCAAATATCGTTGAAACTGTCTCCGTTTGGGGTGAAAAATTTAGGATATGACAATGATGAATTATCAATTGTTAAATCACAATCTGCATCTGTTGAAATTCGGGCGTTTATCAAAATTGGATTGCTTTCACAATTGTCTATAGTTTGCGATGCATAATTTGTGTTAACGTTTTGAAGAGGAATTGTGTTTGACAAAAGGGTTACGGATATGTGTATTCTATGATTTTTACTGCTTTTTAGGAAGCATCATTATCATCTTTCATAAACTCAATAATTCTTATAATTAATTACAGAATTGTTGATTATCCTGTTATTTTTATAAATTGGACTCTAAATTGTTTAATTTTTTCTTATATTACAAGATGCAAGCAATTGAAAACAAGACGAGAAAATTACGAATTGCATTAATCAATATTCATGGACTTATTAAAGGTACAGGTCTTGAGATTGGGAGAGATGCTGATAATGGCGGACAAACAAAGTATGTTTATGAACTTGCCGAGTTTTTATCACAACATAAGGATGTAGAGTATGTTCATTTATTTACAAGGTTAATTGATGATCAAAATCTTTCTTCAGAATATGCAGTGCCTATTGAAATCGTTAATGAAAAATTTGACATCAGACGAATTCCTTTTTTGGGAAAAAAATACAGGCCAAAAGAACAATTATGGGCAGGTTTGGATACATATGTCAATGGTGTCGTTCAACATATTAAACTTCATGATATATTTCCAAATTGGATTCATTCCCATTATGGAGATGCAGGATATGTTGCAAGTGAATTGTCAATAATTTTAAATATTCCATTTGCACATACGGGACATTCTTTGGGTTTTTATAAACAGAAAAAACTACAAGAAAGCGGTATGCTTGAAGAAGAACGTGAAAGAAAATTTAAGTTTAAAGAGCGAATTGCCGCAGAGGAAAAGACACTAGAATTATCAGAATTTATTATTACATCTACCGAGCAAGAAATCGAAACATATAAACCTTATGAAAATTTTAATTTAGGAAAGTACCATGCAATTCCTCCCGGGATTGACACCACGAAATTTGTTCCATATTACCATCTTGAAGAAGATTTTGATAAGCAAATGGAGGAAAAACAAAGAAAATATTGGGTGTCAGAAAAAATTTCTAAATTTTTAACAAATCCGCACAAACCTATTATTCTAGCTCTTTCGAGACCCGATCGTCATAAAAACCTTCATACATTAATTGATGTTTATGGCAAAGACAAAGAACTGCAAAGTATTGCTAATTTGGTAATTTTTGCAGGGATACGTAAAGATATTACGCAAATGCCAGATTCTGAAAAAGACGTTTTAACGGATTTATTATTATTGATGGACAAGTATGATTTGTATGGAAAAATGGCAATTCCTAAAAAGCATGATGTGGAAAATGAGGTTTCAATTATTTATCGTTTTGCTGCTGAAAAAAGAGGAGTCTTTGTAAATTTGGCCTTGCATGAAAATTTTGGTCTAACAATAATTGAATCCGCAAGTTCTGGTTTACCTGTGGTTGTTACTAAAAATGGAGGTCCATCCGAGATTATTCCTACTTGTCAAAATGGAGAATTAGTAAATCCTTTGGATGAAGATGAAATTAAAAAATCATTAAGGAATATTTTAACCAACGAAAATCTATGGAAATATTATTCAAATAATGGAGCAATTAATATTCAAAAACATTATAGTTGGTTAAGTCACGTCAATCAATATGTTGCATTAGTTAATGAAAATTTATTGCTTTCATCTGGTTCAGGAATCAAAAAGCAGCATTACCCCAATATTAATATTGAACGATTAAAAAGAAAAGTCGAAAATTTATTAGTTTCGGATATTGACGGAACATTGATTCATCCAAAATTGAATAATCCGGGGTTAAAGGAATTGAAAACGTATTTAACTAATAATACTGAAAAAATGGCATTTGCTCTTGCATCAGGGCGAAATGTAGATTTGGTTAAAAAAGTTATTGAAGAGGAACAATTACCCTTGCCCGATTTTATTATCTGTTCAGTTGGTACTGAAATTTATTATACAAACGGGAAAGATTATATTTTAGACAAAGGTTGGTCGACATTTTTGGCGGGTCGTTGGAAAAGAGAAGATATTGTAAATCGTTTAAAAGGTATTCCTTGGTTAAAAATGCAAGAAGAAGTAGCTCAAAATCCTTTTAAAATTTCGTATTATTATGATAAGGAAAAATACAATCACGACCAATTAATTAAAGTTTTAGGGACAGGATGGTATAAGGTAAATATTATTCCAAGTCATGGCGAGTTTATTGATTTTTTACCTAAAAGAGCATCAAAAGGAAATGCCATCAAGTTTTTATGCCATAAATGGGCAATCCCTTTATCAAGTGTAATTGCTGCAGGCGATTCAGGAAATGACATTGATATGTTTAGAAGTTCGGTTAAAGGAATTATTGTAGGCAATCGAAGTTTAGAATTAGCTGAATATAAAACAACTAAAAAAATATATGTAGCTAAAAGTTCCGCTTCCTCGGGTATTCTAGAGGGATTAAAACATTATAAAATAATAAAATAATATGTATTCAGGTTCAGGTTTTAGTAATTGGGAAATAGGAGATGTTGATGTATTTATAGATGAAAAAGGAGTCCATCATTTATTTCATTTGATTATTCCTAATCATGACTACATTGCACATGCAATATCCAAAGATGGTCTTTCTTGGAAAAGAGTGAAAAATGCTTTGTGGGTTGGAGAACCCGGAGAATGGGATGATGATATGTTATGGACAATGCATGTTAGCAAAAATTTTGAAGGAGAAGGATACGAGATGTATTACACAGGGCTAAAACGCAGAGACAAAGGAATTAAGCAACAAATTGGAAGGGCTGTTTCATCAGATTTAATTCATTGGACGAAAGAAAATAAATATGGCCTGCCTCTTAAAAGTCAAGCTCCATATTATGAAAATTCAAAGAATAATCCCCGTGAATGGTTAAGTTTTAGGGATCCTTTTAAATATCGATTTGAAGGAGAAGATTATCTATTGATTTGTGCTCGAAGTGCAGTAGGACCTACTTATCGAAGAGGATGTATAGGTATGGCAAAAAAAGAATCAAATGGCTTCATCCTGCAAAAGCCGTTGCACATTTCTTATGTATACGATGATGTTGAATGTCCCGCTGTGGTCGAAATAAAAGGAAATCATTATTTGTTGGGTTCCATTCGTGAAGATATTAAAATTCGTTATTGGTTTGCTTCAGAATTTAAAGGGGAGTATCATGCTTTTCATGATAATGTATTGTTACCACAAGGTAATTATGCGGCAAGAATTGTAAAAGAAGGAGATCATTTTTTGATATATAATTTTTATTTTGTTGGTGGAAATGTCAATACTCATCGTGTGATACCTCCCCCAAAACAGTTGGATGTTGACGATAATGGTAGGCTTTTATTAAAAACCTATCATTACTGGGAAACGCTGTATCAAAAAACAATTTCCCAAGAAAATTTTCCATTTCCAAACGCTATTTTAGGAAACCCTACGGCAAATTTGACTTTTTTTGAAGATAATAAATGGCAATGCAGCTGTCGAAGTGGTTACGAAGTTTTTTGCTTTGAAAAACCTGCAAATAACTTTGTTTGGGAAGGAACATTGACTGTTGAAGGAATGGGTAAAACCGGTTTTGTAATTGAATGTGATGGAGAAGGAACGGGATATTATATTTCTATTGATTTTGTAAATGGTTTTGTTCAATTTAGAGCTTGGGGATTTAACGAAAAAGACGTGAAAAATAATTTTATTTTTGAAAATATTCAAACAAATCAATTTGAAATTCTAGAAAATAAACAAATCCATTTCAAGATTATTCGTTACGGAAACTATTATGAACTTTCAATCAATGAAGTTGTAAAATTGACTTTATTAGATTTCAAATATAATGATGGAAAGATAGGCGTCTACGTTTGTTCCGCTATTATATCATTAAGCGATTCAATAATTCACGTAATTCCTGAACCAGAAAATGAATATGCAACTTCTAACCCCGACGAATTATGAAGAATATAATAGCTTTTGGCGAAGTATTAATGGATTGTCTGCCAGACAAAAATGTTATCGGGGGAGCTCCTTTTAATGTAGCCATTCATTTAAAACGTTTTGGGAATCAAGTAACTTTTATTAGTAAAATTGCAAAAGATGATTTTGGTAATGAAATATTTGATTTTGCAAAAAATGAAAATATTGAACAAGGAATTTCTTTCGATAAAAATCATCCTACAGGTTTTGTAAGTGTTAAATTTATTGAAAATGAGCCACATTATACCATTGAAACAGAAAAAGCATGGCAATATATTGAGTATGTTGCCATAGATAAGCCCGTCGATGTTTTTATTTATGGAAGTTTGGCATTGTATTTTGAAAAGAACCAAACCACTTTTTTGCAATACAAAACAGAGAATCCATCAGCTATTTTTGTTTGTGACTTGAATTTGAGAGGAGATTTTTATTCAGAAACTACAATTAATTTTTGTCTTTCAAATACTACTATTTTAAAGGTAAATGATGATGAATGGATGTATCTGAAAGAAATTTTCAAACAATCTACAGACGATCAGCTATTGGATTACTTGAAAAATTCATTTAGTATAATCAAAATTATTCGAACGCAATCTAAAAAAGGGGCATTGGTTTACTGGGACAATACTATTATTCAAGAATCAACCCAAATGGTTTCGGACAATCTATTCAAAGACGCAATTGGAGCAGGAGATGGATTTTTGGCTTGTTTTTTAAATTCTTATTTCAAAGAAAATGATGTGCAAAAGGCATTGAAGAATTCTTTGATTTTTGCAGCCAAGATTTGTCAATTTTCTGGAGCAATCCCAAGCAACAAAACTATTTATCAATAATGTAAATCAAAAATTGAAATTTGTCGTTAGGAATTTGAAGATATTGGAACAAAGAGTGTTGTTTTATTTCAGAATCTGGAGATTTAGGGTAATTCGCAATTTTTGGCTATTAGAAAAAAGAGGAAAAGTTTTTTATAAACATTATCGCTTCAAACTAAAATGACCTCGATATTCTTTTCCATTCGCTCTGGTAACCACAAACCAATAGTCTGTTGCAGGAAGTTCTTGTCCATTATACATTCCGTTCCACGTGGCATTTTGTATCAATTCTTTGAGGAGTTTACCATAGCGGTCAAATATTTTAACCGTTAAACCTACTTCCAAATCAGAAAAATGAATACTCCAGGTATCGTTTAATCCATCTCCGTTTGGAGTGAAGAATTTAGGATACATTATTGTTGAAAAACTTTCATCTGGAGTTTCACAAAATGTATATTGGACATTTACTAAAGTTCTGCTGCTTTCGCAACCATTTATGGTTTGTGATGCATAATAATTGGTGTCATTTTGAATTAGTGTAGTACTTGATAAAATTTGACCAGCTGTTAATGAATTATACCATTTTATATTTTGCCCTGAAATTTCTATAGTACTTAAAGTTGCTTTCTGTTCTGCACAAAATAATTGAGGAGAAGAAGCTGCAGGTAACATAGTATTATTAATAATGACTTTTGTAGAAATTATACCATCGCAACCACCAGTTCCTGTAATACTGCAACTATATTGGCCATCATTAGATAGATTTGCATTTAAAATTGTTGGATTTTGTTCTATGGAAGTAAATCCATTTGGTCCAGTCCATGAATAATTGGCACCACCAATTGCTGTTAGTTGTATCGTTTCTCCCAAACAAATAGGTGAATTACTTTTAGTCGATAGGGCATTAGAACATAATTTAAGTTTTACAACCCAAAAGTCTTGCAATCCGCTTTTGTTTTCTGTTTTATCACCTGATGTATCAGACTGTGACCAGCCTACTGTTACATAACCTCCATCTTTAGCTTGAACAATAGATTGGGGTTGGTCAAGGCTGGATCCTCCTATAGTTTTGTCCCATTCAAATTTACCTGCGGCATCAAGTTTCACTATCCAATAATCCCGTTCTCCTCTTGATACTTCGGTTTTAAAACCTGAAATTCCTGAATAGGACATGATGCCAAGTATAAAACCGTTGTCTGAGGTCATTCGAATATCAGCAAAAGTTTCAGTGTCATTTGCTCCAATGTCTTTTTGCCATAGAATTTGTCCATTGCTATTTAATTTTAGTAGCCAAACATCATTAGAGTTATTCACTGTTTTTTCAGTTTTTTCACCAGAAATATTAGAAAAAGAGTCGCCTCCTATAATGTAGTTTCCATCAGATGTGGCAATAATTGATTTTGCATAATCTCCATTGTTACCACCAATGGTTTTTTGCCAGACGATAGCCCCTAAACTATCAATCTTTAAAATCCAATAATCACCTCCACCTCTTGAATTTTGGTTTTTATCTCCAGAAATATTTGAATCTGAAGATCCCGCTAATATATAGCCTCCGTCTGGAGTTTTAACAATTGATTCTACCCAGTCGAAATTACTGCCTCCAAATGTTTTTTGCCACATTATATTTCCGGAAGAGTCGGTTTTAATGACCCACATATCAAGACTGCCGCGAGAGTTCTCCGTTTTTTCACCTGAAATATTTGAATCTGAGGAACCTCCCATGAGGTAACCGCCATCGGCAGTTTCAATTATTGATGTTAATCGGTCAACACCGCTTCCTCCATAAGTTTTGTCCCAAATAATATTTCTGTTTTTATCAAGTTTTACCACCCAATAATCATCATTACCTCTTGAAGACTGTGTTTTCTCGCCTGATATTCCCGAAGAACTGTAACCTCCAAGTATATATCCCTCATCTTTGGTTTCTTTTGCTGATGTCATATGATCAAAATTATTGCCACCAATTGTTTTTTGCCATAATAGACCGCCTGAAATATCATCAATTTTTAGAAGCCAGAAATCTCCTTCGCCTCTTGAGTTTTCATTTTTGTCTCTTGAAATATTAGAGTATGAATATCCTCCTAAAAGATAATTTCCATCATTTGATAATTCTATAAAATCACTCCAATCATAATCATTACCTCCAATTGTATTTTGCCATTGTATAGTTTGGGAACTTATTTTGATAGAAAAAAAGACTGTGATTATAAAAGAGAAATAAATGAATTGTATATTTTTTCGCATTGATTTTGTCGATTATCGTTTCAAACTAAAATGTCCTCTATATTCTTTTCCATTGGCTCTGGTAACCACAAACCAATAGTCAGTTGCAGGAAGTTCTTGACCATTAAAAGTTCCATTCCAAGTGGCATTTTGTATCAATTCTTTGATGAATTTACCATAGCGGTCAAATATTTTAACCGTTAAACCTATTTCCAAATCAGAAAAATGAATACTCCAGGTATCATTGTATCCATCACCATTTGGCGTAAAGAATTTTGGAAACATCAATAGATAAACTTCATCGGTGGCAGTTCCACAACCATTTTTATCTCTTACTTCCACTGTATATTCTCCCTTATGAACATTCAAAAACTGATTGCTGTTTTGAAAATAAATTCCATCAATTGAATATTCATAATCCCCAGCACCGGTCACGTAAGCGGTAATACTGTTTTCATTATCTGTCCAATCTTTTGTTTCGATTGATGTTATGGTGGCGATGTTGGATTTTTTTACAGTAAAGTTTTTTGTGCTCGAGCAAGAAGTAGTGCCGTAATTCTTGCTAACGATTACTGAAAAGTCTCCAGGATTGGATACAGTTATGGAGGATGTTGAAGCTCCATTTGACCACAAATAAGTGTCAGAACCAGATCCTGCATCAATTGTGATTGTATTGTTTTCGCAAATAGGAACAATGTTCGGAATGTTTATTATTGGTTTGCTAACCAAAGTTATTTGTAATTCTACAATTTGGTGACAAGAGTTTGGCGAATCAATTCTGACGTAAACGGAATGTTTTCCCAATGTCAAATTATAGTTGCTAAAATTGGTGATTTGGCTTGTGGTGATTTGGTTTCCGGCAGCGTTAGCCGAAGTATAATATCCAAATGTATTTCCGGTTGAACCAATAAGGTTTGAGTTATAGCTTTTTAAGTTTACTATCTCATTGCCGTTATTTTGATCGTCACAAATAGTTTCAGAATAGTTAGTAGCGTTCAAAGTGTTGATTAAGGAAATTGTAACTCCCAGTCTACTCAGACTTTCACAATCATTTATTGTTTGTGTCGCATAATAGGTAATTCCATCTTGTAGTAAAGTTGAGCTTGCTAAAGGAGTTCCATTTGTGGCAGCCATATACAATTTAATGGAAGTTCCGTTGATGGCAATATCATTTAAAGTGGCGTTTTGACTGGAACAAAATGATTGACTTGCATTTCCAGTTGGTGCAGGAGTATTTTGGATATTTACGACAACTGGAATTCTTTCGCTTTCGCATCCGTTTATGGTTTGTGATGCGTAATATGTGGTTCCATTTTGTAATGAAGTTGTATTTAATAAGAGGTTTCCATTTGTTAAAATGTCATACCATTTTATGTTTTGTCCTGCGATAGTGATATTGTTTAAAGTTGCATTTTGTTGGATGCAGAAGTTTTGGGGAGAAGGTAATGAAGGTGTTGGGTTGGGTTTTATAGTAATTATTACTGGAGTTCTATCACTTTCGCAACCGCTAATCGTTTGTGTCGCAAAATAAGTGCTGCCGTTTTGCAACAAAGTTGAATTTGGTAGTTGATTGCCATTATTTGAAGAATCGTACCATTTTACATTTTGTCCAGAAATAACAATATCTGATAAAATTGCTTTTTGCTGATTGCAAAAGCTTTGGGATGATTGGGTTACAGGTGAAGCAACACGGAGGAAATTCACTAAAACAGGAACTCTAGGACTTTCACATCCGTTATTAGTTTGGGAAGCATAATAAGTAGTGCCATTATTTAATGGTGTAGTTTCTGGTAGAAGAGAACCGCCATTTATAGCAGTGTACCATTTAATTAAACTTCCAGTTACATTCAGATTTACTAAAGTTAGATTAGACGCTTTACATAAGTTTTGCGGTGATAATGCTGAGGGGCGAGGAGTGTCCTTTAGACTTATTGTAATTGCACTTTTTAAACTTTCACAACCAACTGAGGTATTCATTGCAAAATAAGTGACTCCTTCCACTAATAAAGTAGTTTCTGGTAATTCATTAACCCCATTAATAGAGTCAAACCATTTGATATTATTGCCGCTAACTACAATGTCTTTTATAGTAGGATTTTGTTTTGAGCATATTGTTTGTATTGTAGATTCAAATTGAGGAGGGTTTCCATCAACATAGTTAGCAGTAGCATCTTTCCTATTTGAGAAAAAGTAGTTAAAAAAAGAAGCATCTAAGACATAAATGCAATTTAGTTTTGGATTATTTGTCCAATAGGAAGTGTCATTCCACCAATTCATACTTTGGTTATTTCTCAGGTCTAAATAGGTAAGCTGGTTATTTGCACATCTAAATATTTCTAAATTATTATTCAAAGAAACATCGAGACTAGTAATTAGATTGTTATGACAGTATAAAATTTTTAATTGCAGATTTGAGTTTGTGTTGAGGCTTGTTAATTTATTATCAAAACAATATAAAGCTACTAAATTAATATTTTTAAAAATATCTAAACTTATAATTTGGTTATTAGTACACAACAATTCTGATAAATTTGTGTTATTTGATATATCTAAATTTGATAGCTGATTTGAAGAACAATTTAGATTGGTAAGTTTGGTATTCTGGGATATATCTAAATTGGTTAATTGATTGCTGGAGCAAATAAAAAACAATAAATTAAGGTTGCTTGTAATATCTAGATTTTTTAATTGATTGTTTTGACAAGAAAAACTTCTTAGTTTAATATTTTTTGAAACATCTAAATTTATAAGTTGATTGTTATAACAAGATAAATCAGTTAAATTAATATTCTTTGAAATATCCATATTTTTAAATTGATTATCTGGACAGACCAAAGACTCTAATAAAGTACATTTGGAAAGATCTAAAGTGCTTAAATTGCTATAGCTACAATCTAAATAGGTTATATTAGTGTTCAAATTTAAAACGCTTAATTTACTGTTTCTACAGTATAAGGATTTTAGATTAATCGTTTGGCTAAAATCCAAACTGGTAAATTGATTTCCACTGCAGTTAATTGATTTAAGATTAGCACATCCTATCACATTTAAACTTGTTAATTTGTTATTGTCACAAATTAAATCAGTTAGGAAAATATTTTTGCTTAAATCTAAAGTAGTTAAATTACAATTGGTACAATTTAATTTTTCTAAAGCTTTAAAATTTTCTATCCCAGTCAAATCTGTGATGTTAATATTTGCTGCCCCAGGAAAGAAATAGATTTCTTTAATAACTTCTATTTTTGATGTAAGCACTTTGCCATCAATGGCTCCAATATCATAACCGTTATAAATCAGATACCATTCAAATTCAGGGTCAGGAATTAAGGTATATTGTGAATATGATACTATTGAAAAAAAGGAAAATAGTAATAGTAAAATTTTTTTCATTAAATTAAGTAATATTTGTATGATGGGTGAAAAATCTTAATCTGAGTTTAAACAAATGTAATTTATTTTTTACAAATTATACAATATCAAAAAGCATTACCATTAGTATTTAAAACGGAATAGTGATTAGCAACCTAGCCTTTTATTTTTGTGAAAACTATACAAATAACCCTTATTTTTGCACAAAACAATATCTTTTGAAAACCAAACTTTTTCTCATCACGCCTCCTTTTACCCAACTGAATACGCCGTATCCGGCAACCGCCTATATCAAAGGGTTTCTGAATACTAAAGGCATTGAATCGGTGCAAGCAGATTTAGGGATTGAAGTGATTTTGAAATTGTTTTCGAAAGAAGGACTTATTGATTTGTTTAAAGTTTCAGGTTTAAAGTTTAAAAGCGAACTTTCAGATAATTCGAAGCGAATTGTTGCACTTCAAGAGGAATACATTAAAACCATCAATCCCGTAATTGCATTTTTACAAGGCAAAAATCCAACCTTGGCGCTGCAAATATGTCAGGAAGATTTCTTGCCCGAAGCGTCTCGTTTTGCACAATTGGAAGAATTGGATTGGGCATTCGGAACCATGGGAACACAGGACAAAGCGAAACACTTGTCTACTTTATACCTTGAAGATATCTCTGATTTTATTGTGGAATGTATCGATGCCAATTTTGGATTCAGCCGCTACGCGGAACGTTTGGGTCGCAGTGCGAATTCTTTTGACGAGTTATACGAAGCTTTGCAACAGGAAACTACTTATATAGATGATATTCTGATTTCAATTTTGAAAGAGCGAATAGAAACAGTTCAACCAACACTATTCTTGATTTCGGTTCCGTTTCCAGGGAATTTATATGCGGCGTTTCGATCCGCGCAATGGGTGAAGAAGAATCATCCGCATGTTAAAATTTCAATGGGAGGCGGTTTTCCAAGTACCGAATTGCGTTCGCTTTCTGATGCGCGTGTTTTTGAGTTTTTTGATTTTATCACTTTGGATGATGGCGAAGTGCCTGTGGAAGAATTAATATCGAATGTAGAAAATCCAGCTCACTATTGTTTCAAAAGAACATTTCTGCTAGAAGATGGAAAAGTGGTGTACAAAAACAATTCAACAAAACCAGATTACAAGCAATCCCAAGTTGGAACTCCTGATTACTCGGATTTGCCTTTGGATAAATATATTTCGGTTATCGAAATTGTGAATCCCATGCATCGTATGTGGAGCGATGGCCGTTGGAATAAACTAACCATGGCGCACGGTTGTTATTGGGGAAAATGTACATTTTGTGATATTTCTTTGGATTATATCAAAATCTATGAACCCGTTGCCGCCAATTTATTGTGTGACCGAATGGAAGAAATGATAGCGAAAACAGGCCAGAATGGTTTTCATTATGTTGATGAAGCGGCACCGCCGGCATTGATGCGCGCATTGGCTTTGGAAATTCTTCGAAGAAATTTAGCGGTGACTTGGTGGACAAACATTCGATTCGAAAAAAGCTTTACCAAAGATTTGTGTCTGTTGCTGAAAGCTTCTGGATGCATTGCCGTTTCAGGAGGTTTGGAAGTCGCTTCGGATAGATTATTAAAACTCATAGACAAGGGCGTAACGGTAGAACAAGTGGCGAAAGTTACACGGAATTTCACCGAAGCGGGTGTAATGGTTCATGCGTATTTAATGTACGGTTATCCTACCCAAACGATTCAGGAAACGGTGGACAGTCTTGAAATGGTCCGACAACTATTTGAAGTTGGCGTATTGCAATCTGGATTTTGGCATCAATTTGCCATGACAGCGCATAGTCCTGTTGGGATGTATCCGGAGAAATTTGGAGTGGTAAAAGAAACGGAAACCATTGGTACATTTGCCAATAACGATATTAATTATACGGATTCAACAGGAATCGACCACGATAAATTCAGTTTTGGACTCAAGAAATCCTTGTTTAATTTCATGCACGGAATCTGTTTTGATTACGAATTACAGGATTGGTTTGACTTCAAAATTCCAAAAACTAAAATCTCACCCGATTTTATATTTGATGCTTTGCAGGAAGAAAGCGATTTTACAATTAAACCCACCGCCAAAATAGTTTGGTTAGGAGGGAAGCCTGGTATCGAACATTTTACAAAATCCAAAAAAGGGAATTCTTGGGAGTTAATGACGTTGACTTTTCACGTTAAGAAAGAAAGTTTCAGTATTCAAACCAATAAAAATGAAGGAGAATGGCTGGTAGAAATGCTTCTGAAAATCTCCGTTTCCAATGCTAAAATTTATACTTTTCAAGAAATTAAATCCGATTTTGAAACTCATCTCGAAGATTTTGAATTATTTTGGTATTCAAAACCAATTAAAACATTGCGTGAATTTGGGTTATTAGTATTGTAAAAGAATTTATTTCTTGTATAACTATATCAAATTAGCATAAAACTTCTGTTTTTCATTTACGCAAACGTTTTCTTTACTTATTTTTACAACCAATAAAAAATATACTTATGAGTATTGGTTATAAAGTAAATGTAAATGACACTTTTCATTTTGATGTTGAAAAGAAGAGTGTTTCACAACTAGATGCGGTATCGGTGGAAACAAATAAATTTCATATACTGCATGAAAATACACCTTATAAAGCGGAGATCGTAACTTCTGATTTCAATCAAAAAAGCTATACCGTTAAGGTAAACAACAACAGCTACACTGTAGTGATTTCAAATCCATTGGATATTCTTATCAAGGAAATGGGATTTGAAGTTGGACTCACCAAACAAGTAAACTTCATTAAAGCACCTATGCCTGGACTAATTCTGGAAATTAGTGTTGTGGTGGGTCAAGAAGTAAAAGAAAACGACAATTTAATCATTCTTGGGGCTATGAAAATGGAAAATAGTTTCCTTTCTCCGCGTGATGGCGTTATCAAATCGATTTCGGTTGCTATGGGAGATGCAGTAGATAAAGGACAGTTGTTAATTGAATTCGAATAATAAAATACCGATAATTCGCAATTTAAAAATGAATGGTAAATTATTCAAAGCAATTGATTGTAATAGCATTAAAAATTAGCGAATCTGCGGTTAAAAAATAAAAAATGAAAAAATTATTAGTTGCCAATAGAGGGGAAATTGCCATCAGGGTGATGAAAACCGCACAAAAAATGGGCATTAAAACGGTTGCAGTTTATTCGACAGCTGATCGAAATGCACCTCACGTAAAATTTGCCGATGAAGCGGTTTGGATTGGAGAAGCACCTTCGAGTCAATCGTATTTATTAGGAAGCAAAATTATAGAAGTAGCCAAATCCTTAAATGTGGACGCGATTCATCCGGGTTATGGATTTTTGAGCGAAAATGCTGATTTTGCCGAAGAGTGTGAAAAAAACAGCATCATATTTATTGGTCCTAAATCGAGAGCCATTAGAGTTATGGGAAGTAAATTAGCGGCTAAAGATGCGGTTAAGGAATATAATATTCCAATGGTTCCCGGTGTAGACGAAGCGATTACGGATATTGAAAAAGCAAAGTTAGCTGCAAAAGCAATTGGTTTTCCTATTCTAATTAAAGCCTCGGCAGGTGGTGGTGGAAAAGGAATGCGTGTGGTAGAAAGCGAAAGTGATTTTGAATCTCAAATGAACCGAGCGATTAGCGAAGCAATTGCTGCTTTTGGTGATGGTTCTGTTTTTATTGAAAAATATGTGGCTTCACCGCGACATATAGAAATTCAAGTGATGGCAGACAGTCACGGAAATATTTTGTATTTATTCGAAAGAGAATGCAGCATCCAGCGTCGTCATCAAAAAGTGATTGAAGAAGCGCCATCTTCGGTTTTAACGCCGGAATTGCGAAAAAAAATGGGTGAAGCAGCTGTTTTGGTTGCCAAATCATGTGATTATTTAGGAGCGGGAACGGTAGAATTTTTATTGGATGAAAATAATAATTTCTATTTCCTTGAAATGAATACGCGATTGCAAGTAGAACATCCCGTTACGGAATGGATTACAGGAACCGATTTAGTTGAATTGCAAATCAGAGTGGCCAGAGGTGAGGAATTAATCATTAAACAGGAAGATTTACAAATCAAAGGACACGCTTTAGAATTGAGAGTCTATGCCGAAGACCCAATGAATGATTTTTTACCAAGTGTAGGTCATTTAGATGTATATCAATTGCCTGTGGGCGAAAATATTCGTGTCGATAACGGTTTTGAACAAGGCATGGATATTCCTATTTATTATGATCCAATGTTGGCCAAACTTATCACGTATGGAGAAACTCGTGAAGAAGCGATTCAGTTGATGATCAAAGCGATTGATGGTTACCATGTCGAAGGGGTGCAAACGACGTTGCCTTTCGGGAAATTCGTTTTTGAACATGAAGCTTTTCGCTCCGGAAATTTCGATACTCATTTTGTAAAAAAATATTACAATGCGGATGTGTTGAAAAACCAAATGGCTAAAGAAGCCGAAATCGCAGCTCTCGTGGCTATGAAACAGTATTTTGAAGATCAAAAAATCGTACGCTTACCAATTTAATGATAAAATCTTACCACATAGAAACATAGAAAAAGCTAGTCTTAAAATGTTTGTAAAAAAAGATAGATAGAAAATTATTTTTCCACATAGCTTATGAAGTCTATGAATAAGTGAAACGTCTTTATTCTAAAGGGTTAAAATCTATGTATCTATGTGTTTCGTTTTTTTAAATTACTTTACTTAATCCAGAAAATAATAAATGACAACAGATGGAGTCTAAAATAAAAGTATTAAACAATAAAATTGCCGAAGCTCATTTGGGTGGCGGTAAAAAACGTATTGAAAAGCAACATTCCAACAAAAAATTAACTGCCAGAGAACGGGTTGAGTATTTGATGGACGAAGGCTCTTTTGAAGAAATAGGGATGTTAGTTACACACCGTACCTCTGATTTTGGTATGGATAAAGAGTTGTATTATGGAGACGGTGTAATCACAGGATATGGAACCATAAACGGTAGATTGGTTTACATTTTCGCTCAGGATTTTACTGTTTTTGGAGGTTCTTTGTCGGAAACGCATGCTGAAAAAATCTGTAAAATAATGGATATGGCAGTCAAAATGGGTGCGCCAATGATTGGATTAAACGATTCTGGTGGAGCACGTATTCAAGAAGGGGTTCGTTCACTGGGCGGTTATGCTGATATTTTCTTTAAAAACGTACAAGCTTCGGGAGTGATTCCACAAATTTCAGCTATCATGGGACCCTGCGCCGGTGGAGCCGTTTATTCTCCTGCGATGACTGATTTTACGATGATGGTCGAAGACACCAGTTACATGTTTGTAACCGGTCCGAATGTGGTGAAAACCGTAACCAATGAAACCGTAACCTCGGAGGAACTAGGTGGAGCAAGCACACATTCTACCAAGTCTGGTGTGGCTCATTGTACTTCGACAAATGATGTGGAATGTTTAGAAGATTTAAAACGATTGTTGAGCTATTTGCCACAAAGCAATAAAGAAACGCCACACAATTTGCCTTATGAATTAGGTGATGAGGTACGGGAGCAATTATCGAATATTATTCCTGATAATCCAAATAAACCTTATGATATGCTTAGCGTCATTGGTGGGATTATTGATGAAGATTCGTTTTTCGAAATTCATAAAAACTATGCCGAAAATATCCTTGTGGGTTTTGCCAGACTGGGAGGAAGAAGCATTGGAATTGTAGCCAATCAACCAATGTTTTTAGCAGGTTGTTTGGACGTAAAAAGTTCGATTAAAGCGGCAAGATTTACCCGTTTTTGCGATGCCTTTAATATACCATTGTTGGTTTTGGTAGATGTGCCAGGTTTTTTACCAGGAACGGATCAAGAATGGAATGGAATTATCGTACATGGTGCCAAATTATTATATGCTTTGAGCGAAGCGACGGTGCCAAGAGTTACCGTTATTACTCGTAAAGCCTATGGTGGTGCCTATGATGTTATGAACTCGAAACACATTGGTGCCGACATGAATTTTGCCTGGCCAACTGCTGAAATTGCTGTAATGGGGGCGAAAGGAGCCAGTGAAATTATCTTCAAAAAAGAAATCAACGAAGCCGAAGATCACGAAGCCAAACTATTGGAAAAAGAAGCCGAATATGCCGATTTGTTTGCTAATCCATACACAGCAGCCCAACGTGGTTTTGTTGATGAAGTAATCTTACCGCAAGACACGAGACGCAAATTGATAAAAGCTTTCAGTATGCTCGAAAATAAAGAAAGTGTAACTCCTAAAAGAAAACACGGAAATATTCCTTTGTAGTATTTTAGTATAAAAATGCAGAAACCAGCTGAAAAGGCTGGTTTTTTTGTAGTTTTATTTTTTAGACTTTACTTTTTTTTTCTTCAACGGTTTCTTGATAGTTTAATTTATTATAACGTATACAAAGACTATTTTTAATACCATTTTTAAAATTGCATTTTTCAAGATAGAACTTCAAATCCATTAATTTATTTTTGCAAGAATCAGCCTTCATTCAAATTTACTTTTTCTTTCAATTTCAAATATTTTTTTGAGATTTTTATTTTGAGATTCTTCGATGGCGCCATTAAAGTTTCTGCGCCTGCGTTGAAGTTAGCATTGTATTAATCAAGATGAAAAAGATGATATTGACTAATTAAAAAGTAGCGGTTTTGCAGAAAATAAAGCTTTATAAACAAGTTTATATTTTTTGAATTAAAAAGATTAACTTGCGCCAGTAATTTAACATATTATTTTAATATAAACAATTAATTTTTATTAAAAGAAATAGGTTAAATGCATTTAGTTCCCCAAATACCACCTTGTATTATGAAAAAAATCGGTACTATTAATACCTACTATAAGCTTTTATTACTGATTGTTTCTACAAGTTTATTCTTTTTGTTACTTTATGTTTCACTTTATCTTTACACCATTAAAGAAGAAAAGCAATTTTATAAAAGAACATTTAATCAGTATGAAAATGAAGTTAATTCACTTTTCAAACTTAATTCGGAAACACCCACAGCTACAATTATTGATGTTACATTTTGGGACGGATTGGTTAAATTTACTAAAACAAAAGATAAAAAGTGGTATAATAAGAATGTGGCAAGCCAATTTGAAACTTATAAAATGGATTATGTTGGGGTATATGATTTAAGCAACCAATTGATTAATAAAACGAAATCGACGAAGATTAAAACAATTAATTTTATTCCGAAAGAGGTGATGCTAAAACTTTATAAGTCTAAACTCACTCGGTTTTATATGAAAATTCCAGAAGGAATTGTGGAAGTTTTTGGCGGAACAATTCATCCTTCAAACGATCCAAAAAAAAATAAGTCAAATCCTTCTGGTTATTTCTTTATGGCTAGGCTTTTAGATAAAGATTTTTTTGAGAAACTTGACCAAATTAGTAGTTCCAAGGTAAGTCTAACAGAAAATAGTTACATAAGTCCTGTTGCAAAAGATGCAGTTACTATAAATTTAGGTTTGAAGGATTGGAATAATAAAGAGGTTTCAAAATTAACTTTTAAAAGAGTTTTTAATCTGAATTTTAAAAATACGAAAGAGATTCTTTTCATAGTTATAATTGCTTCGATATTTAATATTTTAATTTGTCTTTATTACACCAAGCGCTGGGTTTACAATCCTTTGAAATTGATAACGAGTATTTTGGAAACAGGAAGTCGATCTGCTATTGCTAGTCTGAAAAGAATAAAAGGGGAGTTTGGATATATTGGGAATCTTTTTGAAGAAAATAGTAATCAAAGAAAGCAATTGGAAATTTCTAAACATAAAGCGGAGGAAAGCGATAAGCTCAAGTCTTCTTTTTTAGCTAATTTATCACACGAAATTAGAACACCAATGAACGCAATCATTGGTTTTAGTGATTTGTTAAGCAATCCTGATTTAAATGAAAATGAAAAATCAGAATATTTGAAAATTATTAATAAAAGCGGTAATAATCTGGTTTCTATTATTGAGGATCTTATTGAAATGTCTAAAATTGATGCACATCAAATTAAGCCAAAATATAAGGGTATCAACCTCAATAAATGCATTCGGGAATTATATGAAACAATCAAAGTCACCATTCCAAAAGAAAAACAGATTGATTTTCATATTATTGAATGTTCCAATCCAATTGAAAAGTATTTACTTACAGATGAAACTAAGTTAAAGCAAATTCTTGTAAATTTGATAGCAAATGCAATTAAATTTACAGATGAAGGTTCCATTTCCTTTGGTTATGCGGTAAATGATAATGACGGAACCGTTACTTTCATGGTTAAAGATACCGGAAGAGGAATTGACGAAAAAAATCTCAAAGTAATTTTTAATCGGTTTTTAAGGGTTGAAGATCAGTTTCATGCCGACTCAAGTGGCTTAGGCTTAGGCTTGGCTATTTCTAAAGCTTATATTGAAATGTTAGGAGGTTCAATTACCGTAAACTCTTCATTTGGGAAAGGTTCAATTTTTCGATTTAAAATACCTTTAGTTTTTGATGAATCAGAAAAGAAAATCAAGGTTAAAACGACTAACAGTTTTCATCATAATTTAGGAAATGAGACAATTTTGATTGCGGAGGACGATAATATAAATTTCTTGTTATTAAAGAAAATTTTGCAATTAAGAAATTATACAATTCTTCGAGCCAAAAATGGTCAAGAAGCCGTCGATATTTGTAGGGTAAATACCGATATTGATTTGGTTTTTATGGATGTAAAAATGCCGGTAATGAATGGATTGGATGCTTTTAAAATTATAAAAAAAACGAATCCAGATTTAATTGTAATAGCTCAAACGGCATATTCATCAGCCGAAGATAAAGAAATGATACTGAATTTAGGGTTTAAAAATTATATTACGAAACCTTTAAATAAAGAAAAAATATTTGAATTATTAGATGGTTTTTTTAAAGTAAAAGAAAAAAATAAACTAAAAAAAATGTTAACAGATTTTAATAAAAACTGAGATAAGAAAGCGTTGTTTGAAGGTGACAGCTCTTTCTTATAACAATAAATATTCTAATTTACATATTCGTCGGCTATTTTTAACGCTTCAGAAATAATGGCTAAACTTTCGTCTATTTGAGTTTCATTAATCAATAATGGCGGAGCAATAAAGATGTAACCCTAACGAACAAAGGTGTACAGTCCTAATTCTCTCAATTTGGCACCCACTTTGTTCATGATTTCCATTTCACTTGCGCTGGCATTGAAAGGTGCCATTAATTCATACGGTTTTCGGCTTTTTATAACATCTAAACATCCCAATAATCCTTTAGTTCTAAAATCGCCCATTGATGGATGTTGGGTACGCAATTCGTTGATTCTCTTTTCCATAAAAGCACCTATTTTATTGGTGTTTGCAATTAGATTATCAGTTTCATAAATGTTTACTACCGCCGATGAAGCGGCTAACGCTACCGGATGTGGGTTGTATGTTAAGCCAATCCATAAAGGAGAATCGCCATATTTTGCGGCGATTTTATCTGAAACCATCGGACAGCCCAGAGGAAGATAAGAGGAAGTCAAACCTTTTGCCATGCAAATCATATCCGGAATGATATCACTATGCTCAAAACCGAACCACTTTCCCGTTCTTCCAAAGCCGCTCATCACTTCATCGGCAATAAACAAAATATCGTATTTTCGAATAAGGTTTTGATGCCCTTCAAGTATCCATTTGGATAATGTAAGCAACCTGACGAACCGCTTTCGCCTTCAAAAATAAAGGCAGCAATAGTATGTCCACCTTCATAACGAATGATTCTTTCTACCGAATCCAAGCTCCATTTTAATCGAGTTTCTTCGTTTGGTATTTAGGCGGAAGATTGTGAAAACGCCAACATTTAGACAGAAAAAATGAAGCGGGAAATATTTTTATAAACTCATCAGCACAATCGGATTCTAGGATTCGTTTTGAAGGAACAAAAAAGTCAGGCTATGGAGGAGAGTAGTCTGAGATTTGAATAAAAAAAATTATGAATATGAAATCAACAATTATCGAATAGAAAACAAAGTTAATAGCAGACCATTTGTTGAAGTATTAGTTATTAATGGAGGTTAATGATGTTTATGCAAGTGGCTAAGCAGGCTTTAAATTTTCTATGTTGGGCTTTAAATTGCTATAGAAATAGAAGTATCAAAAAATTATAGCGTACCAATTTTTGCAAGAAATACAAATAACAATTTTAGTATACAGAAATTTGCTGCAGCCAGTAATTTAACAAAAACAATTATAATCTTTATTTCAAGCAGTATGAAGTTTACAATCAAATATTGCATATTAAATTATTGTTTATTTTTTTTTTGGTAGTCTGGTTTAATAATAAAAAAAATCGCCCGAAGGCGATTTTTTTTTTAGAATCTCAACTGATATACTTCGTCTAAATCTTTCTCTGAACTTATATTCACATTTAAATCAGTTACAAATCCAGAATTCAGTCCATAAACCCAACCATGAAGTGTTAAATCTTGCCCGTTTCTCCATGCTGCTTGAACAATTGATGTTTTAGCTAAATCGAAAACTTGTTCTTTTACATTAATTTCAACAAAAGCATTGAAGCGTTCCGTCTCATCAGTAATTGAATTTAAGTATTCGTCGTGTAAACGATAAACATCTTTTATATGTCGAATCCAATTATCTATGATTCCAATTGAATCATTTCCCATGGCGGCCTTTACACCTCCACAACCATAATGACCGCAAACAAGCACATGTTTTACTTTCAAAACATTTACAGCATAATCTAATACACTCAACATATTCATATCACTATGCACTACCATATTGGCAATATTCCTATGTACAAATACTTCGCCTGGTTTAGCCCCTACAATTTCATTAGCAGGAACTCTACTGTCTGAACATCCAATCCACAATAATGGGGGTGTTTGTCCCTTAGCTAAATCTTCAAAATAATTGGGATCTTTGGCTAGAGAAGTTTCGACCCATTTTTTGTTGTTATCTAATATTTTTTTATAAAAATCGCTCATTTTTTTGTTTTTTTTAAATTTGAGAATCTCATTTTTGCGTGTTCTAAAAGCACTACTAAAAGTGATTTCATTAAAATTAATTACTCAATAAAGTCCTCAGTAAGGATCTCTCTTTTGACTGTTTTTCTTTTAGCGGCATCATAATAATGTTCAAAAGTAACTTTGTTTGGCGTTTCTTCAGTATTTTCTAGCTGATAAGCTTTTTTAAAACCTCTAAGTTTAACTTTAATATTATAATCTTTACCTCTTGTGGTTTTGAATTCATGGATTAAATCCAAAATATCATGTGCTATATAAACAGTGTCTTTTGCATCTATAATTACTTTTGAATTTTCTGGAATATCATTCAACGTAGATTTTATTGCAGCTTTATTCAAAAAAGAAACTTCTTGTGCTAAATCAATATGAATAACATCGCCGTCCGCATATTCTTCTTTTCTAAAATTATAGGCACGTTTCAGGTTCCCTTTTAAAACAAATATGATACTAATTATAATTCCTAAAGCCACTCCTTTTAATAAATCAGTAAATACTACTGCCAATAATGTGGCAATAAAAGGAACAAATTGATATTTTCCTTTTTCCCAAAAGTGCTTAAATATGGATGGTTTAGCAAGTTTGTATCCTACTAATAGTAATATGGCTGCTAATGTTGCCAATGGAATTTTATTCAATATTAATGGAATAGTTACAACACTTACCAATAACAAAATACCGTGGATAATGGCAGACATTTTGGATTTGGCGCCCGAATTACTATTTGCTGATGTACGTACAATTACAGATGTTAATGGTAAACCACCTAATAGAGAACTCACCATGTTTCCAATTCCTTGCGCTTTTAATTCCGCATTGGTATCGGTGTACCGTTTCTGGACATCCATTCTATCCGCTGCTTCAACACTTAATAGGGTTTCAATCGAGGCAACAATTGCTATAGTAAAGGCAACGACCCAAACTTTGGAATTCGTAATTCCAGAAAAATTAGGGGTGACAATTATTTGTTTAAACTCTTCCAAAGTCGTTGGAACTGGTAATGAAACTAAATGTTCTGTGGCTATAGCCAAAGAGCTTCCGGATGATGTGAAAATCTCGTTTAAAACAACACCAACAACTACTGCTATAAGAGCTCCAGGTACTAATTTTAATTTTTTTAAGAAAGGAACCTTATCCCAGGCAATTAAAATTAGTAATGAAAGTACCGTTATTATAATGGAACCCAATTGGATATAATTAGAAACAGCCAGTAATGCAGAAAATGTATTGCTTCCGTCTAATTCTAAAAAGGCTTGATCTCCTTCAAAATCACTGTCATAACCAAAGGCATGCGGCAATTGTTTCAGAATAATAATAATTCCAATTCCGGCCAGCATTCCTTCGATTACATTAGTTGGAAAATAATTTGAAATAGTTCCCGCTTTGATAAATCCCAACGCTAATTGGATTAAACCCGCAATAAAAACCGCAGTTAAAAAAATATCAAATGCACCTAAATCAGTAATCGCCGTAAGAACAATAGCGGTTAAACCTGCTGCTGGACCCGAGACACTTAAATGTGATTTACTCAGATAGCCCACAACTATTCCACCTATAATACCTGAAATTATTCCCGAAAATAATGGTGCTCCAGACGCCATTGCTATACCTAAACACAATGGTAGCGCCACCAGAAAAACCACTAAACCAGACGCGAAATCGGATTTAAGGTTAGCAAAAAGATTGATTTTTTTTGTCATTATACCTCACTAAAAATTAAACACAAAGATTTTTTTCACATTGTTATAATGCGAGCAATTTAATTTTAAAATTTTAAAATTAACAATGTATTAAAGGTGGTCAGGCGGGGGAATAAATATAGTCGAAGAAATAATATCGTGCTTAGACAAATTCTCTGACAGAATAAGACTTGAGGTTAATTCCGATAAATGAATTATTTCATAAGCAATATCAAAATGAAAAATTGCTTTAATCTGTTTGTGTGATTGTTCTTCTTCAAAAAAACTATAGGTAATAGAAGTATCGGTACTTTTCTCTATAACACTAACAATTGTAGGTGTTAAAAGAAAAGCAATAAAAATAAATAATAATATTTGTGCGACGATCTTCATTACCGCAAAAATAGAATTTAACAAATGAAATCAATATTATTTTATGAAATTTAAAACAAAATTAACATCTGTTAGGCTACCATCAAATGTGTAATTTGAATCACATTAACTTTCTATTTTTTATGTTCTGACGGATAGTGACAAGTGTGATGAAATAAAATATTTTTAAAAAATACACTATTTAAATAGGGGGTGTTTATTTTATTTGATTTAAAAACAGATGTAATTTCTACTTTTTTTTATTTTTTTTATATTTTGTATTAAAAAAATAGGGGTAAGGCGTAATATTTAAATTATGAATTTTTTAAAATATTACGATAATAATATGAAATATTTATTATTCCACAATGATTTTTTGTTATCAATAATTCTTCTCAAAAATAACCAAATAAGTAAATATTATTTAATCAAGTCGCATAAAAGTTAATAAATTCGCCAAAAGGAAAAGGGGTTTTACTTCAAGAAAAAAAGAGTAATTATGGTACTTTTTTTACAATTTTAGAGAGTGACCAGTGTAAAACGAGAATATTTTATAAAGTTCAACCAAATAATACCCAACCAGATTAATAACTAAAACTAAATTAAACATGAAAAAAGCATTAACTATTTTAGTAATTTTACTAACGACAAGCATAACATTTGCACAAGATGCACCAGCACCAGCTACTACTTTTGGAGGATCGGCTGATATGTATTATAAATATGATTTTGCAAATTTAGCAGGGAACGGAAAAACTAGTTTTACTAATTCTCACAACTCATTTGAGTTAGGAATGGCTTCCATAGAGGCATCTCACAAAATAGGAAAAGGATCTGTATTCGTTGATTTAGGTTTTGGAAACAGAGCTAAAGAATTTACATACAATGATAAAGCAAGTTCATTTATGATAAAGCAATTGATTTTTACTTACGAATTTTCGGAAAAATTTAAAGTTATTGGAGGTAGCTTTACTACGCATATCGGATATGAATTATTGGATGCTGTCGATAATAAAAACTACAGTATGTCCTACGCTTTTACTAATGGACCATTTTTTAACACTGGAGTAAAAGCGCAATATACTTCAGGTAAAGTTAGTTTTATGGCTGGGGTAACGAATCCAACGGATTTTAAAACAACGATTGAAGCTGGTTCTACGCAAAAAACATTCATAGGACAAGTGGCTTATGTGGGAGATTCAGGAAGTGTATACTTTAATGCAACTTCCGGTAGTTCAAATCCGGCAACTACAGTGAATAAAACGCAATTTGATGTTGTAGCATCTAAAAAGATTACTGATAAATTTTCTTTAGGATTTAATGGAACGTATGCATTGATAAATGATGATGTCACTAGTGCAAATGATGAAAAATGGTTTGCTTTAATTGGATATGCCAATTATGCTGCAAAAGACAATATTAGTTTAGCATACAGATTAGAGTATTTTGACGCAACTGACGCGGCCGTAACTCTTTCAACTTTAGGTGGATCTAGTATCGTAGGTAACACGCTTTCATTGAACTACAAAGTTGGAAATTTAACAATCATTCCTGAGGTTAGAGTTGATCTCTCATCCAAAGATATATTTATGGACAGCAATTCAAATCCATCAGGTTCTAATGCCTATGTTTTGTTGGCAACAACTTACAGCTTCTAATTAAATTAGATAAGACAATATTTTTTTTTTGCTGCCATGACATTCTTTTATATGTTGTGGCAGCTTTTTTTTATTATTAGTTGTAGTACTCAAAGTGCATTTAAGATAAAGAAAATAGGCAGAGAAGGATATGAATAAAAAAAACGATTCTTTGATATATTCAAAAAATCGTTTTCCTTATTTTGTTGGTTAAACAAAATTACTGTTGTTTGAAGATCGAGTAAATAATATTTTTAGTATTATCATCTAACACATCATTAATATCTGTTTGAACATAATGCAATTTGAAAGCCATTATCGCTACAGGAAGGTTTTTTGTGTCATAACCTATAATCCGCAGCGCTTGCTCTACATTGAAGTCGACCGGAGCAATTTCTAATATCTCATTGGACCAAATCCCAAACCCTTTTTCCGCTAAAGTTTTCCAAGGAAATAAAGCGCTAGGGTCTTTTTTTCTGGCAGGAGCAATATCCGAATGACCAATAATATTTTGAGCAGGAATGTTATAGTCCTTTTTTAATTTGGTCAAAAGAGCCAATAAACTGTTTATCTGTAATTCAGAGAAAGGTTTTGTTCCATTATTATCAAGCTCAATTCCTATTGATGCAGAATTGATATCGGTATTTTTCCCCCAAGACCCAGCACCAGCATGCCAAGCTCTTAAATAATCATTCAACATTTGTATCACTCGACCGTCATTTGCAATCACATAATGCGCACTTACTTGTGTATTTGCCAGCGTAAATGTTTTTATCGTTTGCTGTATTGAATCTTGTGCGGTATGATGAATGATGATAAAATTAGGCTTCCTTAAATTAAAATTCACCGTGCTAATCCATTCGGTATTTACACCATTTTTTAATATTGTAAGACTTGTTCTTGAAATAGAGTCTTTAACACTGTGCAATTGATTGGTGTACAAGGTATCAACTGTAATTTTATAATTATTACCTAATGGTAAAGAAATCGATTCTTTGTTTGAAAGAGTTTCTTTTAAGTCATGTAGTTTTTTATCGTATATTTTCTCAGTTGCCTTATAAGGATTTGAAGCACAAGAGGTGATAATGAAAGCTAAAATTAAGTAATAAAAAGAATTCCTCATGCTTATTTATGATTACATTTTTGACGTTGCAAAGAACGAATTATTTATTTTTTTTGGATTTTTTTGGATTTTTGCTTTCTTCGATAAAAGCGATGTATTTTTCTTTTTGATCGCTATTTAATAGTTCCTTTACTTTTCTATCTGTCACTTCCGACAGGGCTTGAAATTCTTTGATTTTGTCATCTTGACTAGTTTGTCCTTTTATTATTGCAGTTTCAGACTTTATACTTTCGGTAAAAATGTTCGAGATTGCAATTTCCTGAAGTTCATCAAGATCAATAGCCGGTTTAAGTTTACTCATTATTTTCCCAACGGTTTCTTCAACTGGAATTTCTCTTGGTTTATCTCTGCTAGAATCATGACTCATTCCGCTATTCATTTGATTACGCCCATTTCCATAACCACCGCCATATCCATTATTATAACCGTTACCGCCATATTGTGCCGAAATCGTGTTGATAGAAAATAATAGTACTGCGCAGGTCACAAGTATTTGGAATGCTTTCATATTAAATGTTTTAAAGATATTATTAGAAAAATAATTCAAATTTAAACTGGTTCTCCGTACAAGTCAAATTCAGTTGCTTCAATAATTTTTATCATTACGAACTCACCTGTTTTTACATAATGCTTTGACGCGTCAATTAAAACCTCATTGTCAACATCTGGACTGTCAAATTCAGTTCGGCCTACAAAATGTCCGCCTTCTTTTCTGTCTATAATACACTTGAATACTTGTCCTACTTTTTCTTGGTTCAAATCCCAAGAAATTTGTGATTGTAATTCCATTATTTCGTTTGCACGATCTTGTTTTACATTGTCTGGAACATCATCTTCAAGCAAATAAGCATGTGTATTTTCTTCATGAGAATAAGCAAAACAACCCATTCTGTCAAATTTCATTTCTTGAACAAATTCTTTCAATATATTAAAATCTTCCTGCGTTTCTCCAGGATACCCTACTATTAAAGTAGTACGAATCGCCATCCCAGGAACAGCTTCACGGAAATCTTTCAATAATTTTGTTGTTTTTGCCTGCGTCGTTCCTCTTCTCATAGACTTCAAGATAGAATCTGAAATATGTTGCAAAGGAATATCAATGTAGTTACAAATCTTAGGCTCGCGTTTCATGATTTCCAAAACATCCATAGGAAAACCAGTAGGGAAGGCGTAATGCAAACGAATCCATTCGATTCCTTCCACTTTTACTAATGCTTCCAATAATTCGCCAAGATTACGTTTTTTATAAAGATCAAGACCGTAATAAGTCAAATCCTGAGCAATCAAAATTAGTTCTTTAACGCCGTTTTTAGCCAAGCCTTCTGCTTCCTTCACTAATTTTTCAATAGTTTGAGAAACGTTTTTTCCTCGCATTAATGGAATCGCACAAAAACTGCATGGTCTGTCACAACCTTCAGAAATTTTTAAATACGCGTAATTTTTTGGAGTAGTCGTTAAACGTTCTCCTAATAATTCATGCTTATAATCCGCGCCCAATGCTTTCAATAGTGCAGGCAATTCTGTAGTCCCAAAAAACTGATCCACATTTGGAATTTCTTTTTCTAAATCAGGCTTGTAACGCTCCGAAAGACATCCGGTAACAAAAACTTTGTCAACTAAACCTCTTTCTTTTTTATCAGCATATTCTAAAATCATATTTACTGATTCTGCCTTGGCATTATCAATAAATCCACATGTATTTATAACTATAATATTCCCTTCACTTTCGGCTGGCGCTTCATGTTCAACATCTTTTCCGCTAGCACGGAGTTGACCCATAAGCACTTCACTGTCATATACATTTTTCGAACACCCAAGAGTGATTACGTTTATTTTATTCTTTTTTAAAGACTTCGTTCTCATAGTATTATAATCCCGATAATTTGGGAATTTTGCAAAATTACGATTTTTATTTAAACTGAACTTGTTTCAGTTTCTATTAATTTGTTCAGGAGCACAAACCTTTGGCTTTTTTCATCACCCGCTGTCCCGCTAACCGCTGTATCATTGTACCCGAACCCCGGGTACAATGGATGACGCTTTTATCGGGGCTACTTTACTACTTTTAAGGTTTTTAACACCTTTTTCAAAAAAAATCCGTCTCAAATCATGAAACGGATATTTTAATTCAATTTTTATTCTTTTCTATAACCTCTTCGAGGGTTAGGGAGATTTACAATTCAAATAATAAAGTCAAAGAGACATTATTATTGATAGATTTAATTTCTGCACCGTCAGTTAATCCTTGACTGAAGAATCCTTGTTGCGAATTTCTTTCTGCCGTAGAATAAGCCAAGTCTACTTTGGTTGAACCAAAGTTATAACCCAAACCTCCTGAATAACCTTTTAAATCGCCTACGGTTGTTTTGTTTTTATAAGGACTTTGTTCAAAACGGTATCCTGCTCTTAAACTCCATGCTTCAATTTTATATTCTGCACCCAAACGTAATTCATTAGTTTTATCAAGAATAGCATTCATATTACTATTGACAGCACTAAAATAAGTATCGTTTTCGGGTTTGAATTTGGTCTTGCTATAATCTTTCATCGAGTAATCAACACTTATCAATCCTGATTTCCCAAAAACATAAGCGAAACTTCCTGTTACTTTACTTGGTGTTTGTAATTTATAAGGTTGGTATAAATTAGTAATTTGCGGATCTACAACATCTGGACTTAATTCACCGCTGGAGTTACTGCTTACCGCAACTAATTTTTGAGAAAACTCATCACTTAAATGATACCAGGTCGAAGATTCGTAAGCTAATCCTACACGAATTTCATTGGTTATTTTTGCAATCGCGCCCGCTTGAAATGAAAAACCGGTTCCGTAAGTATATAATTCGTTGTCAAAGCTCAACCTCTTGATTTTATAATTGGCATCCAAAGCATTATCATTGTCTTCATAAAAACGGGAAGATTTTCTATAATCCGTGAAATGAGAGTTTAAGTTTAATCCAATATATAATTTATCTCTATAAGAGGTAGCGGCATTAAATGATAATTTTCCGTTATAGCCACTAGAGATAATCGAGTTTTCTTGATAATAATTACCGCCTGCAGGAACATTTGAAGTGTATTGCGTATTATTAGGATTATTTTCATCAACTGCATTGATGACAAAGCCTTGATATCCTAATAGAGCTTGTTGTGCCCCATTATCTAAACTTGCATAGCTAGAGTTATCTAAAACATTTAATGGAACGCCATTAGCATAACTTAAAAAATAATTAGCTACTGAATTGTTAGGATTAGTTCCGGCGGAAAACGAAGAATTATTGTAATTATTTACGTTGTCATAATTCATTGATAGGGCGAACTTTTTCCAGTCACTAGTTGGGTTTCCGCTATTAAATACAAAAACTCCTCCAGCCTGATTTAAATCGAAGGAATTGTTCTTCTCAGTTGTTGAAGTGCCAAAATAATTGGAGTTGTTTTTTGTATCGTAATTACTCAGGGTAATGGCCACTTGATTATTTGCGAAGATTGCCGAGCCTGCCGGATTTACGTTTATGGCTGATAAATCACCACCAAGTGCTCCAAATGCGCCACCCATTGCTCTAAAACGTGCCGTTCCATTTAAATTGTCTTGCGCATATCGTATAGCATCTGATATTTCTTGCGATTGGGCCACGCTGAAAGTTAAGCCAGTTAATAATAGGAATAAATATTTTTTCATTTTATTTCAAGTATAGTTTTGATTTTTTTTTTTTATTAAAAAGTATAAATAGATTTTTTAGTTACCTCTCCTTCCGCTTCCACCAGATGATCTGCCGCTGTTACTGCCACCTCCTGAAGATCTGGAGTTGTCATAGGAACCTGAGTTATTTGATCTTGATGGGGAATAACTTTCATTAGACCTGGAGTTATTAGATCTAGATGGTGAATAATTTTGGTTATTGGAACGGTTGTAGTTTTGTTGACCGTTTGTGTTTGATCTTCTGCTAGGATTGTTATAATTATTATTTTGTTGTTGTGTACCATTTCCTCTTGAAAAGGTAGGACTGGTTCTTGTACCGTTATAATAAGTTGAGTTTCTTCTAGAATCAGAATAATTTGATCCTCTGGTAGAATTGGACTGATTTTGAGAATAATTTCTTGAACTGTAATTTCTAGTACCTTTCACTGAATTTTGATAAGAAGAACCTCTTCTGCTTGGATTATTGGAATAATTATTATTGTTGTAATAACCATAATTTGAATAACCATAGTAAGGATAGTTCCATCCATAACTTGCGTATCCACCCCATCCGTAGTAGTACGGATTGTTCCAACCCCAATTGTTTCCATACCAATTGTTTCCATACCAGTTGTTCCAGCCCCAATTATTCCAGCCAAAACCAACATTCATTCCCCAGCCATATCCGCCATTCCAACCCCAATTGTTTCCGTACCAGTTATTCATTGCCCATCCGGTATCATAAACATTGATGCTTACGCTTTGAGGATTGCTGCCCCATCCAGGATAGTTTGCGCTATTGTTTTGCTGGTTGTCGTTATCTAAACTATAATTATTGTACTTATCTACATCGGTAAAAATTTCAGTAGATTGATTGTCGTCTTGTAAAGAACTAAAGTAATCCTTGTATCGATTATTTGAACTAACTTGGGACGCTCTTTCAATATTTCTATTGTCTTTGTTTCCATATATACCATCGCTATCATAATAGGAACTATTTTGATACGAGCCACATGAAGTTAACAAAATGCTCAAAAATGCAACAATATAAAATATTGGAGCATTTGAGAAAGAAAAAGTATTAGTTTTCATATCTAGGGTGTTTTTTATTGTTGCACATTACAAAAATAGTTAGTTTTGCGGAACTATTTAGTTAAAAATAATTAAAACAAAATTTATGCCAAACTATTCAATATGAGTAAGAACTTAACTACAAGATCAGAAGATTATTCAAAATGGTATAACGAACTGGTTGTCAAGGCTGATTTAGCCGAAAATTCAGGAGTTAGAGGCTGTATGGTTATCAAACCTTACGGCTATGCAATTTGGGAAAAAATGCAAGCGGAATTGGATCGAATGTTTAAAGAAACGGGACATCAAAACGCCTATTTTCCATTGTTTGTTCCAAAAAGTATGTTTGAAGCAGAAGAGAAAAATGCAGAAGGATTTGCAAAGGAATGTGCGATTGTAACACACTATAGATTAAAAAATGATCCCGATAGACCAGGGAAGCTTATGGTTGACCCAAATGCAAAACTAGAGGAAGAATTAATTGTTCGTCCAACAAGTGAAGCCATTATTTGGTCAACCTACAAAGGATGGGTTCAATCCTATAGAGATTTACCGTTGCTTATTAATCAATGGGCGAATGTTGTGAGATGGGAAATGAGAACAAGATTGTTTTTGCGTACCGCGGAATTTTTATGGCAAGAAGGACATACTGCTCATGCCACCAAAAAAGAAGCTATTGAAGAATCAGAGAAAATGATGCATGTATATGCTGAATTTGCTGAAAACTTTATGGCAATTCCAGTTATAAAAGGTTTCAAAACCGAAACGGAACGATTTGCTGGTGCAGAGGAAACCTATTGTATCGAAGCCTTGATGCAAGATGGGAAAGCATTGCAAGCAGGGACTTCGCACTTTTTAGGGCAAAATTTTGCCAAAGCTTTTGACGTTAAATTTGCCAATGCAGAAGGGAAGCAAGAACATGTTTGGGGAACTTCTTGGGGGGTTTCCACTCGATTGATGGGAGCGTTGGTAATGACACATTCTGATGATAAAGGATTGGTTCTGCCTCCTAATTTAGCACCGATTCAAGTTGTTATTGTTCCAATTCACAAAACAGATGAGCAATTAGAGGAAATCACTTCAGTTGTTAATGTGTTAGTGTCAGAATTGAAGAAATTGAAAATTGCTGTCAAATATGATGATCGAACGACTCAAAAACCAGGATTCAAGTTTGCTGAATGGGAATTGAAAGGTGTTCCGGTTCGAATTGCTGTAGGGCCAAAAGATTTAGAAAATGGAACTTTTGAAGTAGCAAGAAGAGATACATTGACAAAAGAAACTATTTCAAAAGACGGAATTGTAACTTATATCAATGATTTATTGGCTCAAATTCAAATTGATTTGTTCGAAAAGGCATTAAATTATCGTGATACACATATTACCGAAGTAAATAGTTTTGATGAATTTAAACAAGTTTTAGACAATAAAGGAGGCTTTGTATCAGCTCATTGGGATGGAACTGCAGCTACTGAAGAAAAGATTAAAGACCTCACTAAAGCGACCATTAGATGTATCCCTTTAGACCGAGTAGAAGAGGCGGGAAGCTGCGTTTTTACTGGGGAACCATCAGTTGGAAGAGTGTTATTTGCGAAGGCATATTAAAAAAAAATAATTTTTTTTGCATCAGCTATTGTGCGTCTCAAAAATAGTTGTATTTTTGCATCCGCATTAGAGAAGCAGGGCCCGTTCGTCTATCGGTTAGGACGCATGGTTTTCATCCATGTAAGAGCGGTTCGATTCCGCTACGGGCTACTATTTTTTTTGCAGATTAAAGTCATCCCGAACTTAGAGGGAAAATGGCCCGTTCGTCTATCGGTTAGGACGCATGGTTTTCATCCATGTAAGAGCGGTTCGATTCCGCTACGGGCTACAAGTTCAATTTAGATTGACAAATAACTTAGGAGGATAAGGTCCGTTCGTCTAGGGGTTAGGACGCCAAGATTTCGTCTTGGTAACAGGGGTTCGATTCCCTTACGGACTACAAAAAAAAATAGTAAAAGATAAAAAAGCAATAAAATGGCAAATCATAAATCAGCTCTAAAGAGAATTAGAAGTAACGAAAAGAGAAGAGTATTAAACAGATACCAACACAAAACTACTCGTAATGCAATCAAAGCATTAAGAATAGCTACTGATAAAGTTGATGCTACATCTAAATTGTCAAATGTAATATCTATGATTGATAAATTAGCTAAGAAGAATATCATTCATGATAACAAAGCTTCTAATTTGAAATCTAAGTTAACGAAACACGTTGCTAAATTGTAATTAATATAATTTACCTACTTATAAAAAAAGCTCCCAATCACATTGGGAGCTTTTTTTATATACGCTATTTTTATTAAATTTTATTTTTTAAGTATTCAAGCATAGCTAGGGTAATAGGTTTTGATAAAAAATCAATTACCATAGGATACTTTTTAGATTTTTCCAGATCTTCAGGGTCTATGGTTGAGGAAAGTACTATAATCTTTATATTCTTAAATTCAGAAAATGCTTCGGTATTAAATTGCTCTAAGAATTCCCAACCTCCCATTACGGGCATGTTTAAATCTAAAAAAATTAATTGCGGATGTTTTTTTAATTCACTTTCTGTGTTGGTGTATTTTAAAGTATTGAAGTAACAAAGTGCTTCTTCTCCGTTTTGCGATGTGATAATTTCATTTGAAAAAGATGCTTTGATAAGTACCTTTTTGCATAACATAAGTGTTATGGGGTCGTCATCAATACATAAAATCTGATCTAACATTATTCTTTGTTTTTGAATGTTAATGTAAAAGTTGTGCCTTTGTTTACTTCGCTTTCAATGCTAATAGTTCCTCCCATCGTTTCAACTTGTGATTTGACTAAATATAATCCCAGTCCTTTGCTGTCAGGATAATTATGAAATCTTTGATAGAGCCCAAAGACTTTGTCTCTATTTCTTTCTAAATCGATCCCTATTCCATTATCCTTGAATATTAAATAAACGGTATCATCGGTTTCGTTAGCTGTAATGGTTATTTTAAGTTTTCTATTTTCTGATTTATATTTTAGTGCATTAGTCAGTAGATTTAATAATATACTTTCGAAGTAGGCTTTGTTCGTATTTAAAACAGAAATTTTTTCGAAATTAAGTTTTATTATTGGTTTGAATAATTCAATTTGAAAGCTTAGCTGACTAAAAACATTTTCAAAGATTTCTTTTAGAAATACATCTTCTTTCTGGATAGAAGCATTGTCTTTTATAATAATAACTTTAACTAAATCATTTATGGTGTCATTTAATAAATGAGTGGATTTACTAAAACCGTTTAAAATTTCTTTTAATTCTTGGTCTTCAATAGGAATGTCTTCGATTAAGTTTAAAAGTCCGGTCAGATTGGATAATGGCGCTCTAAGGTTGTGCGATGTAATATAGGAAAACTGCTTTAAATCTTTGTTGTTTTGTGTTAATTCGCGGATCAATTGTTCTTTTTCTTTTTCTTGTTTTTTTTCCTCCGTGACATCTCTTTGGATTGATATCCAATGTGAATGCTCATTTTCTGTATCGTAAATTGGAATCATAGAGAAACGAACCCAATATTCCTCTTTATTTTTTTTATAGCTTATAGTTTCAATCAGACATTCTTGTTTCTTTTTTAAGGCAGTAATTAATTTTTTATATTCTTGTTTATCAGAATTGGGACCTTTAAAAATATTTGGTGTTTTTCCGATGATTTCATCAGTATGGTATCCTGACATAATGGAGAAAGCAGGATTTACATAGATTATTTTTGGAATCCGGGTGTTTTTAGAATCCGCTTCTGTGATAATTATTGAATCTCTGGATTGAGTAATAACTGTTTCTAATAATTTAAGCCGTTGCTCTTCCTCTTTTTGTTTTGTAATATCCTGGATTGCACCTATCATTCGTGTGGCTTTTCCTTCCTCATCTTTTAAAAGGAAACCTCTGTCTAAAACGTATTTATAGGAACCATCGGCACATTTAAAACGGTATTGATCTTGCCAGTTTTCCGTTTTTTGTTCTATAAAGGAATATAGTTTAATTGACATTTTGATACTGTCTTCTGGATGGATTTTTTCAAACCACCATTTGGAACTAGAGCCAACTTCATTTTGGGTGTATCCAAAAATCACTTCTATTCCTTTGTTCCAGGATAAGCTATCTTCCTGTATTTTCCAATCCCAAATAGTGTCGCTTGTTGCTTTTGCTACAATGTCATATTTTTCATTTGACTCTTTAATTTCATCATTTGTATTCTTGAGTTTTTCAAAAATTGCAGAGTTCCTATTGTCATTTTTTGATAAAATTAATTTGTAAGCAATCCCTGTAAAAGTTATAAACAACAAATCTTTAACGAAATTATAGTTTTGAAAGTTAGCAGTGTAGATAAATTTTTGGAATAATTTGTGGCAAAGGATTGCCACAAATAGAGAGATGAGGATATAGGTTATAATTATTTGATTGGTTTTGTTTTTCATTACTCAAATATAAATAAATAATGTTAAAATACTAAGTATCGTCTGAAACTTATTTTGCTCTTATTGCGTAATAGTTTTTTAGGTCTAATACGTTAACAATATGTAAACTATTGCATAAATATTTTTTATATCAAAATAAAGTGTACCTTTGCACCCATTAAAAATCACAGATGGAATCTATTAGAAACATTGCAATTATTGCCCACGTCGATCACGGTAAAACAACTTTGGTTGATAAAATTATGTATCACTGTCAGTTATTTCGTGACAACGAAAACACAGGTGACTTAATCCTTGATAACAACGACTTAGAGCGTGAAAGAGGTATTACTATTACTTCAAAAAATGTTTCTGTAGTATACAAAGGAACAAAAATCAACATTATTGATACTCCTGGTCACGCCGATTTTGGTGGTGAGGTAGAACGTGTATTGAACATGGCTGATGGAGTTTGTCTACTTGTAGATGCTTTTGAAGGACCAATGCCACAAACGCGTTTTGTATTACAAAAAGCACTAGACCTTGGTTTAAAACCATGCGTTGTAATCAATAAAGTTGATAAAGAAAACTGTACTCCTGAAGAAGTTCATGAAAAAGTTTTTGACTTAATGTTTGAATTAGGTGCAGAAGAGTGGCAGTTAGATTTCCCTACTGTTTACGGTTCAGCTAAAAATAACTGGATGTCTGACCATTGGGAAAACGTAACTGATAATGTTGAAGCATTGTTAGATATGGTTATAGAAAATGTACCAGCTCCTAAAGTATCGGAAGGAACTCCTCAAATGTTAATTACATCTTTAGATTTCTCCGCTTTTACAGGTCGTATCGCTATTGGTCGCTTGGAAAGAGGTATATTGAGAGAAGGTATGCCAATCTCATTAGTAAAAAGAGACGGTACAACAACTAAATCTAGAATTAAAGAACTTCATACTTTTGAAGGTCTTGGTCGTAAGAAAGTTCAAGAAGTAATTGCTGGAGATATTTGTGCGATTATTGGAGTAGAAGGTTTTGAAATTGGAGATACTATCGCTGATTTTGAAAATCCGGAAGCTTTGAAATCAATTGCTATTGATGAGCCTACAATGAGTATGTTGTTTACTATTAATGACTCTCCTTTCTTCGGTAAAGAAGGAAAATTTGTAACTTCTCGTCATATTAGAGATAGATTGACAAAAGAATTAGAGAAAAATTTAGCCATGAAAATGGGTGAAACTGATTCTGCTGATAAATTTATGGTTTTTGGTCGTGGAGTATTGCACTTATCTGTTCTTATTGAAACTATGAGAAGAGAAGGATATGAATTACAAATTGGTCAACCACAAGTTATTATCAAGGAAATTGATGGTAAAAAATGTGAGCCGATTGAAGAGCTAACAATCGACTTACCTGAGAATCTTTCTGGTAGAGCTGTAGAGTTTGTTACTATGCGTAAAGGTGAAATGTTAAGCATGGAAACGAAAGGGGAGCGTATGATTGTAAAATTTAATATTCCATCTCGTGGAATTATTGGATTGCGTAATCAATTACTTACTGCAACAGCTGGTGAAGCTATTATGGCACACCGTTTCATAGGATATGAGCCTTACAAAGGAGAGATAGCAGGACGTAACAAAGGGTCATTAATTTCTATGGAAAAAGGAAAAGCTATTCCTTATTCTATCGATAAATTACAAGATCGTGGTAAGTTTTTTGTTGAACCAAATACTGAAATCTATGAAGGTCAGGTAATTGGCGAAAACTCTCGTGCTGATGATATGTGTGTAAACGTAACTAAAGAGAAAAAACAATCTAATGTACGTTCATCAGGAAATGATGAGAAAGCAAGAATTATCCCTCCGATTATTTTCTCTCTTGAAGAAGCTTTAGAGTACATTCAAAAAGATGAATATGTAGAGGTAACTCCAAAATCTATTCGTTTGCGTAAAATTTATTTGACTGAAACAGATAGAAAAAGATTTAAAATCTAATTTTATATTTTTATTATAGGAAAGCCATTCGAAAGAATGGCTTTTTTTTGTGGTTGTTTTGTTGGTATTTCGTCGAATTTTTATAAAATATCTATGTGAATTATTCTCGAATATGGACTTACTTAATTTTTATAGGGAGAATGGTTATTCATTGTAAGTCTTTTTAACATTTTATCTTTTCAAACTAAAATGTCCCTTAGCTTCTCTTCCATCTTCAAGTTTAATGGTAAACCAGTAATCATCAGATGGTAATTGTTCTTTATTATAATTTCCATCCCAGCCTAGGCTTGAAGGGGACAATTGTTTAAGAAGTTTACCATAGCGATCAAAAATAAAAATAATGGCATTTTTATAAAAAGGAGAATTTATTCCTTTTAAGTTCCAATAATCGTTGTAGCCATCACTATTAGGCGTGAAGAATTTCGGTGCATCTAAAACAGCAATATTTTTCAGTATGCGACCACATCCATCATTGTTTTCAATAATTAATTCATGAAACCCGCCGGGTACATTTTCGAAAATCGGTGTACTTTGAAATGGGGTAGAAGTCCCATTTTGAAAATGAATCATGTACCTATAATCATTGGGATTGCTAAGCTCAATTATAACTTCATTTAATTGCTGTAAATCATGAATGATTATGTTGTTTACTTTTGCTAAATAGGATATACTTACACTGCATTTTCGAGATACTTCGCAATCTGATTTATTTTTTACAATAACCGTATAATCCCCCTCTCTATTTATTTTAATGGTGGGTGTTATTTCCCCTGTTGACCATTTGTAGGTATAATCAGTAAGAAGTGCTGGAAAGATAATACCAGCATCTAATACAATTGAAGTGCTATTGCCTTCACATAGTATTCTTTTTACTAAGGTATTTATTTTTGGGGTTGATACTACTATAATTTCAAAATTTCCTGTTCCATAACATCCCTCATTATTTTCAGCTCGAATGTATATTATTTTAGAAATCGATGTGTACTGATCTTCTAATTCATTTACACCTAATGAAGCATCATCTTCATTAGAATAGAAATACAAACGAACATCTGATGGTAAATTCAACTCAGTTTTTATTAATTCCTTCTTTTGTTTTAAATTAAAAAGTCCTTTACCATTACCAAGATCACATTCACGCATTGCCTGAGGTAAAATTAATATGTTTTTATTAGCATGTAAAATAACAGTAGCGATACTATAACAGGAAGAATTCGGTGGTGTAACTTTTGCATATAGAATTTCATCTGGGATGGTGTTGCGATAATTAGTGGGAATAGAGTTAGAATTATTAAGATCGTTTTCTGCTTCAAGGATACTGTGATAATAAAATACTTGAAAATCTTTTTTACCTAAGCTAATTGGTTCATTAGCCAGCGCTAAATTGAAAGAGGCTAATCCATCTGTCGGTAAATTATCTTGTGTATCACATTGGATTAATTTATATGGTGTTGAAATTATTTTGGGAATTTCATATATAGTTATTGTTTTTTCGAGTGGTTCTCTATTTTCTCCGTTGATGGTTTTTATCAAAGTTACTTTGTAATCACCTATGTTTTGATATGTATGATAAGCATTTATGTCTGTAGAGGTGGTTCCGTCTCCAAAATCCCAAAGCACAGAGTCTATTTTTTCAACAGAATTGATATAAAAATGTGTAGCTTGTCCCAAACAATTAAATTCATAGCTAAAGGCATATAAAAATAATGAAGTTATAAATGGCGGTAAACCCAATTTTGCAAAACCGCCCTTTAAATCGATTTCATTTTGTAAAAAATTACAAGAAGTACCATTTAATTCTGGATTGTTTATTACAGACAATTTATTTGAGCTATCGGTTAAAATAGGGTAACCAGACCGATATATTTTTTCGTCGAGACCTAATTGTAAAGCTCCGGCTACATAAGCGGAGGTTATTATTGTTGTATTTGAACCAATGATATTTGAACTTTTAAGATCAAATTGAATTAAGGAACTACCTAATGTAATTCCATCGGGATTAAAACGGTTTACAGTTACATAAAGTTTTTTTGATTTTGCGGAAAACTCTAATCCGTAGGGATTTGTTCCACTCATTATTGAAAATCCATTACTTACTTTTCCAGACCCTGTATCAAAATCATAGAGCCAGACATTTCCTGTATTTCTTATTACATTGCCTTTGGGGTCTAATTCGTCATTTAGTTTCATTGATGAATTAGCTATAGCAATTTTTTTACCATTTGGTGATGTTTTTAAATAGCCTATTGCATTGGAAATATAACCACCCAGCGGAACATTTAAATTTGTAGATGTAGGGATTGGTTTTTTATCCACTCCAAGTGTACTTATTTTAAAGGAATAAAATGTGTCTTTAAAATGAGTTATTATCCAAAACGAAACTCCATCAGCATGCTGTACAGCTGTTATTTTTTCAGAACATTTATATTTTACATCCTCCGTGTTATTTTTATCGTAAGTTATTAAGTGAATGTTTTTTTCGGATATAACAATATCACCCAAGCCATTATTTAATCTTAGATCCACTAAGGAATAATTTAATCCGTTATTTGGAGGGTCTTCATTATTATATGGATCATCATCTACATTTTTTGGATTGGGTTGGTCAACTATGAATATATAATACAAATTTGGATTGTTCGGTTTAGGAACAATAATGGCCGATTGCGTACTTGAGTTATGACCCAATAGACCAAATCCATTAGGCATAACCTGATGAGATTTGTCGTAAACTATTGAACCATCAGTGTAAAAAAGTAAATTTCCATCTTTATCGGCAATGCTGGTACAACCTTCAGCTGTATTTAATTGACCATTCGACAAAGTTATAGGGCTTCCTGAATTAAAATCAAGCCCGGCAGTATTTCCAAAGTACCATATAGCCGCTTCTTTTTGGGCAAAAGCAGGAGCTACATAAAAAAGTAGAAAAAAGACAAATAATATTTTAAAGTTCATTTTAATTTCAATAAAACAATAATTTTATCAGTTAAAATTAAAACAATAAATGACAGTAAGTAATTGTTTTGTTTAATATTTTTTATCTTTTCAAACTAAAATGTCCTTTCGTTTCTCTTCCATCTTCTAATTTAATGGTAAACCAATAATCATCCCCTGGCAATGGAGTTCCATTAAAAGTTCCATCCCAACCTTGACTTGTCGGAATTACTTGTTTGAGAAGCTTTCCATAACGATCATAGATGTAAATAGTTGAATTTGAATTAAAATTCGTATTTATGCCTTTTACATTCCAGTAATCATTATACCCGTCACCGTTTGGGGTAAAATATTTTGGAACACCAATTACCGAAATAGTTTTACTAACGGTACCACATCCATTGATATCATTAATAAATACTTCGTGAATTCCGGAAGGTACACTAGTAAAAAAATTGGATAGTTGGAAAGGCCCAGATGATTCGTCTAAACTATATTCATATTGTCCTTGCCCGGTTACGTTTACCGTTACTGTATTTGTTTCTGATAAATCAACAATTTCAATACTTGCAATTTTTGCAATATCTGATGCAGTAACTTTAATCTTTCGAGTTCTACTGCAACCTAAAAGTGTGGCTACTTCAACCGTATAATTACCTGCAGCATTTACATCTAATGTCGGACCAGATTCGCTAACCAAAACTTTATTGTCTTTTGTCCAAATATAAGTGTAATCACTTGTAAGGGAACCATCTTGTATTCCTGCATTCAGTTTCACGAAAAATGTTGGCTGATTAGAACAAACTAATTCGTCTTCATTTCCGTTTGAATTTAAATTTATTTTGGGTTGTGGATTGACAATAAAAGGTATAATCACGGAAGCACTACAATTTGGATTAATAGGGTTTTCTACTACGGCTGTAATGTTTTGTGTAGTGCTTATAAATGGATTGGGTAATGGACTTGGTAATAAAGTTCCTTTCTTGTCAAAATATTTGACTATCATTCCTGTTTGACCCGCCAAAATTGTATTTTCAAAAGTGCTGGTGTCAAAACCAAATTTCCCGTCTTGAAATAAAGGATCTGCTTCATCATCGCAAACGGTTGTCATAGATGTTGCTATTGGAAAAGCTTCTGGTAAATCATCTACGACAAAAACGATGGAAGTTTCATCAGAGCAGCTTAAAGATGTCGTGTTAGTTACAACCGCTTTTATGGTTTGAGATTTAGTAGAAAACGTAGCCGGAAATGGACTTGGCAACGGTTTATTACTCTGATCAAAATAAGTGACTTTCACATTTGTTTGCCCTTTTAATACATCTGATTCTAAGGTTGAAGTGTTAAAAGTAAATTTTCCATCTTGATCATCGTCGCACTGTCTAGGGATTATTACTGTATTTGCAAACGGTAGTTTTTCTACGGTTAAGGATACATATGGTCCCAGCCCATAGCAGGCGTTATCCACATCGCTATCCACACGTCCCCAAATTTGTTGCGTATTTGGATAACCAATATTTCTATAATTTGTTACATCAGTTATAACGTTTACTTGCGATAGTGCATCGGTTTTATTACGGTAATAGCTTACCGTATAATTTCCTGGTGGAAGCATCGCCTTTATATTTGCGGTAACGCTACTGAAATTGAATGTCGAAATCCCATCTCTTTTATTGTTATTTATGGTGTTATTTCCATCAATATCTAAGAAATCGTCACAGGCTTCAAATGATTTTTTGAAGGTTTTTGGAATTTGAGTAGCAAGTACTTTTAGGGTTATTTGGGCAACGCTATAACATCCGTTTGCATTTTGAACTCGAGTCCAAATCGTCATTGTGCTAGGTGTAGTATTTACAAAAGCTAATGGAGTTGTGATCAATTGCGATGCATCCGGATTATTTGCTCCTGCTAAAGTCTTATAATAAGTAAAAGATTCATTGTTGAAATTGCTGGAAATTTCATCGTTTTTTATAGTTAAATTAAAAGTTGTAATGGCATCTAAGTCATCATCACATTGAATAATTGTCACATTAGTAACGACAGGTAAAGCATAAACGGTTAATGTGGCGTCGGTTGAAAGTAAACCGCAGCTATTTCCAACTTTATTTAGTTGAACACGATATTTATATCCATTCATTGTGTTTTTTACACTTGTTATTGTTAGGTTATTTGTTAAAGCTCCAGAATAGGTGCTATTATTTGTAATGTTATTCCAAGTTGCGCCATTAGTTGAAAATTGCCATTGATAAGTGTTCCCTCCATTATCAGTTACTGAAATTGTGGCATTTTGTAATTCACAAGTAGGAGCAACTGCAGGTTGTTTTGAAATTATGATTGGCGCCGAAATTAAATAATTGGGATTTGGAACGCTGTAAGGCGCACCATTAACAAGTCCAGTCGAGTTGACTGTTAGGGGTGAATTTCCAAATTTTCCATCACCATCGCCATCAGTAAATCCAGCTTCGACAACATCTGAACACAAATCTTTATCGCTGTCTAAATCGCGATAATTTCTTATTCCATCAGCGTCAGTATCGATTCCTGTTTCTACTGAATCTAGAATTCCATCATTATCGCTATCTAAATCTAAATAATCTGGAACGCTATCATTGTCTGTGTCAATTGGAGTAAATCCGGGCTCAAAATTAGTATCAAGACCATTATTGTTAGTGTCAGAATTTGATAATATTACCGAAACGTTTTTTTGTGACTCGGTTGTATCAGGAATTCCATCATTATCACTATCAGAATCTAAATCATCTGTGATGCCGTCGCCATCAGAATCTTTTGGTACACAAACAGCAAAAAACTTCAAAGTTGATTTATTTGCATTGGCATCAGATAAATTTTTATGAGTAAAACTGATGGAGTTTGCCAAATTGAAATTTTATCCGTAACAATTTCCGGTTTAGTATCAAAACCAGAATAGTAACCTCCGTAAGTTGCAGCTCCACTGTTACCTGAATAGGAAACATAAACTTGTTTGGTGGATTTTACACTTACATTTCCTGACAATCCATTAACAGTATAATAAACAAAACCTGGGTTTGCATTTATGGTTGTCGGACTGGAGGTAATTGGATTATCATTAATTAAAACAGTGGCACCGGATTCAGTAACAACATTTATACTTCCAACATAAGATACATCCCCTATTGCATTTATCATGGGAATGTTATCAACTATACTTGGAGTAGAACAATTGATAGGTGGAACAAAAAATAAATTTTGATTTGCAGGTGAGTTGGTTCCGCCAATACTTTGATACGCAAAGACATTCTCTGAACTTGTAACGTAAAGATTATTATTGCTATAACTGCTTCCGTCTAGTATTAGATATTCACCTGCGTTTTTTGTAATTGGAGTCGGATTTCCATTTGTATAAATTTTGGTATTGTCCTTATGCGCAATTAGCAACACACGTTCCAAAACATCACTTCCTAATCCTTTGATGAAAATATATTCTTTTCCAGTTTTTTCAAAAGAAACTATTTGATCAAAGCCAAGATCTCTTCCAGAGGAATTGTTAGTGTTTGGGCCTTCATAGTTACTGCCTCCAAAAGAACCTGCATTCACAACAATATCTTTGTCAGAACTTATTAAACCACCTATGATATTTGTGCTTTTAAAATTACTTCCATTATTTTCTATTGCTAAAACGTAACTTTCATTTTTATTTAAAGAAATAGTTAGAGGACCGGTAATAGTAACTCCATTAGTTAATATTGTACCAACAGGAATATTGGAAATCGTTATATTAGTACCATTTTCAACAGACAGAATGGATGCAAAATTCATTAAGCCAGTAGTGTTAAATTTGTTTAACATCGCTCCAATTCTAAATTCCTTCCCCAAGGCGCTATTTCCCTTAGATACTAATCCTCCCGCTTGATTATGTAATCCTGCATTTGTTCGTAAGCTGGTATAAATTAAATCCTCGGCTTCTACAATATATCCTTTATTATTTAATATTCCAATACTTGTATTTGGTGTGAAAATTTGTGTGTTGTTACCGTTACCAATAAAGTAAATCCAAGGATTGTTTTTGTTGATTGTATTAGTAAATACGTTTCCGCCAATTTCAATTACTTTTACTTTCACATCACTAATGCTGGGGGTAGAAATGTATAAATAATGTTCCTCTGGAGTAACACCTCCTGTAGTTCCTGAGGTTAATGGCGGAATATAATGTGTTTTACTAAATTGGGCAAAGCAGCTTATTGATAAAAAAGTAAAGAAAATAAGTAAAGTTTTTTTCATGCGATAAAAATAGGAAAATAACTATCATCTTTTTAATGAAAAATGACCTTTTATTATTTTATTGTCTGCAAAAGTTACGTTAAACCAATAATCATCAGCGGGTAATGAATATCCATTGAACGTGCCATTCCATCCAGAGCCAGCTGATTGCAACTGCTGTAATAATTTACCATAGCGATTAAAAATGGTTAGTGTAGAATTTGGCAAAAGGTCTAAGTTTTGAATTTTCCAAAAATCATTGTATCCATCACCGTTTGGAGTGAAATAACGGGGATAATCCAACACGTATATTTTGAAAGGAATAGACAAACCACAACCATTTTTATCTCGGGCATAAACCAGATATTCTCCGGGAGCCACGCCATTAAATAACGGATTATCTTGAAAAAATGATCCATCAAGTGAAAATTCATAATTGCCTATTCCCGTATATTCAATTAAAACGGAGTTTTCGTTTCCTGCAAAATCATTTATAATTGCTCCTGTGATAATTGCAACTCCAGAAGCAGTAACCGTATAATTTTTAGTACCGCTACATCCATTTATATTGGTAACTTTTACAGAATAAGCGCCAGGCAAAGTAACATTAATTGTATTTGAAGTCTCTCCGGTATTCCATAAATAACTCGAAAATCCAGCGTTGACTATTAAGTTGATGGAAGCGCCAGAACACAAAGAAGCTGTTTCGTTTTGAAAATTTGGCGGATTAAATGGATTCACTTTAAGTGTTACGGGAGTAATCGCGTAACAATCTGGACCATTTACGATTCGGGCATAGATGATTTGTTGGTTTGGGATAGTATTATTGAAATTAGTGCCCAAAGGATTTTTTTGGGAAAGCGCATCATTCGAATTTAAATAATATTGGACAATTAATCCAGATGGCAACCCACTTATTAGCTGGGGTGTTACTTCAGATTGAAAATCAAATTGATATAGTCCATCTTGCACTGTATCTCCGTCACAAACTACAATTGGATTTTGCGGTGAAATACTGTTGTTTGCAATCAGTAGTTTAACTTCGGCATAATTAACACAACCAAACGAATTTGTAACTCTGGCAAAAACAATTTGGTTAGGTATTTTATTTTTATAAGTTATTGGATTTGTAATTGGATTCATCTGCCCTTTTGCTTCTATCAAAGATTCATAGTAGGTAACAGTACTTAAAGTTGTATCATTGTTTTTTACTACTGCATCAACTCGAGTTAAATCGAAAACAGTAATTCCATCCCCATTATCATCACATTGTGAAAGTACAGTATCTTTCAAATCGACTTTTGGCGCAAATTCAACCTTTATTTCATCGGTAGCTGTGCAAGTGGTAGGTGATAAAGTGACTTCAACTTTGTAATTTCCAGTATTAGTAACAGTAAGAGCTGGATTTGTTTCGCCTGCTAATTCATTACCATCTTTAAACCATTTATAAGTGTAAGTTGACGGTAATTTTGTGTCTATGATATAGCTTTCGCCAAAACAAATTGCATTGTTTGTTGTCAGTGAGCGATTGGCGCCTAAGTCTATTTTTGGTGAAAAACTACCCGCCTGCAGAAAAACGGCGGAGTCATAATATTGATTACTATCATCAGCAATTACCAATTTTATATGATAAGTTGTTCCTGCAATTACATTTGTTTGAGCATTCATTACTGCGGTTTGTGCACTGTAGTTTGTTGGACTATTAGTGGAGCTAAATCCTCCAAAATAGTTTTCGTTTTTTGCAGGACATCCACCAAATACGCCAAATGGTGCTATTAATGGATGGATGCTTGTTGACGAAACAGGAGTGGTGGTACCTGGAATTACTGCTAAATTTTTATAATTGCTTGTACTGCCTTTTTCTTTTATAAGAAATGCAAAACCATCTGAATAACGACAAGGAAAGTCATCTTGGTATTCATTAGAAGCGAATAGATAGTTAAAGCTAATAAAATTTGTTAAAGGAGTAAAATCAAATTCTAAAACCGTTGCATTTATAGTTTTTGTTACAGCTAACGCTTTTTCTAAATCTGTATCACCGAGCCAAGAAGTATCTCCTCCTCCCAAATTTCGTATAAAAGGTCCAACTGAATTTGTACTGCTCCACGTACTTAAAAGAACACCTTCTGTAAAAGGGAAACTACTTGTGCCAGAATTAAAATACGCATAACTATTTTTTCCCGGATTAAAATTATCTCCAGTTGCCATTGGATTAGAAGTGGAAGCACAAGAACTATTTACCAAAATATTTCCAACAAGTTGTTGTGCGGTGAAAGAATCGTTTACTGATATAGATTGTGCAGTTGCTATAAAACTAGAGCAACAGATGAAAATATAAAATAATTTATTTTTTATAGATTCCATAGCTCAGTAAAGATACTACAAATCTCTATTTTTCAATAATCTATAGGATAAGAAATTGAAAATCAAGGTCCAAGATAAAACAATTAAGATCGATATAAAATGTACGCTGTAATCTTTGCTGTTGTCCATTCCTATTTGAGTCCCAATAGATTTGATTACTGATAATCTGGAGAATGGTTCTACAATTAAATTAGACATGGATTCTAACGGAAAAAATTGCATAATATAGGAGGCTATTTTACTATCCGGAAAAATTTTAAAAGTCAATATTCCTTTTGCAATCCCTTCAATAATATTCCAAACTAAAAGAAATCCTAATGCGAATGCAGAACGTTTTACCAATATTCCTAAAAATAAACAGAAAGAGAAAAATCCAACCAGTTTTATAAAATAGGCTAAAAGATATTCTAAATCGGAGAAAACAATTCCAATTTCTGTGTATGAAGAAAAGCTAAATCCTAAGATTAACGATAAAATGAAAATAAAGACTGTTGATGCTACAGCAAATAATAGGATTGTCAAAAATTTAGAAAGAATAAATTCTTTTTTACTCATCCCGTCAATTAAATTCTGTTTTAAAGTGCCATAACTATATTCATTAGCCATCATGGAAACAATAACAATAGCGAGGAACAACTTTAATATGGCGGCAATATAAGTGTTGAAATGCCAAATAAATGGAAAGTTGAATATTCCCATTTCAGCGAGATGAAGTTTAAAAATCCCCAGATCAAATTTTATCGAAGCGATTAATGCTATAAAAGTTAAGAGAATAAAATAAGTGGAAGTCAAAACACGACTGGCTTTATTTTTCCATATTTTTTGTAATTCTATTGAGAGAAGTCGTTTCATTTTTGAAGGGTTTAGGAATTGTGATTTTAGATTTTAGAATTGAATTGTGTACTTGCTTTTGAAATTGAGTTGTATCACTGTTATTTTTTTCCTGTCAATTCCAAAAATTGTTCTTCCAAACTATTTTTGCGTTTTACAAGATGACTTAGGACAACATTTTTTTCAAAAAGAAATTGATTCAATTCCTTTGCCTCCAGTTTATCTTTTAAATAAACCAGTACTTTCCCTTCTTCATTTCTACTGTTTTTTACCGCGGGATGCGTTTCTAAAACAGCGATTAAATTTTCGACATCTTCAGCTTGAAGCTCAAAAAAACCTTCGTTTGTGGACATTCCATCAACCAATCCGGAGTACAAAACTTCTCCTTTTCTTAAAACTAACGCGTGTGTGCATACTTTTTCGACTTCGTCCAATAAATGGGAAGCCAGTAAAATGGTAGTCCCTAGAGCAGCGATTTGCTTGATTATATCACGAATTTGATGAATACCTTGTGGATCTAAACCATTTGTGGGTTCGTCCAGAATTAAAATTTCTGGATCATTTAGCAGCGCTGATGCAATGGCTAGTCGTTGTTTCATTCCAAGAGAAAAAGTGCTGAATTTGCTGTTCTGCCTGTCCACTAAACCTACTAATTCAAGCTTTTCGCTTACTTTAGCATAGTTAATGTCTTTGATTTTACAAACCAATTCTAAGTTTTCTTTTGCCGTCATGTAGGGATAGAAATTAGGTCTTTCTATAATGGCTCCTACTTTTTTAAGCGCTTCATGAGTTTGCATTGTACCGCCAAACCAGATGTATTCACCGGAGGTTTTATTGACTACATTTAAAATAATTCCTAAAGTAGTCGATTTACCGCTTCCATTTGGTCCAAGAATGCCGTAAACATTGCCTTTATGTATTTCGAAAGAAACGTTTTTCAAGGCCTGTAAATTGCCATAACGTTTGTTGAGATTTTTAATTGAGAGTATGATTTCCAAAGCGTTCGTTTTATATTTTCTATAGGACGAACAAAATAAGAATTTGTTACTAGTAAACTAAAATTAGTTTATTTACTAAATCAATTTGCAAAGTGCTGTTAATTTTTCGGCCGTAATGGGTTTGTTAATATAATTTTTTACTACAGTATAATTTTTTGCCATTTCAATATCGGCAGGGTCAATTGAGGACGTGATAATAAAAATTGGAATTTCTTTTTTTAGAGTCAAATGATTAAACTCATCCAGAAATTGCCATCCGTCCATGACAGGCATATTCAAATCGAGTAAAATCGCATCAGGTAGATTTTTGTTTTCGTTACAATTCTTTTTTAATTCGTCTAACGCAGCTTGAGGATTAAAAAAAGAGCGAATATCATCACAAAACTCATTTTTAGCGATGAGTATCGTCAATAATTTTAACGATAACTTATCATCATCGATTATGTAGGTTAACTTATTTTTCATTCAAATATATTTTAAATGTAGAACCGTGATCTACTTCACTTTCTACTTCAATTTTTCCATCCATTGCCTCAAGTTGATTTTTGGTCATATATAATCCAATTCCTTTTGCATCTTCGTTACCGTGAAATGTTTTGTACATGCCAAAAATTTTATGGCCATTTTTCACTAAATTTAATCCTAAACCGTTGTCTTTAAAGTTTAGAACGGTGTATGTTTCATTTATTTCATAACCAATTTCTAGAAAAGCCTTACGTTTTCGAGATTTATATTTTATGGCATTTGTAAAAAGATTAAGTAATATGCTATCTAAATAAGCAGGGATTACATATACAAATAAATCTTCCGGAATAGTGTGACTTATTGCTATTTGACTTTCTTTGATAACCAGACTTAGTGCACTTTTTGTTTTTTCAATTTCGTCTTTTAAATTAATTTTCTTTTTTGCAATATTCGTTTTTTTCTGAATAGTGATAATTTCATTTAAATACTCAATTGTTTCCGAAAGCTTTTCAGTTCCTTCTTTAAACAAATCAAAGTAGGATAGTTTTTCAGCAATGTCGTCAGTATTCTCGATAACATCAACAATCATAGCTAAATTGCTAGTATGCGAGCGAATGTTATGGGAAACTATATGAGTAAAATTATAGAGCTTATCGTTTTGCTGACTTGTTACTTCTAATAGCTGCTTCAGTTCAATCTCTTTTTCAATTCTTAAAGTCACATCCCGACCTACACCAATAAAATTGATTAAATTATTATCACTATCAAATGCTGTGGTAATATTTAATTCAAACCAATATTTTTCTTTTTGTTTGTTATAATTCAATATTGTAATTTTAATACTCTTTTTATCCTGTATTGCTTTTTTCATTAGCAATGTTGATTGCAAATCAGTTTCTGGACCTCTGGATAAATAACATGGCTTTTGGCCTATTACTTCTTCTATACTTAAACCTGTCAATTCTAAATAGGCATTATTCGCCCATATTGCCTCGCCTTGTGGGTTGGCTATTACAATCGTGTCAGTGGTTTCGGAGGCAGCAAGCGAGAGCAAATTTAATTTTTCTTCCACATTTTTTCTTTCGCTAATATCTCTAAAATAGCAAACCAAATAAGTTATACGGTTTACTTGAAATCTTTTTCCAGATGCTATTTCCACGGGAATTGATTCTCCGGATTTGGTCTTTATGCATGCTTCATTTACTGTGAATTCATCGTTTGTTCGATTTTGAGTAAGAAAATATCGAACTTGTTTTTGGTATTCGATTGGAAATAATGTCGAATTATGCAAACCTATTAGTTCGTCGCTATTATATTCTGTAAGTTCAGCAGCTCTGGGGTTATAATCTGTAATAATTCCATTAGAAGCATCAATAATAAAAATAGCATCGTTTGCGCTCGAAAAAACAGAGGAAAATTTTTCAACACTCAATTGAAGTTCATTTATAAGATTCTGCTCCTTTGTTATGTCTTGAAATGTTCCTAATAATTGAGTTGGAATTCCATCAACAATCTCTACCTGACAAATGCATTCAATATATCTAATGTTGTTTTTACCGGTTGTAATTTGGAATTTATCCTCAAATGAAATTCCGTCAGTAATAGCGCTGTTAATAAGCCTCATCATCTTATCTCTATTTTCACCTTCTGTGTAAAAATTAATTCCACTGCCATTAACGGGGTTAAAATCCTCGGGAACTTCAAGAATGTGTTTTGTAACGGCATCCCAAAAGACATCTTCGGTTTGAAGATTCATTTTCCAAATGCCAATTTTAGCTGATTGTGCAGCCTTGAAATAGAGTTCAAGCTTATCGATCATAGTAGGTTAAAATTATTTTAGATGTCTTGGGGACAACCAAAAGTAAAGTAAATACGACCGTTTTAATTTTTTTTAACATAAAAAGATAAGGTTCCTAATTAATCTATAGCCCCGTTTTTTTTAAATGTCTTCAAACTAGTTAATTACGTAATAATTTATTTTTTAAATTGAGATTTTATTTGAAAGATTTACTTTATTTAATAATTAAGTAGCTAAAAATCAAGCGGTTTTTTGAAAAAGTAGATTCGGTTTTTGTTTTTAAGAAAATGACGTAAAAAAATGTAAACAGCAGCATCTTTAATATGATAAGAGAAAGAAGATAAAGGGTTTATCATAATTTACTGTAATCGTGCCCCACGGGTTAATTTATTGTAATTTTGCATTAAATTATATTTGAAATGAGTGAGCCAGTAATGCTTTTTAAAAAACCAACTTATCCTATTAATAATTCGTTATTGGATTATTTGGAACGGTTTGATCGTATCTCTAAAGTTCCCATTTCCTATGATGATTTGATGCGTTTTTCTGGTTCCATAAATGTTTTTGATAAAAACAATCAGGATACATTATGGATTCGCGTATATTATAATGAATTTGAAAGAGCTGAAATTGATTTGACTTTAAAGAAAATCTATTCGCTTTTACATTCTGATGGTAACTTAGGGATTATTAAATTTTTGAACGTAGATTCAATTGACTATTGCACTTTTGGAAATTCGAAACCTTTTCGAATAAAAGTCAGAAATATTTTAAATGATAATTACACTCATTTTTATATCAAAAAAGCAGATGCTTCGCGCGTATATGGATTAGAATTGGAACATATTTTATCTCCGGACAAAATCAATTTTTTGGTTTATAAAGATACTTTAATCGAAGAACACATCATGGGAATTGCAGGTGATGTGTTTATAAAATCGCTTTTGGGAGAATGTTCTGAAACAGAAAAATCTCAAATAGCGAAAGAATTTGTGAAGTTTAATGAGCGTTGTATGATTCGATTGCTGGGTGATATGCGTTCTTATAATTATGTAATTATTCCCATTCATGATTTTGATCAGGTCGTTTATAGGATTCGAGCTATCGATTTTGATCAACAGTGTTTCGAAGGAAATTTTAAAGTATATCGTCCGCAGTTTTTTAAAGAAAATTATCCAATGGTAAAATTGGTTAAGGAAAAACTTCAGGATAGTTCGATTGAACAATATAAAGATGAAGAACGTTCCGTATTGGCCAAAAGAATCCATTCTGCCGAAAATAGGATTAAAAGATTACTCCAAATCATGGGCGATGACACCATTTCTACAGATGGACATTTGCAACAATTGAAATTAGAATTATACAGATATACCAATGATTTGAATTTTAAAAAAGCAAAATCGATGGGAAATATCATGAGCGCTGCCTTCGAATTTATAACCAGAAATTTTAAAAAAACTGATTTATTTAATACTGGATTTTAAACTTTATTTTATTGGAAGTCAAATTTTGAATCTTTAAACTTGGATAAGAATTGTAAATTATAAAAAAAATGTTTTGATTATGAGAAACTATTTATCACTGTTGCTTGTGTTTTTGTTATTGGCTTGCCAGCAAAATTCCGATTCATTAACAATACTTTATTCTTTGCCCCATAAGTTAAAAGAAGTTTCAGGCATTACGTATTCGGCTCAAACGAATTTAATTTGGACATTAGAAGATAGCGGTAATTCAAATACAATTTATGGTTTGAATTCTAATGGAACAATAGCAAAAGCAATTACTATCGAGAATACAGAAAATATCGACTGGGAGGACATTACACAAGATAAGGAAGGAAATTTATATATTGGTGATTTTGGCAACAATGACAATGCTAGAAAGGATTTGTGTATTTATAAAATTGATAAAAATGCATTAAGCAGCAATAGCGCAGTTCCTGCCATCAAAATCTCATTTGCTTATCCTGAACAGTTGGATTTCCCACCTAAGAAGAAAGATTTATTTTATGATGTAGAAGGTTTTTTCGAATTTAAAAACAATTTTTATTTGTTTACCAAAAATAGAAGTAAAGGATTTGACGGAACTGCTATTTTATATAAAATTCCCAATGCATCAGGCTTTCATCAAGCTATATTTATGGGCGAATTTAAAACTTGTGAGGATTATAATTTTTGCGCGATTACTAGCGCGTCCATAAGTCCTGATGAGTCTAAAATTGTTATTCTGAACCATGATAAAATTTGGCTACTTGAAAATTTTGAAGGCGATAATTTTTTCAATGGGACAAAAACAGAACTCGCTTTAAATCATTTTTCTCAGAAAGAAGCAGTTTGTTTCGGTGATAATGACAAGTTGTTCATTGCCGATGAAAGAAATAAAACAGAAGGAGGGAACATGTACAATGTTAGTCTTAAAAAACTAAAATCCAAATCCTAGACCAAAAGCAATTCTGGCTTGTTCTTCTACACTTTTGAAATAAGTGATTTTAGCAGTAATTACATTTAATCCATTGAGCCAAAAACCGCCACCAATTGATTTATGCCATTTGTTAGAATCTTCTCCCATAGCCCATACTCTGCCGTAATCAAATCCGCCTAAAATCCCGTAAGACATCGGAATTAAACTTCTTTTTATTTTTCCTAAATTCAAGCGCAAATCACTGCTTTGATAAAAAGATTTATTGCCTAAAAAACGTTCGTTTCTAAAACCTCGTAAATCGAAATCACCACCTAAAGTTGCGCCTTGATAAAATTCGTAATTGTTGTTTGAAATTATTTTAGCTTTTAAATTGGTAGCCAAAACTATTTTTCCATTAGAATCAATTCTGTGATTTAAATTGAGTTGACTTTCTAGGGTCGAAAAATTTCTTTTAATGTCATTTAAATTCATTTTCCAACTTCCAGCTATCGAAAAACCTATTCCCAAGGTGGGTAGCGAACGATTATCATAATTCTCAAAATTATATTTAAGTGTTGCTCCCGCAAATTGTTGACTTTGAAAAACCGTGTTGTCTACAATTCCTGGAATGTTTATGAAGCGATTATTAGTGACTTCTACTGTAATTTTCTCGATAGTGGTTAAGAAATTAATTTCACTTCCATATCTGCCAATTTTTTTTAGAGAAGGTGCAAACTTGAGCATTCTTAAGCGGACCCGATTGTAATTCATGGCAAATAAATCATCATTATTAACGGTTTCATTACCGGTACCAAAATAATTAATGGTAAAATTTGGACTGGTAATTTGGGCTTGCAAATCCAAATCCCATTTGCCTATAATTTTCGGAAAACTACCTTTATAATTTAATTCATACCCATTTGTTGCAAAATAATAATTGGTCTGAAAACTATGTTTTTGTGTGTAAGGATTTTGATTGAAATTATTAACTGTGTAAATGGAATTCAAAACTAATTTTATACCATCATCAGGATTATAACTTAAATGAGGTAGTTTTGAGAATGTATTGTACTTTGCTTTTTTAAAATCGTAAAGATTAGTTTCATAACTATCGGTTAAATTGATTTTAGTTTTTCGATCTATAACGAAAGTATTCTTTTTCGATTTAAAGTCATAGATTTTTATGTTTTTTCCGTTTTCTATAGCATAGGAATCATTATTTTGTCCTCCAATCAATAGAATTTTAGTTTTAGATTTTTCGTTTCCTTTTACTTCAAAAATATCGTCATCATCTAAGCCATAAATCCAAATGTTTTTGGTTTTAGATGCTAAATATTCTCTGGTATACAACAATTCATCACCTTCCTTTTTCACCCGATATACTTGGATTTCAAGTTTTTGATTTCCAGTATGATTAATCACAAATTTGTCTTTTTTAGAAGTTCCAACAATTATAATTGTTTTCTGCAGCACAGAATAATATTCCAAAGCATATTTTTGCAGTTGGTTTCTTCTAATCTTTAATTTTTGCTTAATACTTTCAATAGTTTCATCTTGTACTTCTTTTGGTAAACTTTTAAAAGCATTATCTATATCAGCGTCGGTAAGGTTTTCCTGAATATATTTGGCTTGTGCAATCCATTCTTTTTCGGTTGCAGTTTTAAGTAGGGCAAGATCTAATGGATAGGGTTCTCTATTCAGCCATTTTACATTTTTTATTTCTTCCTTGAAAGTTTGCATATGACGCAAGGCGGGATTTGTCATTAATATTGCAAGCAATACTCCGTCATATTTCGGAAATGCCTGATCTCTGTCTCGTGGAATCGGCTTATAGGTGGTTTTGTTACCTATTTTGTATTCCCCCCAGCGCCACTGGTCTTGATGTCTGTCCCAATCGCCAATAAGCATATCAAATAATCGGGCTTTGATATAAGAATTTTCATCAACAGAATATTTTTCGTCTTTGTGCAGATTTTTTAGTAAATCATCTGTACTTAGTATTGCATTTGGTTTGCCAAAACTTTTTAAGTCTTTTTGGCTGTCATCTGATCGCTCTTCAATAAAGTATAATTCATCACCAAAAAAGGCGTTGAATTTTTTCAATGCCTTATGTTTTGGAATATAATAAAGCAAAGAATTTGGATGTGAAATACCAATTTTTTCCGCTAAATTCCCAACTGCAAGAGGCGTATAAGGATGCGCGGTAGTATAAAAATCATATAAAAAATCTTCGGCATACGTGTTTTCAAATTCGGTTGCTAAAAACTGATTTTTGAATGCTACCGATTGAATAAAATTTGAAGTACTTTTTTTTAAGGAACGCAAAACGTACACTTTTCCATTTTTATCTTCGATTTGTGAGGATTTTGTTTGATGTCCGCCGCCGGCACGTTTTGGCTTTAAACCACCAAAAAGCGTGTCAATCGTCGCGTTTTTTACTTCTATAGATGTGCCGTAATATTTTCTGTAATGCTTTCCAAAGATAAATTTATAAAACCTGCTTTTTTTGGTTTGTTTTTTTGAATAAATACTTGTGGTTGTCGTTTCAGGAAATGAAATCGCTAAATTTTGTATTTCTTTTTCTTTTACCTCCAATATAATTTTTTCATAAATCAGTTTTTCTCTATTATTTTCAGTTGAATAATAAGAAATTTTCGAATTTCCATTTTCATAAATTGATAATTCAGAGTAACCATTTCCACCATATGAAAAGTCCTCGGGAAATACCGCTCTCGCAGCTTCTGATTTTGAACCGGCCCCGCTAATGATTTGTTTGATATTGTCTCGTTCAATGTATTGCAAATTATGATCATGTCCTGAAACTACAATAACATTATTTTGACTTTGTAAGAGTGTTTTTACCCTCTTTATGAAAATTGTATATTGCTTGTTCTGAATGTCTGCTGGACTTAAGCCGGAAGTTTTCCGAAATAAGTTGATGAGCGAACCTAGTACTGGAAGTGGTATTTTGTTTTCAAATGGGAAAATTTGTTTTTCTAATGAAAATTGTCCTCCAGTTGCGCCATTACTCATCAACGGATGATGTAGGGCTACAACCACTGTTTTGTCGTGGTTTTTATTAAGAAGAGACATTAATTCCGCAAAAAAATCTTCCCGATTTTTGATATCACAATCATTATTCATTGTTGGATAATTATCCCAATCTTCCATGAACCATTGACTGTCGATGGTAATTAAAGTCACATTTTTATTGATTTTTACATCGTCGATAGCACAGCTTTTTCTAGGTAAAAATGATTTTTTGTCTTTGAGATATTCAGTAACAAATTTTGCTTGGCGTTCTAAACCTTGGATTCCACTGTCCCAATCATGATTGCCAGGAATAAAAACGGTTCTTCCGTTAAAACCGTCGGACAATTTTAATTGATTAGTTAACTTTTTTTCGGCTACAATTCGTTTACTTGGATCATCATTATTTGGTAGTCCTTTTGGATAAATATTATCACCAAGAAACAAAAGGGTAGAATTCTCATCTGATTTTTTTATTCTGTCGTGAAACAAACTAAGAGTTTCTTGAGTTTTACTTTCATATGTATTTCCGGCATCACCAATCAAATAAAAAGTATGAGAAATTTTAGAAGTGTCCGCTGTGTTAATAGATGTTTTCTTTGCGATGTTTTTCCCGTATTGTGCATGATTTGTTGCGCAAGAATGAAAAACAATTCCCAAAAAAATTAAAATTAATGAGGTTTTATTTGTACTTATAAAACGATTTTCCCAAAACAATTTCATAATTTAGTAGTATAAAAATAGTATATGACTATAATTGAACAAACCGAAGATTTTGTTAGTAGGTTATTCAAAGATAAACTTTCTGCGATATATACCTATCATAATTTTAATCATACAATTGATGTCGTTTTTGCTGCCAAAAAATTAGCAGAATCTGAAAATTTAACTCCTTCCGACAAAGAAATTTTGTTAATTGCCGCTTGGTTTCACGATGCGGGATATATTAACGGCAGTATTAATCACGAAGATTCCAGTATTATTATTGCATCTACTTTCTTAAAAGAACAATCTGCTGATTTTATTGCAAAAGTTTCAAATTTAATTAAAGCAACAAAATATGATTATGAACCCCAAACTATTTTGGAAAAAATAATTAAAGATGCTGATTTTTTTCATCTTACTAGCATCAACTATATTTCATCCCTTGATGACTTAAGAATGGAGTGGCAAAATGCTGATCATAAATTTTGTACAAATGAGCAATGGATTAAAGAAAATAAAAATTTTTTAGCCAATAGGCATCGATTTTACACCGATTTTGCTTTAGAGAATTGGCAACCTTTAAAAGAAAAGAATATAAAAATCATTCAAAAAGAAGTCGATAGAATCGAATTAAAAAATAAAAAAAAGAAAAAGAAAACAAACAAAGCCGAAAAGCCAGATCGCGGGATAGACACTTTATTTAAAATAACATTAGTAAATCATACCCGGTTAAGCGGGATTGCAGACAATAAAGCGAACATACTACTTTCTGTTAATGCGATTATAATTTCAATTGCGCTTTCCTCATTAATTCCTAAATTAATTAGCCCCAAAAATGCTAATCTGATTATTCCAACTTTTATCTTGATCATGTTTAGTGTAATCACAATTATTTTTGCAATTCTTTCCACTCGGCCAAAAGTGACGAAAAGTTTTTTTACGAAACAAGATATTGCTGATAGAAAAGTTAATTTACTTTTCTTTGGAAATTTTTATAAAATGCCTTTAGAAGAGTATCAAGAAGCGGTTAATAAGATGTTTAAAGACAGAGATTATCTATATAATTCAATGATTAAAGATTTGTATTTTTTAGGATTGGTTTTAGAGAAAAAATATAGATTATTACGAATTGCATATAATTTTTTTATGTTAGGAATTATAATGTCAGTAATTTCGTTTGTAATTGCCTTCAAAATTATAGGAGTCTAGCTTAATTTAATTCGTCTTGTAAATCTTGATATTTAGAGCTGTTTGTCTCCACTTGTTTGTTGTCATTAATAATTTTCACTCTAATAGCTCTTAAGCCGGAAACTCCCTGTAATTCTTCGACCTCAAATTGCTCTACAGTTGGCTCTAATACCTTTTTGAATTGCAAGAACTTGATATAATTCAAATATTCGGTTTCTTCACTATCATGAGAATATACGATAGTAATTTTTTCTTTTTCGGTAATTCGTTCTTTAGTTCCTTTTATGTTGGCTTTGTCGATGCGTTTTTTAATCACTTCATAACGGGCATTATACGTTCCATCTACATCAAATCGTTTTTCATCCATTCTAAATCGAATCGAAATAGGAGAGCTAAATACTAAAATTAAAGAAGTCACCTCGAGTTCATAAGGCAATGATGACTTGAGTTGATGGTGTTTCATTTCCATAGCGCACAAAGTTTGTAATTGCCATAACCTCAAATTATTTAGATACATGGTATCAAAAGTTTGGGTAGGATCTATTGATGCGCCAATATACAGATAGTGTTCGACGCCATCTGTTTTAAATCTTTCGTAATAATGCGGATAAATAATTTGAGCTTCTATTTGTTTTTTATCGAGAATGGCAGCTAATTTTTTATTAATAATAGACAATGCATTATCGAATTTTTTTCTGGACTGATAGAACATTCCTGTTTTTTCATCTAAACTCTCAAAGTAATTATGAAGTAATAATTCGCCCTTTTCATCCATTTCAATATTTTTTAAAATAGGATGAATTTCATTCTCAATATAAAACTGGATTTGTTGTTCTGTATCGGCTTTTAGCTGATCTTCCAGTTGATCAAACAAAGACTGCAATTCAAATTTTCGTTGTTCTAATAAAATAAGATTGGAATTTAATTTTTGATTTTCAAAGATTTCCAGTAGACTGTTTAATTGATTTTTTAAATCGTCTTTTACCGTTTCATTTCTATTTTCCGATGAACCTTTAATATCGATTTGTCCATACAATGGATAGACTTCCTTAAATACAATTTCCTTAAAAATATAGTCTTTATTAAGCTTGCTAGTTTGAAAGTATTTCAACGCTTCTTTTTGGAATTTCCAGTAAACACTTGGATGAATTGCGGTATATTCTCTTTGAATAATCGCCTCCAGTTGATTTTGCATGTCCTTGTTGTATCGTTGAATAGTGTTAACCAAATAAGGTAAAATTAAATCAAGTTTACTTATATTAATGCTACTCAGCACTCTTTTGCTTGCAGAAACCAATTCTACAATACCTAAAAGTGTATTGTTTTTTAAAATGGGAACAAAAATGCAACTTCTAATATCTTGCTTTAATAAATGTTGTCCCAATGTTTCATTTCCATATTGCAATGCATATTTTTCAACATTTGAAATCGCAAGTAATTTATTGTTTTTCAATAAGTTATTAAATGAATCTCCTAACAGTATATTTTTGCAATCTACTTCTTGTTCAGAAATACTAAGAATAAAACTACCTAAACTTTCGTCGTTGAAAATCGGTTTTAAAAGTTTATCTTCTTCAGAATTGTAAAAAGTCAAACCAACTCTTAAATCAGCTATTTTGAAAATGGACCGAAAAATAGCCTCAAAATTTTCATTCGATATTATTTGTTCCTTTTCTGGTTTTAAAAGATTGCTTTTTAAGTTAGAAACCGCACTCTCAGTAGTGACATCAAAAAGCGTAATAATTCCAAAACCTTTTAATATCCAACTTTCAAAGGGAATTTTTTCTTTCCATAAATTAATGTTGTCATAATTATCCATTAATAAATCAATGTCATCTTGCGTAATTTCGGGCGCTTTATTGGTTGGTGTTATTTCAAGAAAATCGACATTATACAAAATACGATATTTATTCATTATACCATTAGCGTAGGGTATATCGTAAAATAAAGGGATGTCAAAATCAATTTTTTGATTATAAAAGGTATTCAGAATCAAGATACAACTCATGATGTAAAATTGATTTTCATCCAAATCAGGAATGTCCAAATCAAAATTTTGACCGGCATTTTCAACTATTTTTTTGAATCGCACACTATAATTAAACGTAAAATTCTGAAAAGGAATTGTAACCGCTTTTATTTCGTTATTTGTTAACGCAATAGGAAATAAATCGGTAAATAATTGTTTAATTAATACCTCATTTTTTTCTATTAAACTCAAATCTTCAATTCCAGTTCTAAATTCTGGAAAAGGCACTAACTGCTCAAGTAAATTTTTAGCATAAGTAGAGCGTAAGTCTACATTTGTTTCTACCATTTCTTCCAAGCTTTCAATCAGCTTATGAAACGAGATCAAAATTTTGAAGGGACTGTATTTAAAATAAGTATTGTTCATTTTCGTTTACTTAGCTTGAAATACAAATTTACTAAATAGCTGATTGTGAGATACTTATTTTTAATGTTATTTTAAAAAATCTAATCAATGGCATTTGCCTTTTTTTGATTTATTTTTTGTTTCAACATGATAATAGATTGGATTAATAGTAGAATAAGCATCTTTTGAAGGTTTTTAATAGATTGGGAATAAAGTGAATGTAATTTTGGAACTCTTAATTAAAAAAAATTAAATGAGATGAAGCTTTTTATTATGAAAACCAATCAAGGTTTCATTTATTTCTTTTAATTCTGGTGTGAGAAATGTTTTTTCACCTTTATCATCGTTAGTTAATTCTAATTGACAAACCGTACATTTAAATTCCTTGAAGTGGTTCGTTATAATTCTAGTTACAATATATTTATGTCCAAATAACGAACACATAATTTTTTTGGTTAGAAATTTTTCTTTGATTTCAGTTAGGTTCATAATAGGTTGTTAAGGTTGAGGAAATTAAATGTAATCAAATAGCAGTCTAAGTGACTAATAAATCCGATTAAGTACATCATTTTATTAATAAAATATAAAAAATATTACAAAATTAGTTTTTAACCAAACAATTTCTGTTTCGTTTTCTAAATGAAAAATCCCCAATCACATACGTAATTGGGGATTGAAAGAATATTTGAATAGATCTTTGTACTGACAAGTCGCGACTTGTCTTTACTCTATGATTTTTCTTCTTTATTGAAATAAACTAAATAATAATACATCTGTTTTTCTTCGTCCCAACCTTTTTCTACGTATTTCTCGGCACTTTCAGGGTTAATGAAATCCATTTTTATTTGGATATGTGTATCTAAATTAATTACGTTTTTTATGGATTTTCGGGCATCGGAAACTGCAGCATTTGCGATAGGAAATGAAGTAACATCTTCAATACTATATTTTTCTCCTTTGTCTATTTTGTAATTTTTAAATTCAGGTATCAAATCAGGATTGTCTAATACTTCGTTCAAGAAATTAGTTTCTTCAAATTGGTCGTTTTTAGCAAAATAATTTACGGAACGATTCATAAACATAACTTCTTCCTTCTTGTCTTCTGCCGGAAATACCACGTCTTTGGCAAAATTCTGGCAAAATTTTAAGTACTTTTTTGTTATGAAATTTTCATCCTCAAATGCATCAACTGAAAGAAAATGTTCTAGCCAATATCTGGCATCATATCGGTTGCTGTCAACGGTAAGTATTTTATAACCTTCTTCTTTTTTATAGTTAAAAATCAAACACCCCTTGTCAAGTTTGCTTAAGTTTATTCCTTGTTGCAAAATCATTTCCAAGTTGGTCCCTTTTTCTTCAAATTGTAAAAAATCCGATTGCAATTCGCTTTTGAAAATCCCAATAGCATCAACAACATTATTATCAATATTAACATTCGTTAAGTACGTAACATAAACTTCACCATTTTTAATATGCGGATGGTTTGACTGCTCGAATAAGTGCGTCGTTATTTGTTTAGAAACTTCATGTAAACTACTTGGGTTTTCAAAAATTTGAGTTGCAAATTTAAACATGTCATTGTAATCCAAATCAATTTCATGAGCAAACTGAAAATAGTTTTCTTCTTTTTCTCTAAAAGGTCTAAAGAAATATTCTTTCATCAGCGGTACAATTTCATCATTTAATGAAAAGGATTGGTCTGATAAAAATAAGGCTTCATTGCGGCTTTTATTTCCTACACGATGTATAGAAAGAGTTTCAATGTGTGTGTTATATAAGTTGATCATTTTTTTATGTTTAGTTGCTCTCCCCTCCCGAAGCCTCGGGACTCTCCAAAGGAGAGGGAGACCAGGTAAAACACTTTTAAAACTTTGAAAAGTAAAATTTTAGTCTTTTTTTAAAACCGTTAAGAAATTAAGTTTCATTAAGCCTTAATTCTCTTAATTTCTTAATGGTTTAATTTTTTTTAAGTCTAAAAATGTCAAAAGCGTTTGCCCTGAGAGGGAGACGAGACGTGAATATTATTGTGTGCTATTTTTTATGTGATTTTATCGCCCTTTCCTTTGGAGAGTTTCGATGGTTCGTGAGTGGAGAGGATTAATTCCAATTTTCTTCAAATCCATAATCTTCAAAACTATCGTCTCCTTCAAACATGTCCAGGTCATCTTGATCTAAATCATCTTCAAATTCACTGGCAAAGTCATCCGCATTATCCGCTTCAAAGTTTTTTTCCATTGCTTCATCTGGCATTTCGCCATGAGAAAAGAGTGTAGCAGGATAAGTAGCACCTAATTCAATTTCTTCAACAGCAGCAAGTTCAATAAGAAAGGTCCACATGTTTATGAAATCATAAACATAAATGATTTTCGTGTTTTGTTTATCTAAAATATCCGATAATTGATAATCACTCATGATTTTTTGCTCGCCAAGTACATCTCCTGTATCAAACATAGAAATCTCCTCTTCTTGATTCCAAGTTTCATCACAAGTATAGAATGAAGCCACTTCCATTCCGTCAAACCCAAAGGAGTTGAAGATGGCATTATGGAAATCTTCCAGCGTGTCATCTTCCAGTATTGCAATATCTCTAAAAATATCTTCTTCGGTATCTAATATTACTCTGAATTTGTAAACCATAATCTTTGTTTTTATTGAAAGGTCAAAGGTAAAATATAATTTTAGATTTCGTCCCGAAGTTTTGCGACAGATTTCAGATTTGTTGATAATATTTTTGCGTATGCATTTTTAAAGAAAAGAATCAATTGACGGTCAAGCGAGGCATTATAGTAATATAAAATAGGATGAGATTATTAAAGTAAAAAGGAATTATTTTGCTTAAAGACCTTTAGGAATTGCGATTACTAATTTTGAATTTACCAGCAATTCGAGTCCTAAACTGATGGTATTTTTTATGATTTGGATAAGATCTGTTTGGAGTTAAATTGTTAAAAATTAATGCCACAGCAAGTAGAATTAGAACACCACTCAAGACCGGATAAAGTACATACCAATAGCCAAGATTTTTAATCTCTGAAGAACCAGTTACCGCAATAAGCGCAGTTGCACCTCCTGGGGGATGCAATGTTTTAGTCACTTGCATTAAAACTATGGAAAGAGAAACGGCAAGTGGGGCGGTTATCCAGAGAATATCAGGAGCAAATTGTTGAACTGTTACACCGATAATTGCCGAAACAACATGACCGCCAATGAGATTTCTAGGTTGTGCCAGTGGACTTTGAATTACGCCATAAACTAAAACACTCGATGCTCCAAATGAGCCAATAAGATAAACAACATCAGAATGAGGCAGTTCTTTAGATTGCAAATAAGCAATTATTCCAATACCTATAATTGAACCTAAAAAAGCCCAGAAATGTTCCTTATAATCGACCAAAGTTTCTTTGTAAAGAATGTATTTGGTTTTGCGGTAATTCCGTTTAATTTTTTGAATAGGCATGGGAAACTATTTTGATAAACTTGGGGAATAAGTGTACACTGTAAATGGATATATCATTTTCGCAGTATATTTTGATATAAGACAAACCACTAAAATGGGAAGAAATAAAGTATAATCATTCGTTAATCCACAAACTAGGAAAATTGCTGTAAATGGCGCGTGAATACTGGCACTTAAAACTGCAGCCATACCAATAACCATGAAATTTAACGGAATCACATTTACATTAAAAAAAGTATTTAAAGTGGAAGCAACAAGTAATCCTAAAAAAGCTCCAATGAAAAGACTCGGTGCAAAAACACCTCCGTCACCTCCAGAAGCCAAAGTCGCTGAAGTTACAATAGGTTTTAATATCAATATTCCAAGAAATGTAAGGGCTAATGAAAATGTCATTGGCATATCATTCGAATGAATAAAAATAGTTTTGATCGCATGATAGCCTTCACCATAAAGTTGCGGGAACACTAATAAGGAAACACTTAAAATGACAGAACCCAAAATAATTTTGAAATAATGAACTTTTATTTTTAAAAATTGAGACTTGAAAAACAATACACATCGTGTGAGATAAACCGAATTTAATCCTGCTAAAATTCCTAAAAGTATAAAATAGGGAATAGCTTTTAAATGCCAAGTGGTAATGGTTAAGGCAAATAAAGGTTTTTCATCCAACAAAAACAGCAGTCCAAATGCAACAGCTACCGAAATCAAATTGCTTATTAAAAATGCTCGGGTTACTTTTCTAGATATAACTTCTAATGCAAAAAGGATTCCGGCAACAGGACTGCTAAATAAAGCGGTAATTCCAGCCGCAACTCCGGCACAGATTAATTCGGTTTTGTATTGTCTAAATACGTTTTGTTTTCTTTGGGCAACAGCGCCAATCGTTGCCGAAGCGACTACAGTAGACACTTCAATTCCGGTTGATCCACCAAAAACGACCGTCAGTAATCCATTAATGAAATGGGATGGAATTTTATAATTGGGTAAGTTTTTTGATTTGGAATTTGTACTCTCAAAAATTTCTTTAATCCCTTTATTTTCTTTTTTTCTAAAAAGATATTCTCGAAGAAAATAGATGATAGACAAACCGAAAATTGGAAAGAAAACAAAGAATATTGGATTGATTGAAGCTTGATGAAAAAAGATTTCCTCGTAATATTCGGTTATTTTTTTAAGCGAAATTCCTAAAAAGGCCGAAAGAAAGCCGATTAAAATGGAAACAATAACTAATTTTTGAAATTTGATTAATTGGTAATTTTTTTTAATTCGAGCGGTAGAATTCATCTAAAAATTATTTTGCAGTCATTGATTTTCAAGTAAAAAAAATATTTATTTTGAAAAAAAAACATTTATTAACGAATTACAAATTTAAAAAAAGAAAATTAGACTTGAATTAAAATATAAATATAATTGTTGTTTTTTATGATTCCTTTATGAATTTCACTTTTTTGATAAGTGAAAAGGTCCTTATTTTTCATAAAACTCAATGGGAAGATTATCTGGATCCGCGATGAAAGTAAAACGCTTATTAGTGTTGGCATCAATTCTGATTGGTTCAGATAAAATATTTTTCAAAGATAAAAAATGGATGGTTTGTTCTAAATCATTTACTTCAAATGCTAAATGTCGCAATCCTGCCGCCTCTGGTCTCGATGTGCGTTGCGGTGGATTAGGAAAGGAAAAAAGTTCAATTACATAAGTGCCATTTAGTGCCAAATCGAGTTTGTAGGATTGTCTTTCCGCACGATATATTTCCCGAATAACCGTCAGACCTAAAACATCGGTATAGAACTTTTTTGATTGATCATAATCGGAGCAAATAATAGCGGTGTGATGTACTTTGTGAATTAAAGCTTTTGTGTGGTCAATATCATTTATTCGGAAAAGAAAAAGCACTTATTTTTGATCATCACTGTTTTGCCAAATTTGTTCCAAATACATTCCTTGCGAGGCATGAAACGCTTTGTCTTTTTCTAAAATTCCTTTGATGATTTCCAAAGGAACATTTTTGAGTGTTGCTAAAACGTGTGGCATAATTTGAATTTATTGATTTAATTTCCGAATTACTTTCGCTGGATTTCCCACCGCCAATGAATTATCAGGAATGTCTTTTGTAACCACAGAACCTGCACCAATAACACAACCATTTCCTATTGTAATTCCGGGACATATTACGGAATTCCCGCCAATCCAGCAATCATCACCAATAGTTATGGGCAAAGCACTTTCAAGTGTTTTTCTCAATTCCGCATCAAGGGGATGTGTTGCGGTGTACAATTGAACTCCTGGTGCAAAAAAAACATTGGATCCAATAGTTACTTTGGCACAGTCCAAAACAACACAATTTACATTAAAATAAACATTTTCACCGCAAGTAATATTGTATCCATAATCACAAAAAAATGGAGGCTCAATATATAGATTTGCTCCAGCATTGGGAATCAACTCTTTTATAATTTCTCGTGCTTTTTTGGTTATTCTATATTCGGTAACATTTAATCTGTGAAGCAAATTTTTAGATTTTCGTCTGTCTTTTACTAAAACAGAATCACCGGCCAAATAATATTCTCCGGCAATCATTTTTTCTTTTTCAGTTTTCATAAATGCATTTGGGTTTTACTGTAAATGTATAAGAAAATCGACAGTGATGCAACATGTTACTGGAAATATGAATTTTTCCATGGATACCATTTCTTTAAATTTCGTTAGTAATTACCTACAAATAATTCTTGCCAAATAACTTTTGTAAATTCTAAAATGAAGTCCAAAGAAATGATGACTTTTAAAAAAAAAGATAAGTATTCAATTGCAAACGAGGCTATCAATAATTATTAGATAGCCTCGTCCCATTTTTTATCACCGTCAAAGTTGCTGCGTTTTGTGAGTAGTTTATTTCTTCATTATTTTAATCGATTGTTTGGGTTGCTCATTCATTCGAAAAAAATACATTCCCGAACATAATTTGCTGAGATTAACAATTGTAGTTGCAGAATTTAATGTTCCGGTTTGAATTATTTTGCCATTTTGATCAGATATCAAATAAGATTTCTCATAAAGGTCACTATTTGATTTTACAGTTATGATATCGACTGCGGGATTTGGATACAAAGTCAAGTTTATTCCTTTTGCCAAATCAGATAGCCCTAAAGTATAATTAAAAGTTATTCGGTGTGAATTATTCCAATTGTTTGTTCGAGTATCCCAAGATTGCATTATAATTTGGATTAGATTACCATTACCATCATTGGAATAATCTGATTTGAAATTGTTTATCCATGAACTTGAAGCGGCATCCCAGATTTGCGACAACGAATTTGTAATATGATTACTTCCATCATAAGAAGTGGATACTCTTATGTTATTGTGCCAAATGTCATCATAATCCCATGGTTGTTGGATAAGGGTAATGGTTTGATGTAATGTTCCGTTTGCATTATAAATGAAATTGGTTTGGCTTGAGTTTTCCCAGATGTCTAAATATCGATTTTGGGTAATGCTTTGGTTTATTGTTCCGTCTGCATTATTAATGAAATTGGTCTGGACATAGTTTTTCCATCTGCTGTTGGTTAGGTCCCAAGTTTGGGAAAGGGTGTGAATGAGGAAGTTATTACTGTCATAAGTATTTGTTTCTAGTTGGGAGTTTTGCCAAGTTCCAGCCCATATTTCTGAAAGAAAAGTAAGTATTTTCATTGCTGGATTATAGATATAACTTGACCTTACGGTATCATTCCATAAACTTGTCCCCATATCCCAAGTTTGCCCTGTAGCCTGGTTTAGAGATCCATCAGAATTGTTATTGAGTTTCTGTTGGTAAGCATTTATCCATGTTCCTGAGGAAGCGGACCAGGACTGGCTAAGGGAATTGATTAAAAAATTGTTGCCATCATAAGTATTAGATGTACTAAGAGCATTCTGCCAGTTTCCGTTTATCCAGTTTTCATTAAGAACGGACTCGACTTTTTGAGCTGAGGAAATTACGGCGAATAGGAAACAAATCCACACTATTACGGATTTGAAGAGATTAATTTTCCTCCCTTGTAAAGTAGTTTGTGTTTTCATTTTGATAATTTTAATTTTTCACGATTTAGGCTTTTGAAGTAACCATGTGTATATTAATTATCTAGCATCAATTTTTAATGACACCATCTCTACAGTTGCGGTGAGAAATCGTACTGTACCATCTTTTGTTGATCGATATCGCGAAATTTGCGTTTTATTGACCAAAAATCTAACTAAAGCTCTGATGTGTTGGGGTTACATGTAAACACTTTTTTAGATTACACAAATTTAACAAAATTGATTCATAAGTAATTGATTTATAGACTTTTATTTAATTTATTTTTTTTATTTTCCAGTTTATAAAGGTTGTCCGCTACTAGGGGAATTTAAATACAACTCATCCTCTAATTTTGACAGTTCAGTTAACTAATATTTTATAATTTCGATCTCCGAAATATATTTGTATCATCAAAATTAAATAACATGAAAGCCATAATTACTCTTACCCTCTTTTTATTTGCAACTACCCTTTTCTCACAAACGATACTTTCAGGAAAAGTGGTAGATGAAAAAGGAAATCCAGTTTCTGGTGCCAATATTTTTATCGAAGGGACCTATGATGGTACTTCCAGTTCTGATACAGGAGATTTTACTTTTGAAACAAGTACGAAAGGAAATCAGACTTTGGTTGTGAGTTTTCTTGTTTTCGAAACTTCAAAAACACTGATTGACGTTTCAAATTTTAAAAACAAAACAATAAAATTGAGAGATAACGTTAATGCGCTGGATGCAGTAGTTATTACCGCAGGAAATCTGGAAGCTGGCGACAAAGCGAGAGTTTCCGTATTGAAACCACTTGATATTGTAACCACAGCTGGCTCTGCAGGAAATATTATTGCGGCTTTGCAAACGTTACCGGGTACACAAAATGTAGGCGAGGATGGAAGATTGTTTGTTCGCGGTGGCGAGGCTAATGAAACCCAAACTTTTGTAGATGGAATTCGGGTGGCACAGCCTTACGGAGCTTCAGCTCAAAATTTACCAACGAGAGGCCGGTTTTCTCCATTTTTGTTTAGTGGAATAGCCTTTTCAACAGGCGGTTATTCTGCTGAATATGGAGAAGCATTGTCCAGTGTGTTACTATTGAATACGCAAGACGAACCAGATCAAAACAAAACTGAAATTGCTCTGATGACCGTTGGTTTAGGTCTTGGGAATACTCAGAAATGGAAAAAAAGTTCGCTAAGTGTAAATACTTCGTATATTAATTTGGCGCCATATCAAGCTGCCATTAGACAAAATGTAGATTGGAACAGTCCTTTCCAGTCTTTAGCTGGCGAAACGGTATATCGTTATAATTTCAATAACGGAATTCTGAAATTATATGCTGCTTTTGATGGCTCGAAATTCGATATTAATCAAGAAAATATCAACGCTCCACAAAAAATTAGAGTCGATTTAAACAATAATAATTTCTATTTTAATAGTTCATATAAAGGAGGATTTGGTAATAACTGGCAAATAACATCGGGTTTAAGTTATGGTTATAGTAAAAATAAAATAAATCTGGATTTAGATAAAGTTGCGAATGACGAGAATGCCGCACATTTGAAATTAAAATTAAAAAAGAGTTTTTCGGATCGAGTGAAATTGTCTTTTGGAGCGGATTATTTCATCACCAAATTTAATGAAGATTTCAGGCAAGATTCTGGAACGACAAATAATAATGGTTACAATTCTAATATAGCTGCTGTATTCACCGAAGCGGATATATTCTTCTCTACAAAGTTTGCTGCCAAAGTTGGTTTGAGAGTTTCCAGTAATGATTTGTTAAATGAAACCGCCGTTTCTCCTAGAGTTTCTTTGGCTTACAAAATGGCTAAAAATAGTCAGCTTTCTATGGCTTACGGGGATTTTACTCAGACTCCAAACGTAGATTATATCAAGTACTCTAACTTTCATCAATTCGAAAGTGAGAAAGCGTCTCACTATATTTTGAATTATCAATATAATAAAGAAGGGAAGACCTTCAGAGCAGAAGCCTATTATAAAGACTACAGTAATTTGGTGAAATACGATACTCCATCGATACAATACAATTCGGTTTTTAGTAATAATGGTTCGGGTTATGCCAAAGGATTGGATTTGTTTTGGAGAGACGGAAAATCATTCAAAAATTTAGAATATTGGGTTTCCTATTCTTACATCGATACAGAACGGGACTATAAAAACTTTCCAACTCAGGTCACGCCTAATTTTGTTGCAGATCATAGTTTGTCCATTGTTGCCAAATATTGGATTAATGATTGGAAATCGCAAATAGGTTTCACCAATTTATACAGTTCTGGAAGACCATATAATAATCCAAATGAAACACAATTCATGAATGGAAAAACAAAATCATACAACAGTTTGAGTTTCAATTGGGCGTATTTATTGACTACTCAGAAGATTTTATACTTCTCCGTTTCCAATATTTTAGGAAGCCAAAATGTTTTTGGCTACGATTATGCAAAAAATCCGGATACAAATGGTATTTATAATCGAAAAGAAGTCACGCCTACAGCAGATCGATTTTTCTTTGTTGGATTCTTTTGGACCATTAGTAATGACAAAAAGGACAATCAGTTGAAGAATCTATAAGTAAGGTTAGAATGGTTATTGTGTTTTGCCTATTAATTTTGGCTTAAAAAAGTAAATTTTCAGGATTTTGGCGAGTATCGTATAATCTCAAAATTTCAATTCTTGTTTCAGTTTCTCTATAATAAAGTGAATTTTGTTTCGTAACAACGCACTTTCTTATTTGAAGTTCGTTATTAATAATGGGGAATAGTTTAGGGTTTTGTTGGATAAAAGACGAACAAGAATCTAATTTGCCTATGAATTTTAAACAAACTGACGTATTCCATTTTGAATCAAGATATTCCAAAAGTTTTGATAGATCTTCATCTGCTAAAGAAGACCACCTCATTGGTTTAAGCATATTTTTGCTTGTATTTTTCAAGTATAGATTTGTGGTCAATGCCTTCTGACGAATTCATTTCTTCAATAGCATCAATTAATCCTTTTTGTTGCGCTTTAGGAAGAGAATGCCATTCTTCAGTATTATTTTCGTTATTGATAAAATTTGTTAAAATTCCATAGACTTGCTCTAATTTGGATTTATCAAGAGTATCAATTTCACGAAATAATTTTAATTTTAATTCAGCAGTACTCATAATTAAATGTTTTTATCAAAATTACAAAAAAATAGATTCACATAACAACTCATCCTCAAAAATCAACAATTCAGTAAGTTAAAGTTTTAAAAAGCCTAAAACTGAAATACTTTTGAATAATAATTAAACAAGTTTCAATCATCAATAAAATCATTAACAACTAAAATTTACTATCATGATCAAAATTATCACAATTACCGCTTTATTTGTTTGTAGCTTATTATCAGCACAAGGACAATTTGAACAAGGAATGGGAAAAGCTTTTGGGCTTTGGGCAGCAGGAAAAAATACGGAAGCCTCAGATCAATTTGAAAGAATTGCATCGGCAGAAAAAACAAGCTGGTTGCCAAATTATTACGTAGCTTTAGTAAATACCACAGCAGCTTTTGGAACACAGGATAAAGACAAAATGAATTTGTTACTTGCCAAAGCACAAAATGCATTGGATATTGAAATGATAAAAGATCAAAATAATGCTGAATTATATGTAATGCAAGCCATGATAAATACTGCCTGGATTGTTTTTGATCCAATGACGAACGGAATGAAATTATCCGGAAAAACGATGGAAATGTATGCCAAAGCGGAAGCATTGGCACCAAATAATCCGAGAGTGGTATTTGGTAAAGCGGAGTTTGAAATAGGAGGGGCGAAATGGACGGGAGTCGATACTAAACCATTATGCGGGCAAATTGAAAAAGCTATTGGACTTTTTGCTACTTTTAAACCTGAAACACCTTTTTCTCCAAAATGGGGATTAGACAGAGCTACAGAAGCATTAAAAAATTGCAAATAATATAGAATAACAATGGAAAATCAAAGGATAAAAATGTTGGCAGAGTTTAAGAAAAGTTCAATACTTTGTTTGAAAATAACTTTGATTTTCACATTGGTATTTTCCTTTGTGCAACGAAATTTTGAATTGAAAAGTGTGTTAATTACTTTTCTCATAAGCGCCATGTATTCTTTCGGAATTGGTTTTGGAAATGGATTCATTAATGCTTTTTTAGATAAAAAATGGGATTGGCTGGAACAAACTAATTTAAGAGTGTATTTTGGTATAATTGCCACTATTTTATACACGATACCAGTTGTTTTAGGAATTGATTATCTCACTTTTGTGGTTTTTCAAAAGCTGGATCCTTCGGAATTTTTTAATGAAAGAATGTTGTGGGTGCATCTTTTTTATATCATTTTATCTCTGGGTGTCTCCACCTTCATGCATGCCAGAAGTTTTATGGCTAAATGGAAAAATGCATCCAAAAAGGAAGTAACACAGCAAAAAATAATTGCAGGAACGGCTTCGGCAAAGTTTGAAAGTTTAAAAAACCAAATTGATCCTCATTTCCTTTTTAATAGTTTGAATGTGTTAAGTTCTCTAATCGAAGAAAATCCTGAAAATGCACAACGTTTTACGACTTCATTGTCAAAAATCTATCGTTATGTTTTGGAACAAAAAGATAAAGAATTAGTTTCAGTTGAAGAAGAGCTGGCTTTCGCCAAAACCTATATGAACCTGCTTAAGATGAGGTTTGAAAACAGTTTGTTTTACGAATTGCCGTCGCAAGAGGATTGGATTGCTTCGTCCCTCGCAATGACGGAAGCCAAAGTGGTGCCACTTTCCTTGCAGCTTTTATTGGAGAATACAGTAAAACACAATGTAGTTAGTGAACAGCGACCGTTGCATATTCGAATTTTTATCGAAGGAGATTATCTGGTTGTTGAAAACGATTATCAAAAAAAAGAAGTATTGCAAGATCGTCAAGGTGTAGGATTGCAAAACATCATCGATCGATATGGAATTATTACCAATAGAAAGGTATTGATTGCCCAAAATGAGAAAACGTTTTCAGTCAAAATACCAATTTTAACGAAACAAATTGCCGTCATGGAAACAACTGATTATAGCGAAAACACCGCTTATTATAGAGCTAAAAAGAGAGTGGAACAGCTCAAAGGATTCTACGGAAGTTTAATTTCGTACTGTATCGTAATTCCAATATTAGTATTTATTAATTTAAGATATTCTCCACAATTTCATTGGTTTTGGTTTTCAGCTGGAGGATGGGGATTTGGATTAGTGATGCATGCTTTAAAAGTTTATGGATATAGTTCTAATTGGGAGGAGCGCAAAATTCAAGAAATCCTAAGAAAAGAAGAAAACAAACAAGCATGGAAGTGATTTTAGTTTCCGGTTGCCATTTTTGGTGATTTAGCGAAATGTTAAACGTGAAATAAATTTTTAAACAAAATTACAATGGAAAATAATAATAAAGACGAAGAACGCTATTTTAAAGCTAAAAAAAGGATGGAAGAGATTAAAGGGTTTTATGGAAACCTGGCTGCCTACCTAGTTGTAAATACGGGCTTACTAGTGATTAATTTGCTAACGTCGCCTAATCATTTATGGTTTTTCTGGCCTATGATTTTTTGGGGAATTGGAATCGTAATTCACGGAATGAAAGTCTTTAATTATATGCCATTTCTTGGTCAAGATTGGGAAGAGAAAAAGATTAAGGAATTTATGGATAAGGAAAAGGAAAATAATAGTAATTGGGAGTAATTTAAAAATAGTATCATGGGACGATTAAAAAGACAATTGCAAAACGAATATCAAACGGATGATTTTAATCCTGATTTGCGTTATGATTTAGCTTATAAAAGAGTAAAAAGGATTAAAGGATTCTATGTTCATGCATTAGTATATGTTCTTGTAAACTTATTTATTATTATTTCTTTTGTGAATGGAAACTCAGATGAGGAAGGAGATTTAAGGAATTGGGAGACCTATTCAACTGCTTTGTTCTGGGGAATAGGACTTCTTGCACATGGATTATCTGTTTTTGGAAGAAATATATTTTTTGGACCAAACTGGGAAGAAAATAAAATAAAAGAATTGATGGAAAAAGAGAAAAAAGAGAAATGGCAATAGCGTTTCTACTCATTTTTTCAAAAGCTATTTATAATAATTTAAACACACTTAAAATCTTAGTCTCGATAACTATCGGGATTGTATAAATAAAACAACAACTTTGAGAAAATACTACCCTATCATTGCATTTCTTTCAATAATAAAATTAATAATTCATCTCATTGGAAATCAAAATTATGGTTTTCAGCGGGATGAATTACTGCATTTATCTGTAAGTGAGCACTTAGATTGGGGCTATTTTGAGTTTCCGCCTTTTATTGCGTTTGTGGGTAAAGTTGCTCATTTTATTTTTGGATACTCGTTATCTGGTATTCGTCTTTTCTCCACATTGGCTGGTGTTGGAATTCTTATAATTTGTTGTTTAATTGCCAAGGAATTGGGTGGAAAAAAGAAAGCGGTTTTGTTAGCTGGAGTTTCTGTTTTGGCATTCTTGCCTTTTTATCGCAATCAGACTCTTTTTCAGCCGGTAGCTTTCGATCAGTTATTTTGGACACTAGGTTTCTACTTTTTGATCAAATATTTTAATACTAAAAACGTAAAATTCCTGGTTTTGCTTGGTATTGCCGCAGGAATGGGCTTGATGAATAAATATACCATTTTGGTCTGGGGATTGGGAGTTGTAGTTGGTTTGTTATTTTATGATAATGGCGCGCTTTTCAAAAATAAGTGGCTTTATACTTCAGGATGCATCACTTTTCTACTTTTTCTACCAAATATTATTTGGCAATTTCAGCACGATTTGCCGGTTCTTATGCATTTGCAAAAATTAAAAGAAAGCCAGCTGGACGAAATCGGCCCTTTTGATTTTACATTGGAGCAATTAAAACATCCATTTACGTTGGCAATTAGTTTGATGGGGCTTTTTGCTTACTTTTTTGACAAGGATTTAAAGAAATATAAAGCTATAGGGATTACTGCTTTATTCATATTTGCAACAATGTGGTTGATGCAATCTAAGGCGTACTATTTCTTCGCCATTTACCCTGTATTATTCGCTAGTGGAGCTGTAAAAATCGAAAAGTTACTTCACAAAAAACCAAATTGGAATTATGCTGTGGCTGCCGTTTTATTGCTTCCAATGATTCCTTTCTTGCCACTCGCAATACCAGTTTTACCAATTGATACTTATGTTAATTATTTAAATTTAAAACCCGAAAAAGATGGACGTATAATAATAACAGATGATTATGCTGATATGTTTGGCTGGGAAGAACAAGTGAAATTAGTCGATAGTACCTATCAATCGTTGCCACCGCAAGAGAAAATAAACTGTGTTATTTGGGCTGAAAATTACGGAGAAGCCGGTGCAATTGAAATCATTGGAAAAAAATACCAGCTGCCAAATCCAATTTGTAGCAACGGAAGTTTTTGGCTTTGGGGAAGCGGTACAACCAGCGGGGAAGTTTGTATCAGTATTGGAAATGAAAAAAAAGTTGTAGAAAGCATATTTAAAGATTGCACATTAATAAAAATGGTAAAACACAAATATGCAATTGACGAGGAAAATAATATTCCAGTGTATCTTTGTCGAAATCCAAAAATAAATAGGAAACAAAATTGGGCGTCATTAGAAAAACATGTGTTCGATTAACGAATTAAATTGAGATTTTCCAAAACCAAAAGTTTTAACTTTAAATTAAACCATGACCACAATAATTATTGAAGACGAAAAACCTGCTGCTAGATTGCTGCAAAGAAAACTCGAAAAATTAAATATCGAAGTGGGAGTGATGCTACATTCCGTGGAAGAATCAATTGAGTGGTTTGCTAAAAACGAACAACCTGATTTGATCTTTCTAGATATTCAATTATCCGATGGTTTATCATTTGAAATATTCGAACATTTCGTCTCCGAGCAGCGTGCCATAAAAAGCGCTATAATTTTCACGACCGCTTATGATGAATATGCGTTGCGAGCATTTAAATTGAATAGCATTGATTATCTTTTAAAACCTATTGATGAAGATGATTTAGAGATTGCGGTTTCCAAATTTAAGGCGCGTTTGCCAAAACAAGAATCGTTGCAACTCGACTTTGAGCAAATCAAAAAAATGCTTTCTAATCCATTTGATAAAAATTACAAAAAAAGGTTTACCGTAAAAATAGGACAACATCTAAAAGTGATAGCTACCGATGAAATTGAGTGTTTTTTTAGTGAAAATAAAGGAACATACATTCATACTTTCGACAATAGAAATTATTTAATCGAAACTACTCTGGAATTTTTAGAACAGGAATTGGATCCTGCTGATTTCTTTCGTGTAAGCAGAAAATTTATAATTCCATTGAAAGCAATCAAAGAAATTGTCGTTTACAGTAACTCTCGTTTGAAGGTGATTTTGCCATCTTATAAAGAGGATGAGGTTATTGTAAGCAGAGAAAAAGTATCTGATTTTAGAACCTGGATTGGTTAATTATTTACATAAAAAAACTGTTTCAATGTTATATCTAGAAGCCCTTAAAAAAGGAAATTTTGATAGTTGACAATGAAACAGTTTTAGTACTATTATAACGTTGAAATTATTCAAATAATGATTTAATCTCTTTTTCAGTTTTACCTAATTTCTGTTGTAATTTACCCCAAGTTTCATCTTCTTTTCCTTCTTCAAATAATACATCGTCATCTGTTAGCTCAGCAAATTTTTGTTTAAGCTTACCTTTTAACTCATTATAATTTCCTTTAATCTCTGTTGAATTCGGCATAATGTTATAGTTTTAAATTGTTACTTATTGTTTAACAAAGTTGAGAATTTAAAGCTAAAAAAGTGTTATATAATTAGACTGAATTGTTGTATAATTCATAGTTGCCGATAATGGATTCAAGTGAAATTAGTATTAAACTAAAAAAGAATATGATGTTACGTAAATAATTAGTTTTTAAATAATTGAATGTTGTGTATAGATTATTTCTATAGTGGTTTTATACCTTGAAAAGTGCTTTTCTTATTCCAATTAAAACAAAAACAAACAAAGTATAACCGATAAAAAACGGGACGATGTAGTCGATTAAATTCATAGGTAACATGATGGCAATAATCAGTAATTGAAAGCCTAAACCATAAACACTAACTAGCGTCATAAACCAATTTGGAAAAGTTTTTACCTTGTAAGCATCCTTGTCCCAGGTGTGAATAATCTTGTCAAAAACGCCGTAAACTATAGTGTAAATTTGGAACAAAATATCAACTGATTTTTGACTTTCGCCTGGTAATGCTCTAGGAGATTTATATTCAAAAATTTTACTTGTTGTATCTCCACCCACCGATTTGTTTCTCAAAATCACATAATAGTAATTGTATAATGTTCCTTGCAATTGAATACAAAAAAAAGCAATCACCGTTAACCAAAAAGAGGTATTGGAAACATAACAAATGGACATTAAAAATAAAAAATTAAGGATGATGTCAAACACACTATCGAGATATCTTCCGGTGTAAGAAGGTGTGTTTTTTATCCGTGCCAATTCGCCGTCAGCGGCATCGATAATCGATTTTAGAATGATAAAAAAAGCCGCTAAAAAATAATGATTTTCCAGAATGCAGTAAATTGCAATCAGACCGGAAACTCCAAAAAGGAGCGTCACGTGAATGGGAGTAAACCGCGTATTTTTTAATTGAGTGGCAAAGAATGTTCCAATTGGTCTTCCGTAATCGGATAAATCAAGAAATTTATCTTGAGCTGCAAGTTTAGACATTTAAGTTGATGAACAAAGAAATACGACAATATAGTCAGATATAAAAGGTATGAAAATTATTTGGATAATCGATGCAAAGTATAAGTCATAGCTGTAAGCAAGAAAAATGCACTTACCTGATGCGTTAATCCTAACCACAGTGGAACTCCATACAATAGGGTTAGTACCCCTAATCCAAACTGAACAAAAACCAATAGTAGAAGTGATTTTATTCCGTTTGTTTGCCTTTTATCTAAAGTGAAATTTTTGCTTTTGAAATATAGTAAAACAATTATCCCAACGACAAAATACGCAAGAGTTCTGTGTACAAATTGTACGCCGCTTTTACCTTCCGTAAAACTCAAAAATACATTTTTTTGTTCTAAGAAAACACTGTCGTGAATAAATTGACCGTCACTCATCAATGGCCAATGATTGTGGATTAAACCGGCGTTTAAGCCCGCAACAAATCCTCCATAAATAATTTGCAACAATAAGAAAACTAGAGCGACACGGGCAATGGTGCGCAAGGATTTCTCTATGTTTTTCTTTTCAGGATAAATTAAATCCAATGCTACCCAAAACGTATATGCAAAAGTGATAAAGGCTGTTGTAAGATGAAGCGCCAATCTAAAATGGCTTACATCTGGATCGTTAATCAATCCGCTTCGTACCATAAACCATCCAAAAAAACCTTGTAATCCACCTAATCCTAAAAGAATTATACTTTTTTTAATAGTGCTTTTATCTAATTTTTTTCTGATTAGAAAATAGATAAAAGGAATAATAAAAACCATTCCGATGGCACGTCCTATAAAACGGTGAAACCATTCCCAGAAATAGATGAATTTATAATCAGCTAATGTAAAATCATTGTGAATATTGATTTTCTGGTATTCAGGAAATTGCTTGTATTGTTCGAAAGCTTCCTGCCATTTTGCCTCAGAAAGAGGCGGTAAAGTATCCGTGATTAAATGCCAGTCGGTCATGGAAAGACCAGAATTAGTTAATCGTGTAATTCCGCCTACGACAACCATTATAAAAATTAAAATACAACCCGATAACAACCAAACAATAACCGATTTATTCCCTTTTTTCATGTTATGAAACTAATTTTTTAGTAGGATTATGTATTTCTTTTTAAAGAAATAATTAGCACAAAGTTATTTTAAAAAAAGTTAAATTTTAATTCAACAAGCGTTAATTTTTAAGCCTAATTTTTCGGCTCTTTTTAACATAAGTCCATAGGCAGCTTGATATTCGTTCGGGATTTCCCCTTCCAGAATGGCTTCTTTTATGGCTTCTTTAAGCATTCCAATTTCTTTAGATGGCTGTAAATTGAAGATTTCCATAATTTCTTCTCCTGAAATAGGAGGCTGGAAATTCCGAACATGGTCGCGTTCCTCTACTTCCACAATTTTCTTTCGAACAATTTCAAAATTGTTGTGGTATTTTTTGAATTTACTTGCGTTTTTGGTGGTGATATCCGCTTCACATAAAGTCATTAGATTTTCCACATCTTCACCCGCATCGAAAACTAATCGGCGAACTGCCGAATCAGTAACGGTGTCTTGTGACAAAACAATAGGTCGTGAACTCATCATGACCATTTTTTGTACAAACTTCATCTTTTGGTTCAAAGGCATGTGTAAACGTTCGAAGATTTTTTTCGCCATTTTCCCACCTAAAAATTCGTGTCCATGAAATGTCCAACCTTGTTTTTTGTTAAAACGTTTGGTTGGTGCTTTGCCGATATCATGTAATAAAGCGGCCCATCGCAGCCATACATCGTCTGTATTGGGGCATATATTATCAACAACTTCCAGTGTATGATAAAAATTATTTTTGTGGGTATGGCCTTCAATTTCTTCTACCTGATTTAAAGCAGTCAATTCCGGAAGAATGATATCTAAAAGTCCAGTTTTGAATAATAACAAAAAGCCAATAGAAGGTTTATCAGTCGAAAGAATTTTATTAAGCTCATCAACGATGCGCTCTCCTGAAATAATTTTAATTCTTTCCTTGTTTTTTTCGATTGATTCCAAAGAAGCTTCATCGATTTCAAATCCCAATTGATTCGCAAAACGAATACCTCTCAGCATACGCAAAGGATCATCTGAAAAAGTAATATCTGGGTCTAAGGGAGTTTTTATTATTTTATTTTCTAAATCAACTAAACCATTAAAAGGATCCGATAATTCTCCGAAATTTTCAGCATTCAATGATAAGGCTAATGCATTTATCGTAAAATCACGTCGGTTTTGATCGTCTTCAAGCGTTCCGTTTTCTACAACTGGATTCCTGCTTTCAAAGTGATACGATTCTTTTCTGGCGCCTACAAACTCGATTTCCGTATCTTCAAAACGCAACATGGCGGTGCCATACGTTTTGAAAACTTGTACTTTTGGTTTTTTTGGAAGTAATTGAGAAACTTTTAAAGCTAATTCTATTCCGCTGCCCACAGCAACAATATCGATATCTTTTTTGAAGTCTCTTTTTAAAATCAAATCCCTGACGAAACCGCCAATTACATAACTTTTTATGTTAAGTTCTTGGGAAGCTTGAGAAATGACTTCGAATATTTTATTGTTTAAGGCTTGTTTGTATTTCATTATTTTAGTTCCATTTTGTCATTCCGAGAAACGAGGAATCTCTTTAGTTGCTCTAGCATTGAGATTCCTCGTTCCTGGGAATGACAAACGATAGTGATAAACTTTATTTTCGAATAATTTTAACCTGACTATCAGCACTCAATTTTATAATTGTAGACGGTTTTCCTGCTATTTTTTCGCGATGCAAATTTACAACATAGTCCACGCCTTTTATAATTTCGGGGCTAATTTCTTTGAAACTTTTTGGAGTTGGTTGTCCTGATATATTCGCCGATGTTGAAACTAATGGTTTTTTCAACTTTTCCAATAATTTAAAACAGAAAGGCTCTTTTACGATTCTGATGCCCAATGTGTTATCTGTAGCAATTAGATTTGGTGCCACATTTCTTGGTTTGTCGAGAACTAATGTAGTTGGATTTTCGGATAAATCCATGATCTGCCACGCTACTTCAGGGATATCCTTGAAAACGTTGTACATCATTTTTTCACCATTCATTAAAACAATCATGCTTTGTGTTTCAGCTCTTTTCTTGAGTTTGTAGATTTTGGCAACTGCTTCTGGGTTTGTAGCATCACAGCCAATTCCCCAAACGGTGTCCGTAGGATAAAGGATGATGCCGCCTTGTTGTATAATTTCGAATGCATTATGTACCTCTTGATTGATGTCCATTTTTTTTAGGTTTATTGGTGTAAAGATATTTAAAAATAATTTGAGGTAATTTCAAAGGTTTGCTTGATTTTATAGAAAATTTAAATCATTTAAATATTAAAAAGAGTTTAGATTTCTTTTAAATTTTATTTTTACAAATGAATCAGGATTCAATTTTTCCCATTTTGTTGTTTTTAAAATCACTCTTGGCCTTAAATATAAATTTATAAAGAGCAAATGGATTTTTTGAATACAACAAATTTGAATTTATTTGGCTTGAATAGCGTTTTTTCATTTTTAGGATTAATTCAGGAAACAACGCAGCATATTTTTTTTCTAAATATAACAAGTTTCTTGTTATATAATATATTCTTATAGGAGAATGTAATTGCTTCTCTTTCTTAATTAAATAGAGCGTTTTTATGGAAGCGTTTTTTGTTTTTTCACCAATTGAATGATTGAAAAAATTATTCTTAAAAAGAATGCATTTAAAACCCATTTTTAATGTGGCAAAACAAAAATCATAATCAACGCCATCAATAAATAGATTTTCATCAAATCCTCCTATCTTTTTATAATTACTTAAATTTAGTACTGAACCTGAAGTTATTAAGAATTCAACTTCTTTATGGAAAATATTTTTTGGAATAGCAATTTTAGAATCGCTACTATATTCTAAACCAAAAATACCAACTTTGTCGTTATTGGAATAATTTTTAATATCATCAAAATATTGGATTAAGTTTTCATTCAGAAAGTAAGAATCCTGATCCATTGTCAATAGAAATTCAAAGCCATCAGCAATAGCTAAGATGCAAGCTTGATTTAATTGGAACGATAATCCTTTGTTTTCAGAGTCAGAAATATAAATGATTTTATCATGATCTTCAAAAGGAATATTTGTTTTTATGTTTTCAGAATTATCATAGATATACAATTTATCGACCAAAGGTAAATAACTCAATATGTTATTTAAGTCCTTTTTTTTAGGATGGTATAATACGACACATGCTGCAATTTTCATTTATTATTTTTGGTTTTAATTTATGTTTTTGGTGTTTTGCAAAATTATATGTTTTTTATTTAATGTTTAGAAAAAAGAATCTAACAGTGGAAAATGAATTTAAAAAAGATTAGATGTTTACTCCTAATATTAATTAAGATTCTATTTTTGTGACAAATAACTTAAGCAAATGATTTAAATATGACAAAAATTAAAAAAATCGCAATCATAAGTACACATTCTTTTGGCTATGTTGATTTTATAGTAGAAAAATTGAATTTGATGGAAAGTGTTGATTTGACCTATGTTAATATTGATTCCATTTCGTTTTCTTATAAAAATATTTTTTCAAGAGTTAATAATTTTTTTTCTAAATTATTTTTGTCCCAAGGCTTAAAAGAGAAAAACAGAACAAATTTCATTAAAAAATTATTAGAAGACAAAGGTATATTTGATCAAGTATTGATTATTCGGCCAGACAAACTTCAAAAGGAAGCGCTGATTTGTTTAAGAGAGAATTCTATCGAGATGACTAGTTATTTATTTGACGGAATTGAAAATTATAAAGAACAGAAAAAAACATTGCATTTTTTTGACACCGTTTACAGCTATGACAAGAAAGATGTTGAGAAGTATAATTTCCAGTTTTTACCCAATTATATATATGACGATGAAATTTTAGAAGTAAAACCTAGCCAAACCGTATTTAATATTTCTTCCTTCGATAAAAGGTTTCTATTTTTAGAAAAAATCGCAAATTATTTAGAAGCCAAAAATATTTCTTTCCATTTTATAGTTAGAAAGAGCAAAAAATTCGACCATCACAATATAGAAATTATTGAGGACTATTTATCATTACAAGAAGTGAAAAAATTAATAGCGAAAAGTAAGATTTTGGTTGATATTCAAAGGGAAAATCAATATGGTTTGAGTTTTCGTGTGTTTGAAGCTTTGGGATACCGAAGAAAATTAATCACAAACAATCATGATATTGTAAATTATGATTTTTATGATAAAAATAACATTTGGGTTATTTCAGAAACGAATTATGAAATACCAACTGCCTTTTTTGAAACGGATTACAATGAGATTAAACTTGAAATTTTAAATAAATACATGTTAAGTAATTGGATATCAGTGGTTTTTAATGTGGATTAAATAGCAGTTTTAGCTTGGGTTTTTAAGTGCTTTTTAAGTTGCTTTGTATTCCTAAAAGTGTATTTTTACAGCGAAAATAAAAGGTAATAAAAAGCAAATGAGACTAATACATTTTACTGCTTCAAAAGTTTGGAGAGGTCACGAACAAATGATAATTGACATTTGCGAATCGTTTAGAGATAATAATTTTGCTGAAAGTCAATTAATTGTTTGTCCGAATGATTCTGAAATATTCAAAATTGCCACGGAAAGGAATTTAAGCGTTCAAGGATTTGATTATAAATCAGAATATGACCTTAAATTTGCTAAAAAATTCAAACAAATTGCCATAGAGTTTCAAGCTAATGCTATACTACTGCATAATAGTAAATCACATACAATAGCAGTTTTATCCTCTATTTTTTTTAGTTTAGATATCCCTTTAGTGTTGTTTCGAACTTTAATTAAAAACGTAGGAACCAACTTTTTCAGGAAATATAAATACAATTATAAGGGCATAAAAAGGATTATTTGTATTTCTGAACCAGTGGTTGAAATTCTTAAATTATCCATTAAAGACCATTCTAGATTAACAATTATAGGAAGTGTAGTTGATACCGCTAATTTTAGTCATAATGTAAAAACAGGTTATCTTCACAAAGAATTTAATATCCCTTCAGATTTTAAAATAGTAGGAAATGTGTCGGCATTTTGCAAAGTAAAAGATCATTATACTTGGGTTAATACTGCCGAAGAACTTTTTAAAAGAGGATTGAAAGCAAAATATTTTTTGATTGGCGATGGTTCTATGGAGCCAGAAATTAAAGAATATGTAAAGTCAAAAGGTCTAGAAAATGAAGTTATATTTGCCGGTTTTAGAAATGATATAAACAGATGTCTCCCGGAATTTGATTTGTTTTTATTCACGTCAAATAATGAAGCAACTGGAGGAGTTATTCTCGAAAGTTACGCCTGTAATGTGCCGGTTGTCGCTTCCAGAGCTGGTGGTATTCCTACGGTATTAATTGATAATGAAACAGGTTTATTAGCAGAAGTTGGAAATTCAATGGATTTTGCTAATAAATCAGAAGCTTTAATTCATGATAAAGTAATGCAAGAAAGATTTGTCAAAGCTGGTTCTGAATTTTTATTGTCCACTTCTACAAGGCTAATTATCGGGACAAAAATATTGAATGTATTGAATGAAGTTTTAGTAAATTAATAAATACATTTCGCTCAAATAAAATAAATTATGATTTACGTTATTTCCATATTGGTTTTAATTGGATTAGCCTTTTTGGCTTTTTTGAACTTTCAATTTAAATTACTTTCTCCTGCCTCAAAAAAATTAAGAATTCTAGAATATCATTCCGTTTCCGTAAATGGTTTTGAAGATCAGATTACGATTAGCAAAGAGAAAATAAAAGAACAATTTGAATATTTAAAAAATAACAATTACAAGACACTTTCATTATCTGAAGTGGAAGAATTAAAGAATAAAAAACAGCCATTGCCACCTAAATCGGTTGTTCTTACTTTTGACGATGGTTTTTTAGATAATCATACGGAGTTATATCCTTTGCTACAGCAATATAATTTCAAGGCAGTTTGTTTTATTGTTCTAGGAAGAATAGGGCAAAAAGCAGATTGGAATGGAGAATTCGTCAGTGATAATATGATTATGATGAATAAGCAGCAGTTATTTGAAGTAAGTTCTCATATTGAATTGGGATATCATACTTTTAAACATGACAATTATGCTGGATTATCGCTGGATGAAATAGAAAAAGATCTTCAATTGTGCCAAGAAGTGATTAAAAAGGAGGCATTAAATGTTTACCCAGCATTGGCATACACTTATGGCGGATATTATAGAAAGAAGGGAGTTAAACAAGATGAGTTCTTTAAATTACTCGAGAAATACGGCATAAAATATGGTCTTAGAATAGGCAATAGGATAAATGTTTTCCCTTTTAAAAATAATTACCTAATTCAGCGCATAGACATAAGAGGTAGAGATACAATGGAAGATTTTAAAAAGAAAGTAGTTTTTGGAAGGAAGAAAGTTTTTTAATTGACGTCTAAATTTCAAAACAGATGCTTTTCATACACTTTCAAATATTCAGCAGCCGCAACTTTCCAATCGAAACTTGCGGCTCTTTTTTTCATTAGCATTTCCATTTCATTTTGATGATTATAGAAATGATTTAAACCATTTATCAATGTGTTTTTCATGTATTCAGGATCAAAATTATCCCAATAGTAAGCATGTTCTCCGCCTATTTCCGGCAATGAAGTTTTATTGGATAAAAAGATAGGTTTGCCAAAATGCATTGCTTCGATAGGAGGAAGGCCAAACCCTTCGCGAATAGATGGAAATACAAAAGCATGGCACTTCGATAAATAAAATTGTTTAGCAACTTCATCCACTTTACCAGTCAAAAAAATACGGTTTTGTAAATTATTTGACTGTATAAAATCTTCTATTTCTTTGCCATAAGCTTTGTTTTTATTTCCAGATAATATTAGATTATAATCCGTAATATGAAGCATCATTTTCACTAGAGAAAGGAAATTTTTTCGTTCTAGAAAATCACCTATGGAATATAAAAAAGGTTTGTCAAGCGGGATTGGTGAAATAAAACTGGAAGTATCTAATATGGTCGAAATAGGGTTTCCATTATGAATTACATATTCCGGTATATTAGGAACTTTAAAGTACTGATGGGTTTGTTTTTTTGCAAATTCCGAGACATAAGTTATCGCATTAGCTTTCTCCAGCTTTTTAAGAAAGAGTTTATTTACTTTGTGATTCATATCGGATGAAATTTCCTTTACAAAATTTACATCATGGATGGTTAGTAAATATTTATTGACGTGATAAGGTTCAACTTTAGAATTCTGATTCATGGAATGCCATAAATCATATTTTTTTCGGGTTCTAAAAATACTATATCGGGATAAATCAGTATATTTTTTATATTTAAATTTGTCGCCAAATTCAGATTTTAGTAGTTCCGGATTTTTAGCGTTTAGTAATAAGTCTAAATTATTAAATTCTAATTGTGACAATCCCTTTATCAACTCATAATTAAAAGTCCCTAATCCAGTTGCTTTATTTTTAAGATTATGTGATTCTAGAAATACAGTTTTTGTCATATTTAATAGTGTAATTCGCTAGTAATTGCCATTTTTTAGCTTCATTCATACTCAAATGAAAAATGCATATTTAAAATTTAGACTAAGAAAAATTAAGAAGGTTTAATGTCTGAAACGTTTTTTTATACATTTTATTTAAAAACTTTAATTAAATATAATATTCCGTCATCATTATAAAATAGGACGGTTTATTTGGAGACTCAAAAATCATTTCGTTATTTTTGTAGATTAACAACTTAGTTTGCAATCCATGTTAATAACGGTCAATACAGTTTTCATTTCTAAAGAAAAAGAGATCAAAAAGAATATTACGGATTTTAGTTCCACTGGTGTTCTCTTTGGTGATGGTAAAAGGAATACGATCAAACTCTTTGATTTAGACGGTAAGACGATTAACATCAAATCGTTTAAAATTCCTAACATTATTAATCAGGTAGCGTATAAATATTTTCGGAAATCAAAAGCTAGACGATCTTATGAATATGCAAATAAGTTGTTACAAAAGGGAATTGGTACGCCACAGCCTATTGCTTACGCTGAAAATTTTAAAGTTACAGGATTAGAAAAGAGTTTTTATATCAGTGAACATTTACAAGCAGATTTGACTTTCCGGGAATTAGTTGAAAACCCGGATTATCCAGATCATGAAAATATACTAAGACAGTTTGCGAAATTTACTTATGATTTGCATGAAAAAGGAATTGAATTTCTAGATCATTCACCAGGAAATACGTTGATTAAAAAAGTTTCCGAAAACCATTATGAGTTCTACTTGGTTGATTTAAACAGAATGAATTTTCACGAAGCCATGGATTTTGACATGCGAATGAAAAATTTTAGCAGGCTTACGCCAAAAATTGAAATGCTTGCCGTAATGAGTGACGAATATGCAAAACATTACAGTAAGGAATATGAGAAAATTTTTAGTAAAATGTGCTTTTACACTAATGATTTTCAGGCAAAACACCACAGAAAAATGGTAAGAAAAAAGAAATTGCTTTTTTGGAGATAGTCGCTATTTTTTATCCCAAAGATTTCGAAGTTCTTGGTATCTAATATGGATACAATAAGCATTTAGGTAGCAAATAGTCATGCCTTTTCTTCCGTCGAGAAAACCCAGTCGGACAATATAATTATACAGGAAATTATAAATAGGATGCAATATGTGACGCACATAAGAAGTTTTTTGTTTCTTAATGAACTTCTCTTGAGCTTTAAATTTCCCGTAGCTTATTATTTTTGATTTAAAAGATTCATAATCAGAAAACGAATAATGAGTAAGTTTGTTTTTGAGTACACCAATTTTTCCGTTCACTTCTAATTTTTCATGAACCAATCTATCTGTTTTGTATGTAGCGTAATTTTTATTGAATAATCTGAAAATTTTGTCGTTTTGACAACCACTAAAACGCAAAATGGTATTTTCATATATAAAAGTTCTATAAAATAAAAAAGCAGAATATGTTTCGTTGTTTTTTAGCATGACTAAAATTTCATTTTTTAATGCGGGAGTAAGTCTTTCATCAGCGTCTAGAAATAAAATCCAATCATTTTTTGCTTGAGCAATAGCAAAATTTCTTTGCGAAGAGTAATCCTCAAACTTATGCTGAATAAATTTTACTTTGCTGAATGATTTACAGATACTTTCAGTTCCATCACTGCTAAACGAATCGACAACAATAATTTCATCAGCAAAATCTAAATCTGACAGAAGCGCATTCATATGCACCTCTTCATTTAAAGTTATGATTAAAACCGATAATTTTTTGTTTAGATTGCAATTCATTTGCTTCCTCTTATTTTTTTAAATGAGTTGTCAAAAAAGCATTTAACGAAGGAAACAATAACGCTGGAACAAATTCTTTGTAAAATAAATCACTCTCCTTTTTTATTGTTTTGTCCGTTTTGTTCTCAAATAATTCGGGTTTGTATTCTTTTAGATGAAGCGAAACATGATTAATTCCGTCTTCAAAAGTTGCCCAGCCTTTTTTATCAATCCACGGCGAGAAAATAATAAATGAAGGTTTGCCTAATGCTTTTGCCATATTTATCGCACCGCCATCATTACCTATTATCATGTCGCAAGAATCCATTATGGCAATGTACTCCCGGATATTTTTTCCAGTAATAGTAAAGTCAATTTTAGTTTTAGTTTCCTCTTTACAGCCATTGTAAATTGTTTTTGCTTCTTGAATTTGCTTTGGCATATAATTAAAAAGCAAATTTACATCGCCTTTATCAGCAATAAAATCAATCAGTTTTGACATATATTCTAATGGATACGTTTTTTCTAAACTGCTCCCCATGATACTTAACATAATCGTTTTTTTGGAACGGTCTATTCCATGAGAATTTAAAAGTGAAGTTGCAAAATCCCTTTCTTTTTGAGTTATTTTAATTGTAGGGAAAGTTTCGAGTTCAATATCTAGTTTTAACGGATCTAGTAATGCTAGTCGCTGTTCGATTATTAAACCTAAATTTGAATTTGATGTTTTTTTTCTTTCTATGTTATCCGTATAAAGAAAAGTTCTTCCTTTTTTCCAATACGATATTTTTTGTTTTGCTCCCGAAAATAATACGACAAGCCAGCTTTCTAGTTTGGAGTAAGCATCAATAATTATGTCATACTTTTCATTGCGAATGGATTTCAATAATTTGAAATATTCCCATTTGTTTTTTTGATGTTTCTCCTTAAAAAGGATGAGATTGTCAAAGCTTGTATTTCCCTTCAATACTTCAATTGTTGATTCATAAACCATGTAATCAATTTGAGCATTTGGATAAGCGATGCGTAAATTGTCACAAAGTAAGGAGCTTACTAAAACATCGCCAATCATTTTTTGTTGAATTACAAGTATTTTCATTTAAAGTAAAGTTGAAAAATTAAGCTTTTATTTTCATGTAATTCATGGCACGAGGACTAATCCAAGTTTGTTTTTTTAGAGCATTAAAATAATAGACAGTAATATTTTTAAGGATTAATGCATTCACTTTCAATTTTGGAATAAAAAATAAAAAAAGACTTAAAAATGACAACACTATTTTCTCAGAAATAACCCCTAAAATCAACAAGCTCTGTAAAAATAGTCTTGTTCCTCCATAGAATTGATTATCAATGTAAACATGTTTAGAAATAATCACTTCTGTTTTTGTCAGTGCTTTTGTCTTCACATTCAATCTTGAAGCACCACCATGTTGATGAAAAATAGTCGCTTTTCTGGTAACGGCTACTTTTCCTCCAGAATCAGAAGTCTTTTTACAAAGATCAACGTCTTCAAAATATAACCAGTAATCTTCGTTCCATCCTTTTATTTTGTGGAACCAGTCCCGACTTATAAAAATAACGGCTCCAGTAACCCAATCAGGATAAAAAAGATCATAAGTATTGTTGAAACGTTCTTCGAGTTTTGTTTTATTCACTTTTCGGTAAATAGATCTTGAGATTCCAAAAAACCGTCCCAAAGCTGGAAATAAATTCCTCTGATTGTAAAAAACATTGTTTTCGTTTATTTGCAAACAGGATAAAATTCCAATTTCAGGGTTTAAAATTGCAGTTTGTAAAAGAGTTTCTAAAGCTTCAAGAGTAACTTTTGTATCTGGATTTAAAAAAAGAAAATAGTTACCCGTTGCTTTTGATGCTCCCACATTACATCCATTGGAAAAACCATTATTACCGGAATTTTCGGTAAATGTAAATTTGGAATACTTTTCACTAAAAGCAGTTAATTGACCGTCATTAGAAAAATTATCGACAACAATAACTTCAAAAGAAAAAGTTTTAGAATTGATTGTATCAATAGATTCTAAACATTCATCTAAGGCTTTCCAACCACGGTAATTAACTATAATTATTGAAATATCCAATAGGTCTTTTTTATAAAGATTTTTAAACAAAAACGGTTTATACCGCTACGTCATATTCACGCAATGCATTATTTAACGATGTTTTCAAATCCGTAGAAGGCTTACGTGTTCCAATGATTAGTGCACAAGGAACTTGAAAATCGCCTGCTGGAAATTTCTTAGTGTAACTTCCCGGAATTACTACTGAACGCGCTGGAACAAAACCTTTCATTTCAATCGGAGTTTCACCAGTTACATCAATAATTTTTGTGGAGGCAGTCAAACAAACATTGGCACCAAGAACTGCTTCTTTACCTACATGAACTCCTTCAACTACAATACAACGCGAACCAATAAACGCACCATCTTCAATGATTACAGGAGCTGCTTGCAAAGGTTCAAGCACTCCGCCAATTCCTACACCACCACTTAAATGTACATTTTTACCAATTTGGGCACAACTTCCTACGGTTGCCCAAGTGTCCACCATGGTACCTTCATCAACATAAGCACCAATATTTACATAACTTGGCATCAAAATAACTCCGCTAGAAATGTAAGCACCGTAACGCGCTACCGCATTAGGAACAACGCGAATTCCTTTTTCGGCAAAGTCTTTTTTTAACAACATTTTGTCGTGATATTCGAAAATACCAGAATGTAAAGTTTCCATTTTTTGAATAGGGAAATACATCACTACTGCTTTCTTTACCCATTCGTTTACTTGCCATCCTCCCGAAACTTCGGGATCTACAGGTTCAGCAACGCGTAATTTTCCCGTGTCCAGTAACTCAATAACTTCTCTGATAGCGTCAGTTGTCGTTTTATCTTGTAACAAGGCGCGGTTTTCCCAAGCTTGTTCTATAATAGTTTGTAATGGATTCATTTTTGATAGATTTTTGACAAAGATATGTTTTTTAACCAATAGCAAAAAGCCGAATTAGTTTGAAATTGTTGCAAATTTAACTTGTCGATGTTACTTTTTTATTAATGGTTAAAAGGGAAGGGACTAAAAATTTGCAATTGGCATAAAAAGTGAAGCATTTTTTTTCAACTCTAAAATGTTTTATCTTTGTATGAGTAATAAATTAGTTATGGAAACAATTAGATTAGAATTTCAACCAAAAATAAAAGCCAAAATTCTAGAGTTATTGAGTTCGTTTTCATCAGATGAATTGAAAATAGTTCAGGAAGATACTGATTTTGATGAAAATAAGAAAAAATTGGACCTTTCTTTGGCTAAGATAAAAAACGGTACAGCCGAATGTTGCTCTTTGGACGAGCTAGATGAATTTCTTGAAAAGACTATTTCTGAATATGAAAATTAAAATCACTAAAGATTTTAGGTTTGATTTAGATAGCCAAATTAGATATATTTCGAAAGACAAACCGTTAGCGGCTAGAAAGTTCAAAGTTGATTTAATAAAAAAAATAAGGAAAGATTTAAAGAATCCTTTTTATTTTAAGAAGTCTAGTTATTACAACGATGAAAATATTAGAGATTATGTTTTTAAAGGTTACACAATTGTTTATTACATTGATATAGAACAAGAAATAATTTTCGTCTTCGGTTTCATAAAATATAAAGATTCCATATAAATGCCAAGAATTCTCGCTATAGATTACGGACAAAAACGAACTGGAATAGCTGTTACGGATGAAATGCAAATCATTGCTTCCGGATTAACAACGGTTCCAAGTGCAACAGCAATCGCTTTTTTAAAGGATTATTTCTCTAAAGAAAAAGTCGAAGCAGTACTTATTGGTGAACCCAAACAAATGAATGGTGAACCTTCAGAAAGTGCTTCTATAATAAAAGGATTCGTAACTCATTTTACGAACCACTTTCCGGAGATGAAAGTCATTCGGGTTGATGAACGTTTTACCTCAAAAATGGCCTTTCAATCTATGATTGACAGCGGACTCAAAAAGAAACAACGTCAAAATAAAGCACTGATTGATGAAATTTCGGCAACTATAATGTTACAGGATTATTTGACTCGAAAAATGTTTTAAATTTCTAAAACGTTTTCGTAATTATGTAACTTTTCACACAAAATTTAAGGTTTTTTTTGCAATCATATGAAGTATCTTTGCATTTTAAATTTTTGTTATGCCTGATACAACCATTCGTTCAAATAGTGATGTAGTTCTTATAGGAGCTGGAATAATGAGTGCCACTCTTGGTTTAATTCTTAAAGAATTACAACCAGATTTAAAAATTGACATTTACGAGAGATTAGATATTGCAGCTGCTGAAAGTTCTGATGCCTGGAATAATGCCGGAACCGGACATTCTGCCTTTTGTGAACTTAATTACACACCTGAAAGTGTTGATGGAACTATTGATCCAAAAAAAGCAATTAGTATCGCTGAATCTTTCGAAGTTTCTCGCCAATTTTGGGCCTATTTAGTCCAAGAAAAAAAGATTACTTCCCCTGAAAATTTTATAAAAAGTATTCCTCATGTAAGTTTTGTTTGGGGTGAAAAAAATGTAGCATATCTAAAGAAAAGATTTGAAGCTTTACAATCTAATCCACTTTTTAAACAAATGATTTTTAGTACTGATTTTTCAGAATTAAAAAAGTGGATGCCTTTGGTTATGGAGGGTAGAGACAAAAATGAAAAAGTTGCAGCTACTTCTATGGCAATTGGTACGGATGTGAATTTTGGAGAATTGACCAGAAGTATGTTTAATTATTTGGCTAAATTAGATGGTGTTACGATGCATTTTCATCACGAAGTTCAAAAATTGAAACAGCGTGAGGATAAATCTTGGAGAATAAAAATTACTGATTTGGCTACCGGCCAAAAAAGAAAAGCATATACCAAGTTTGTTTTTATCGGTGCTGGAGGCGGGTCATTGCCATTACTAGAAAAAGCAGACGTTCCAGAAGGAAAGGGTTTCGGAGGTTTCCCGGTTAGTGGACAATGGTTAAAATGTACCAATCCTGAAGTAATTGCAAAACATCAGGCTAAAGTTTATGGTAAAGCATCCGTGGGAGCGCCACCCATGTCTGTACCACATATTGATTCCCGAATGATAGATGGAGAAAAAGCACTTCTTTTTGGTCCTTTTGCTGGCTTTTCTACTCGGTTTTTAAAGAATGGTTCTTATTCTGATTTGCCTTTGTCTATTAAAACGGATAATATAATTCCGATGATAGCAGCAGGGATTAAAAATATACCACTTACAAAATATTTGATTGAGCAAGTACGTCAATCCCCTAAAGATAGGATTAATGCTCTTAGAGAATATGTTCCGACAGCCAGATCTAAAGACTGGAAAATAGAAAGAGCGGGGCAGCGGGTACAAGTTATAAAGAAAGATGAAAAAGAAGGTGGAATACTTGAATTTGGCACCGAGGTAATTACAACTGCGGATGGTAGTTTAGCTGTATTACTTGGGGCTTCTCCCGGTGCTTCCACAGCAGTTTCTATCATGACAGATTTGGTTGGAAAATGTTTCAAAAATGAAATTGTTTATCCGGAATGGCAAGAAAAACTGAAAACAATGATACCATCATTTGGACAAACATTAAATGATAAACCTTCTTTATTGGAAGAAATCAGAAAAAATACCGCTGAAATTCTAAAATTGAATAATTAGAAATTTCACAATATAATCGATAAAGCTGGATTTAGATTTGAAGTTCTAAATCCAGCTTTTTTGTTTTAAGTAGCGATTAATTCTTTAGTCGTTTTTACAATATTTTCGGATAAATTAGTAAGCCAGATTAGTTGTTCTATTACTAATTGTGCTTCCTGCATTTTCAATTGAAATGCTTCTTCATCAATGGGGTTTCCCTCTTTCAATTCCTTGGCTCGGATATTTTTTAACTCCGTAAACCGCATTGCTAATTCCTCTTTAGGAGTATTTTCGTTAAAATCTAAATCATTTTCTTTTAAAATTGCGATGGCATGATCTAAATTTTTATACACCGTATCAACCACAATATTAAAAGCCTCAGAAGCCGATGTCGTCTTGTGTGATTGAATATAAGTTCCTAAGGAAGCTAATGAAGAAAGAAGCGAATGATTCAGCACGGCTAATTTATATACTTGCGGTAATTGTTTTTGTTTTGATTTAGGTTCTTGTGACATTCTTTGAAAAGAAGCCATGAGATTACCAATTTCGATGAAAGCGTTCTTTCTTGCCAATCGATAAGAAGTAGAAATAGCCCCTTTTTTGTTATAAAAAACAGAGATTTCCTTTAAGTAGGTTTGATTCGCTTTAATCGATTTTTTCAAATGAATTGGAATATTTAAAAACTCCCAAGAAGGCCATAAAAAATGGTTGGCAAGAAATGCAAGAGCTGCGCCGACAACAGTATCTAAGATTCTATATTGAATTACATCAGCAATATTAGGCGTAAGTATTCCGTAAATAAAAACTATATACATGGTCACAAAGGTTGCGCTGACCTTATAATTTGTTTGCGTAAACGAGAAACCCAATAGCATACAAAGAATGGACAGAATACTAATTACAATGCTATTGTGTACCAATGAAAGAATTCCGAAAGCAATTAATCCGCCTAAAATAGTTCCGAAAATTCGTTGAAAGGAGCGTTGTTTTGTCAAGCCATAACCTGGCCTCATAATCACAATGATAGTCAGCAAGATCCAATAGACATTGTGAAAAGGAAGTATTGTGCCAATAATAAAACCAATGAGAATAGTGATGGTTAACCGAAGCGAATGCCTGAAAATAGTTGAGGAAAAACTCATATTTCCTGTCAAAGTGCTTAAAGGATAATATTGTGGGGTTAAAAACTTTTCTAAATCTTTATCTTTTTCCTTAAAATCTTTTGAATTGAAAGCTAAGGTGAAAGCCCGTTCTACAATTTTTATTTTTTCTACCTGTTTTTCTGCGTATTGTAACATTGTAGTTAGCATAAAAACGCCTTCAGAAGCCGGAATTTTACCCAATTCATTTTCGTAATCAACAATGGCAAGTTGCAGAGCATTCAAATCTTTAATCAATGTATGTTTCGAAACGTATTTAGTCTTATTCTGTACACTTTTGGATAATTGTTTTAAACTTGCCGCAAGATTATAAGCTAAGTTTTGATAGGTTTGTAGCACCTTTGGATGGTCGTCAAATTTTTGATGTAGTTTGTCATGATCGAATGACGTTGACAACGCCAGTTCCAGAATTTCGACTAATGTAATAAAAACGATTAGCATCTTTCGGTTTTGATTCGAAGAACCAGAACTGGTGTGATTGCTAATTAAAACTTCTCTTATATTTTGACGAATGGTGTTCAGCTCTACCTGAAGATGCAATTGTTTCTCTATAATTGCTTTTTTATCTGCGTTGACGGTCCATAAATCGCCTCTTAGCTTCAAATATTTTGCTGTAAGTTTGATACATTCTGCAATTTGTAATTCGATATAACGATGCGGTCTGATGTAATGAAAAATCAGTGAAATCATAAGGTAAAAAATTCCACCTGCAAGAATTAATCCCGAGTGTTTCACCATATCCCAACCGGTATTTATATGTGCAAAGGCCAATGAAATCGAAAGTAATGCCGAAAATGAAACTACGGTAGCCCTTTGTCCATATACAGAAATCATCGAAAACAAGAAAATTAGAAGAGCTAAAAAAGGATAAAAAATCCAGTTATAAGGATAGATAATATTCACTAATAAATTGACACTCGAAACGATTACAGCCGCAACTAGCACTCCGTTTATTTTATGTTTAAGATTACTCGGAATATCACTTGGATAAGTAAAAAAAGCACCCAGTGCAATAGTAAAACCCATTTCGAAATTACCCAAGAGTGAAAAAAGTATAAAAGGGATTACCGCTGCAATAGTCACTTTTAAAGCATTGGTAAAATAGGTACTGTCAGTAAATTTTCGAATTTTATAAATCATAGAAATTAGATTACTTGCAAAGTTAAGAATTGTAGGATTTATTCAAGAATAATTAGGCGTGTTTTAATTTAAATTCTAAAATAACGCTAATTATCATTAGAGGTTTATTGATTGTCTATTTTTTTACTATTTTTGCCAACTGAATTAAAAGGAAATTGATTCCCATTTACAGTAGATAATACTTAATACAACACTAATGATTTTACCAATTATAGGATATGGTGATCCAGTTTTAAGAAAAGTAGGAGAGAATCTTACCGAAGAACATCCCAACTTGAAGGAAACAATTGCCAATATGTATGAGACGATGTATAATGCCTATGGCGTGGGACTTGCAGCTCCGCAAGTAGGATTGGCAGTGCGCTTATTTGTAATAGACACTACTCCTTTTAGCGATGATGAAGATTTAGAAGATGCTGAACAAAAAGAGTTAAAGGGATTCAAAAAAACTTTTATCAATGCAAAAATGATAAAAGAAGAGGGTGAAGAATGGAGTTTTAATGAAGGCTGCTTGAGTATTCCTGATGTTAGAGAAGATGTATATCGTAATCCAACCATAACAATCGAATATTGTGAAGAGGATTTTGTGATGAAAACGGAAGTTTTTGAAGGTTTAATTGCAAGAGTAATTCAACATGAATACGACCATATTGAAGGAATTTTGTTTACAGATAAAATCTCATCACTTAAAAAACGTTTGATTCAAAAGAAACTAAAGAACATTCTCGAAGGAAAAACATTTCAAGATTATCGCATGAAATTTTTCGCTAAAAAAGGAAGATAAACTAGTATTATTACTTAATATTGGTACGGTTTTAGAGCCTAAATGAAAAAGTAAAATAAATTGAATTCTTAATAATAATTAAAAAAACATGAATTTAGAAAAAATATTAGCCATTTCTGGGAAACCAGGTTTATATGTATTAAAAGTACAAACGCGTACAGGGTTTGTTGCAGAATCATTATTAGACGGAAAAAAAATCACAGTAAATTTAAAAAGCAATGTGAGTTTGTTGTCGGAGATTTCAATTTATACGTATGAAGGCGAAAAACCATTGTCTGAAATCATGCAAAAAATTGCTGATAAAGAGAATAAAGGTCCAGCACTGTCTCATAAAGAAGACAACGCAAAACTAGCGGCTTATTTCAAAGAAATTTTACCTGATTATGATGAAGAAAGAGTGTATCCATCTGATATCAAAAAAATATTAAATTGGTACAGTATGCTTCAAGCAAAAGGACTTATCGTTGATGACGTTCCTGCACCAGAAGAAACTCCAACAGCTGTTGAAGAAGTTGTAACCGATAGTAAAGAAACGATAGAAAAAGAAGTGAAAGCTCCAGCAAAAAAAGTTGCTGCTAAAAAAGCTGCAGAAAAAAAATAATAAATTATATTTTAATAAATTATATTTAGTCCTGTTAAGATGTTTTCTTGACAGGATTTTTTTATTTTTACCAAAACTAATAATGCAATGAACTCAAGAACACTTCAACTTCAGGCTTTCGAAAGGCTACTAGACATCATGGACGATCTACGCGAGAAATGTCCTTGGGATAAGAAACAAACCATGCAGAGTTTACGCCATCTTACCATAGAAGAAACGTATGAATTGGGCGATGCAATTTTAGATAATGATTTGACCGAAATAAAGAAAGAATTGGGGGATTTGTTATTGCATCTGGTTTTCTATGCCAAAATAGGAAGTGAAACCAATGATTTTGACATAGCAGATGTTTGTAATGAAATTTGCGAGAAACTCATTCATCGTCATCCACATATTTATAGTGATGTTGTTGTGAAAGATGAAGAAGAAGTTAAACAAAACTGGGAAAAATTAAAACTTAAAGAAGGTAAGACTTCCGTTTTGGAAGGTGTTCCAAAGAGTTTGCCGGCATTAGTTAAAGCAAGTAGAATCCAGGATAAAGTAAAAGGAGTGGGATTTGATTGGGAAGAGTCCCATCAGGTTTGGGACAAAGTACAAGAAGAATTAGAAGAATTGCAAGTGGAGGTCAAGGCTGGGGATCAGGATAAAATTGAAGCTGAATTTGGCGATGTTTTATTTTCGATGATTAACTATGCCCGATTTCTGAACGTGAATCCCGAAGACGCCTTGGAACGAACCAATAAAAAATTCATTAAACGCTTTCAATATCTAGAAAGTAAAGCAGGTCAATTAGGGAAACCACTAATGGATATGACCCTTGCTGAAATGGATATTTTTTGGGAGGAAGCGAAGCGTCTTCCAAATAAATAGGAATTGGAAATCTATGATTTCCAAATAACTCAATTTGGAACGAAGCAAAGAAATTATAAATTATTTTAGACAGATAAATGCCAGAAAATAAAACCGAATTAAAACGTTCTTTAGGATTAATTGATGCTACAAGTTTAGTTGCAGGTTCCATGATAGGATCAGGAATTTTTATTGTGACATCATCAATGGCTCGCGATATTGGTTCTGCAGCTTGGCTATTGGTAATTTGGTTGGTAACGGGAATTATAACCGTTGCTGCAGCATTGAGTTATGGCGAATTGGCCGGAATGATGCCTAATGCGGGCGGACAATTTGTTTATATTCAACGCGCTTACGGGAGATTAATTTCCTTTCTCTATGGATGGACTGTTTTTACGGTAATTCAAACGGGAGTTATTGCTGCAATTGCCGTTACTTTTGCTAATTATACTGCTATTTTCTTTCCCGTTTTAGACCAGCCGCTTTTTAAAGTGGGAGCTGGATTTATTTTTTCCTACCAAAAAGTTTTAGCTATCTCAAGCATAATATTGCTAACATATATCAATACTAAAGGAGTAGAAAGCGGAAAAACGGTGCAGTTAGTATTTACTTCTGCAAAGTTATTTGCTCTTTTTGCATTGATTATCTTGGGATTGTACGTGGGTTTACAAACCAATGTTTTGTCTGATAATTTTGCAAATATGTGGGATGCCAGTAAAACGGTCGTTAATCCAGATGGAACTATTACCGTTACCAAACTCGCTGGAATGGCACTTTTAGGAGCTGCGGGAGCTACAATAATCAATTCATTATTTTCTAGTGATGCTTGGAATAATGTAACTTTTATTGCCGGAGAAATAAAGGAACCGAAAAAGAATATTCCACGTAGTTTGTTTCTTGGAACTTTGATTGTTACGGTTATTTACGTTTTGGCAAATCTGGCTTACTTGGCTTTGTTGCCAATACAAGGAACACCTAACGCATCAGATATTGCCAGTAATGGAATCATGTTTACCAGTAATGATAGAGTAGGAGCGGCTGCAGCGAGTATGATTATGGGGAATATTGGTGTTTTTGTTATGGCAGCATTGATAATGGTTTCCACTTTTGGTTGTAATAGTGGATTAATTTTGTCTGGAGGAAGGTTGTTTTTTGCAATGGCGAAAGACGGACTGTTTTTTAAACAAGCAACCGAGCTCAATAAAAACCAAGTTCCTGCCAAAGCTTTATGGGTGCAATGTGTCTGGGCTTGTGTATTATGTATTTCGGGAAAATTTGGGGATTTGTTGACCTATGCCACTTTTGCATCGTTGTTGTTTTATATTTTAACGATTTTGGGTGTTTTTATACTTAGAAAAAAAGAACCAAATACAGAAAGGCCTTATAAAGCTTTTGGCTATCCGTTTGTTCCTGCAATTTATATTATAGTGACAACGGCAATTTGTGTAACGTTGCTGGTTTATGATACATTCAACACGGGATTGGGATTGTGTATTGTAGCTTTGGGAATTCCAGTTTATTATTTTGTAATGAATAAGAAAGATTAGATTATTCTGCTAATCTTTTTAGTTTATTGATATCTTTTAAAAGAATTTTTTTACCTGTCAATTCGATCAGGCCTAACTTATTAAAATCAGATAACAAACGAATACAACTTTCGGTGGCTGTACCAATCATACTGGCTAATTCATCTCTTGAAAGCTGAACTTTTAAAGTATTATCTTCATTTTGACCAAAAGTATCATGCAAATAAAGAAGTGTTTCTGCTAATCGTTCTTTGACTGTTTTTTGAGCTAAATTGACCACGTGATGATCGGCATCTTTTAGATCGCCACATATCGTTTTCATCACATTCATCGAAAACTGATTGTTTTTGTTAAAGAAACCCATCACTTCAGTTTTTGGAATGAAACAAACTTGCATATCTTCTAGTGCAACAGCGCTCAAATTCACTGGTTCGTCACTAATCATGGAACGTTGACCTAATAATTCTCCTTTTGTAACAAGTTTAACAATATTGTCTTTACCATTTGGAGTCAATTTTGTGAGTTTGCAAACTCCATCTTTTATACAATAGATTCCGTTTACGTTTTCGCCTTCTTCAAAAATAACTTCTCCCTTTTTTATCGTTCGTGATGTTTTGCAATCAGAAAGATGAACCAGTTCATTTTTAGTAAGTGCTTTCAATGAGCTGAATTCTCTAACGATACATTGTTCACATTTACTCATAATAGAAAGGGGATTTATAACTGCACAAATTTAGGCTTTTATATGACAAATGTCATATTTTTAACTTAATCTATTTGTCACCTTTGTTGTAGGTAAAATGAGCAAAGATTTATGGACAGACAAAACTGTTTCCATTGTGGTTTAGATATTATAAAAGCAGAAGAAATTATTTTTGATGAAAAAGAATTTTGTTGCAACGGTTGTAAGACTGTGTACGAAATTTTCAGTCTTAATGATATGACTTGCTATTATGATTTTGAAAAATCTCCTGGAGCAACCCCTCAAGACATTAATGGTAAATATGATTTTTTAGATAATGAAAGTATCGTTTCAAAACTTTTGGAATTCCAAGAGAATTCAACTGCTATTATTTCGCTTAACATTCCACATATTCATTGCAGCTCGTGTATTTGGATTCTGGAAAATTTACAGCGTCTTCAAAAAGGAATAAGTTCTTCTCAGGTTAATTTTCCTGAAAAGAAAGTCCGAATAACCTATAATCCCGTAACGGTTTCAATAAAAACTATTGTTTATTTGTTGAGTTCCATTGGATACGAACCCTACATTAGTTTGGAAAATTATGAAACGGGCAAGAACAATGTAGACAGAAGTTTGACTTATAAACTAGGTGTCGCTTTCTTTTGTTTTGGAAACATCATGTTGCTTTCTTTTCCGGAGTATTTTGAAGTGAAAGAATTCTGGTTGGATCAATACCGTGGCTTTTTCCGTTGGTTGATTTTTGCATTATCGCTTCCAAGTTTTTTCTATTCAGCGAGTGGATATTATGTTTCGGCTTATAAAAGCATTAAATCCAAAATGCTAAATATCGATATTCCAATCGCGTTAGGGATTGTAATATTTTTTATCCGAAGTACGGTAGATATTGTAATGGATTACGGTTCCGGATTTTTTGATAGCTTGACTGGTTTGATTTTCTTCATGCTTTTGGGTAAAATGTTCCAAATAAAAACCTATAGTTTTTTGAGTTTCGAAAGAGATTTTAAATCATATTTTCCAATTGCCATTACCAAAATTAATTCGGATGCTTCTGAAGAAAGTGTTCCGGTTTATGAGGTGGAAAAAGGAGATAGGCTGCTAATAAGAAACCAAGAACTGATTCCTGTTGATGGTATTTTAATATCTGAAAAAGCCGAAATTGATTATAGTTTTGTTACCGGGGAAGCCATTCCAATTACGAAACAATCAGGTGATAAAGTATTTGCTGGCGGAAAACAAATGGGTAAAGTGATCGAAATGGAAGTACTACATTCTGTTTCACAAAGTTACTTGACGCAGTTATGGAGCAATGATGTTTTTCAAAAAAATGTCGAACAAAAACACAAAACCATTACCGATCGAATTTCTCGTTATTTTACTCCTATTCTTTTATTAATTGCCTTCTCAGGATTTGGATATTGGATTTTTATAGATGCCAATATTGCTTTTAATGTTTTCACGGCAGTGCTTATTGTGGCGTGTCCTTGTGCATTGGCATTGACTGCTCCATTCACTTTTGGCAACATTTTGCGAATTTTAGGAAAACAGAAATTTTATCTCAAAAATGCATTGGTTATTGAGCAATTGGCCAAAGTAGATACGATTGTTTTTGATAAAACTGGAACTATTACCACGAATAAAAAATCGAATATCTCTTATGAAGGAGAATTGCTTTCTGATGAAAATTTGCTGTTGATTAAAAATGTGCTTCGGGCGTCAAATCATCCTTTAAGTAGAATGTTATATGATTATTTGCCTTTACCAATTTTGCATAATAAATCAGCATTGGAAACAAAAAAAATAAAAGTTGATGCTTTTGAGGAGATTACAGGAAAAGGGATTCACGCTCAAATTTTTGGATACCAAATTCAAATAGGTTCTGCTTCTTTTGTAGAAAAAATAGAAGAAAATAACATTCAGCAAACATCAGTTCATATTAAAATTAATGGAGATTATTATGGTAAATATATTTTCAATAATCAATACAGAGACGGATTAGAGGAACTTTTTAAGAATTTAAGTAAACAGTATCAAATCAAAGTCTTGTCTGGCGATAATGAAGGAGAAAGATCCACTCTGGAAAAACTTTTGCCGAAGGGCACTGAATTAATTTTTAATCAAAAACCAGAACAAAAATTAGAATTCATCAAGAATTTACAAGAAGAAGGCAAAAATGTGATGATGGTGGGGGATGGATTGAATGACGCGGGAGCTTTGGCACAAAGTAATGTTGGGATTTCGATTTCAGAAAATGTCAATGTTTTTTCACCGGCTTGTGATGCTATTTTGGATGCCAATGAATTTCCCAAATTGGATTATTTTTTGAAACTCTCGAAGAATTCCATTACGACTATCAAAATGAGTTTCGCTTTGTCCTTGTTGTATAACTTGGTAGGACTATCATTTGCTATTACGGGAAATTTATTGCCTTTGGTTGCGGCGATTATAATGCCTTTAAGTACGATAACGATTGTAAGTTTTGTAACCGTAATGAGTAGCTATTATGCAAATAAAAAATAAAATTACATAAGTTTTCACCGTGTTGTTTCACATAATTTTAACATAATTCAATAGATATGACAAATGTCATATTTTACTAAAGAACCTCAAAGTAACTTTGCTAACATAAATTAAGGTATGAGTGTCATTTATTTATTAATCTCCATCAGTATAGTAGTAGCTATTGGTTTTTTTATTGCTTTTATAAGAGCAGTAAAGACGGGCCAATATGACGACGATTATACGCCATCAGTCAGAATGCTTTTTGACGATGAGCTCAAAATTGAAAATCCAAAACCAATACAAACAATAGAAGAAAAACAAATTTAATTATGGAAATGCAGCAGTTTTATTATGACAACAAAATTGTAAAGAAATTCATTTACGCGACCATCCTTTTTGGTGTAGTGGGAATGTTGGTTGGCCTTACATTGGCCATCATGTTTCTTTTTCCTAACATAACCGACGGAATTTCGTGGTTAAGTTACGGTAGATTGAGACCTTTACATACGAACGCCGTTATTTTTGCTTTCGTGGGAAATGCTTTTTTTGCAGGAATGTATTATTCGATGCAACGATTGCTTAAGGCAAGAATGTTCAGTGATGTTTTAAGTAATATTCATTTTTGGGGTTGGCAGTTAATTATTGTAGCGGCGGCTATTTCTCTTCCATTAGGTTTTAGCACCTCTAAGGAATATGCTGAATTAGAATGGCCAATTGATATTGCGATTACCATAATTTGGGTTGTTATGGGAATCAATATGATTGGAACCTTGATAAAAAGAAGAGAGAGACACTTGTATGTAGCAATCTGGTTTTACTTGGCAACTTTCGTAACGATTGCCGTTTTACATATTTTCAACAGTTTAGAATTGCCTGTTTCTGCAATGAAAAGTTATTCTGTATATGCAGGAGTTCAAGATGCTTTAGTTCAATGGTGGTACGGTCATAATGCGGTTGCATTTTTCTTAACCACGCCTTTTTTAGGATTGATGTATTATTTTGTTCCAAAAGCGGCAAATCGTCCTGTGTATTCTTATCGATTGTCAATTGTTCACTTTTGGTCGTTGATTTTTATTTATATCTGGGCTGGACCACACCATTTATTATATTCTGCTTTACCTAACTGGGCACAAAATTTAGGTGTTGCCTTTTCAATAATGTTGATTGCACCTTCTTGGGGTGGTATGATAAATGGATTGTTAACGTTGCGTGGAGTTTGGGATAAAGTACGAGTGGATCCAGTTTTGAAATTCTTCGTTGTAGCGATTACTGGTTACGGAATGGCGACTTTTGAAGGTCCAATGTTGTCTCTTAAAAATGTAAACGCCATTGCGCATTATACGGATTGGATTATTGCTCACGTTCACGTAGGGGCATTAGCATGGAATGGATTTATGGCTTTTGGTATGATTTATTGGTTGATTCCTAGAATGACGAAAAGTACTTTGTACTCTCTTAAACTAGCTAATTTTCACTTCTGGATTGGTACTTTAGGTATTATATTATACACAATTCCAATGTATGTTGCTGGGTTTTTACAAGCGTCTATGTGGAAACAGTTTAACCCAGACGGAACATTAACTTATGGTAACTTCCTTGAAACGGTAACTCAAATCATGCCAATGTATTGGATGAGAGCTATTGGAGGTTCATTGTATTTAATCGGAATGTTGACATTGGTTTATAACATTGTTCAAACATTAAGAGCAGGTTCACCAATCGAAGATGAATTAGCGCAAGCTCCAGCATTATTGAAAATTAGTTCTGGAAGAGTACAAGGGGAAAAATTTCATCCGTGGTTAGAAAGAAAACCTATTCAATTAACGATTTTGGCAACAGTAGCAATTTTAATTGGAGGAGTTATTCAAATCGTGCCTACGATTATGGTAAAATCTAATATCCCTACAATTGCAAGTGTAAAACCATATTCCCCTTTAGAACTGGAAGGGCGTGATTTATATATTCGTGAAGGTTGCGTGGGTTGTCACTCACAATCTGTTCGTCCTTTTAGAAGCGAAGTGGAACGTTATGGGCCACAATCTAAAGCTGGGGAGTTTGTTTATGACCATCCATTTCTTTGGGGATCAAAACGTACCGGTCCGGATTTATTAAGAGAAGGAGGAAAATACAATGATAATTGGCATTTTAACCACTTTTGGAGTCCGCAAAGTATATCTGCCGGATCGATTATGCCAGGTTACAAATGGTTGTTCGATAATAAACCTATGGATATTTCTTTAACTCAAAAGAAAATGAAAGCGATGGTAACTCTTGGAGTTCCTTATTCTGATGCTCAAGTGGCAAATGGACTTAAAGATTTAAGAACACAAGCCTTGAAAATTGAAGAAAACTTGAAAAATGATCCTGACTTTGTGAAAAGTTACAACGAAAGCAAGAAAAAAGCGGAAGCTAGAGGAGAAAAATTTGTTCCAATGAATGAAAGAGAAATTGTTGCTCTGATTGCTTACATACAAAGACTTGGGACGGATATTAAAGTAAAAGATATAGCTAAAAAATAACAGTCATGTTCGAACAAATTAAACACAATATGGAAACTATCGACGGAGTTGCGATATATCCAATTCTTTCACTATTGATTTTCTTTGTCTTTTTTATAGGACTTGGTTTATGGGTTTTTTCATATAAAAAAGAAAAGATTACTGAAATGAGCCAAATTCCATTAAACGATAATTAAACAACATAATTTTTTAAAATTTAGAAAATGAAAAAATTAATTCCAGCATATATTAGAGTCCTAGTTATTTTCTTTGCTGTTTTTGCAGCAATGGAATATTTTATAGACTCTGGTGACAGACCTGCTTTTATAAAATTCCCCATGGTTGCTGTCTTTTTATTTGTTTTTCTTTTCCTTTTGATAGCGATAGAAATTACATTGAAAGCTGTTGATAATATTACGTATCAATTGTTAACAGAAGAGCAGAAAGTCCAATCAAATGAAATAAATACGTTGAGTTTCAAGGATAGTGAATGGTTTAAAAAACTGATGAAACGTTTGACTAAATCGGAGCCATTAGAAAATGAAGCAAGCCTTTTATTAGATCATGATTACGACGGAATTAGGGAATTAGATAATAATTTACCGCCATGGTGGGTGTATTTATTTTATGCAGGTATTGTTTTTGGAGTAATATATATGGTCCGATATGAAATATTAGGAGCTGATAATCAAGAAACAGAACTTAAGAATGAAATGGCTCAAGCCAAAATTGAAGTGGCAGAATACATGAAAACTGCTCCTGACATGATGGATGAGAAAACAGTTACATTGTTGACAGAACCCGCAGATTTAGCTATTGGAAAATCGATTTTCACTGCTAATTGTATTCCATGTCATAGAGCCGATGCTGGTGGACAAATAGGACCAAACTTAACAGATGATCATTGGATTTTAGGTGGAGGAATAAAAAATGTATTCCATACTTTAGTTAATGGAGGTCGTGACGGAAAAGGAATGATTTCTTGGAAAGGAACATTAAAACCAAAAGAGATGCAGCACGTTGCTAGTTATGTTTTGTCTTTAAGAGGAAGTAATCCTAAAGATCCAAAAGCGCCGGATGGTGAAATTTGGGTCGACGAAACTGCACCAAAAAAATAATAGGTTTTCTAGTACTTATGCCAAAGCTCAAAACTTTGGCATAAGTACTTTATAATTTAATATTGAAAAAAAAAAAATGTCACAATCACCAGACGAAGCTTTTAGAGATACCATCGGAACAATCGATGAGGAAGGAAATCGAAAATTTATTTTCCCTAAAAAGCCTTCCGGTAAATTTTATGAATATAGAAAGTGGGTCAGTTACTTTTTGCTGATTGTTTTGGTTGCGAATCCTTTTATAAAGATTAATGGCAATCAGTTCATGATGTTCAATGTTCTAGAACGTAGATTTAATATTTTTGGATTTCCATTTTGGCCTCAAGATTTTTATCTGTTTGTTATTTTTATGCTTGTAGGCGTTGTTTTCGTCATCCTTTTTACGGTTATTTTTGGCCGAATTTTTTGCGGTTGGGTTTGTCCGCAAACCATATTTTTAGAAATGGTTTTCCGAAGAATAGAATACTGGATAGAAGGAGATCGTGGTGCTCAAATCCGTTTAGAAAAACAAGAGTGGAATGCGGAGAAAATTAGAAAGAAAGCCTTAAAATGGAGCTTGTTTCTAATCATTTCGTTTTTTATTGCCAATGTTTTTCTGGCTTATCTTATCAGTAGTGATGAATTGTTTAAAATGATTGAAGAAGGTCCTGAAAATCATGTTAGTACCTTAGTTTCATTGTTGATTTTCACCGGAGTATTTTATTTTATTTTTGCTTGGTTTAGAGAGCAAGTTTGTATTATCGCCTGTCCTTACGGAAGATTACAAGGTGTTTTATTAGATGATAAATCGATTAATGTAGCCTATGATTTTGTTCGTGGCGAAAAAGAAGTAGGAAGAGCCAAATTCAACAAACAAGAAGACAGAGCATCAACAGGGAAAGGAGATTGCATTGATTGTAAACAATGTGTCAATGTTTGTCCAACGGGAATCGATATTCGTAACGGCGTCCAACTGGAATGTGTGAATTGCACTGCCTGTATTGATGAATGTGATACTATTATGGATAGTGTTGGGTTGCCAAAAGGATTAATTCGTTACGCTTCCGAAGAGGAAATTGAGAAAAAAAGCAAGTTTAAATTTACCCCCAGAATGAAAGGGTATTCCGCTGTGTTGTTTATTCTAACAGGGATTTTAATAGGATTGTTGTTTTTAAGAAATGATGTTGAAGCAAGTATTTTGCGTTTGCCAGGTCAATTGTTTCAGCACAAAGGCGAGAACATTAGTAATATCTACACCTTCAAGATTATCAATAAAACCAATAATGATTTTAATGATATTCATTTCAAATTAATTGGTATAAAAGGGAAATTGGAAATGGTAGGAAAACAAGATCTTAAAGTACCCAAACAGGGTATGAATGGCGGAACTTTGTTTGTAGAAATTAATCAAAATTTACTGGATAGTGATAAAACCAAACTTAATATTGAAGTTTTTAACGGAAATAAAAAAATTGAAACTGCTACAACTAGTTTTTTAAGTCCAAGAAGCTTTGACTAATACGAACGGTTTTAAGGTTTAAACATATAAATAAAAAAGCATGAAAATTAATTGGGGAACAGGAATTGTAATTGCATTTGCATTATTTATGACCTTTATTTTATATTTTGTTTTCAAAGTGCAGTCAGATTCAAAATATGATAATGAGTTGGTTGTAGAAGAATATTACAAACATGACGTTCATTTTGGTGACGAAATGGTGCGTATTCAAAACGCTCATGATTTGGCTCAAAAGCCTATAATTACAAAAACGGCAGAGGGAATTACAATTGTATTTCCAGATGTATTTGTTCCGAAAAAAATAAAAGGAAATGTGTCCTTATATCGACCGTCTAACAAAAAATTAGATTTTGAAATTCCTATTTCATTATCTAATCCTACTTTGCTCATACCTAAAAAAAGTCTGGTAGGCGGTCGTTGGGACATTAATATGGAATGGCAATATGATGGGAAATCATACTTAACCAAGGAAACGATTTATATTAATTAGTCTTAAAATCACCAGCTTAAGTCTCTCGTTTGACTTTATAACTTTTGACTTTATGACATTAGGCTAAAAACAATGTTTTACACGGCTTTTATTTTTGGTTTAATTAGTAGTTTACACTGCATAGGAATGTGTGGTCCAATCGCTATGATGTTACCTGTAGACAGAAGTAATCCTGCGAAAAAAGTGACACAAATTTTTATGTATCATTTAGGAAGATTATCAGCTTATGCTACGATTGGTTTAGTTTTTGGACTATTGGGTAAAGGATTTTTCTTAGCTGGATTACAACAAAAACTATCAATTTTTATTGGAATTGCAATGATTTTCGTAATTTTAATACCGGAGAAATTTTTTGCTAAGTATAATTTTTCGAAACCAGTTTTTAAATTGATATCTAAAATCAAATCGGCTTTAGGAAGTCAGTTTAAAAATAAGAGTTACAAATCATTATTCACAATAGGTTTACTCAATGGGTTTTTACCTTGCGGAATGGTTTATGTAGCTTTATTTGGCGCAATAGCTATGCAAAGCGCTGGTTTTGGAGTTTTATACATGGTTTTATTTGGATTAGGAACGGTTCCACTGATGAGTAGCATAGTATATTTAAATTCATTTTTGACAATCCCCATCCGAAATAAAATTCAAAAAGCGATTCCTTATGTTGCCGTTATTATCGGAGTATTATTTATTTTGAGAGGTTTAGGATTAGGAATTCCTTATGTTTCTCCTTCAAATATTAGTTTATTTGTACAGCAGAACCCCAATTGTCATTAAATTAGATTTCCTATATTTTAACTTAAATTAATAAGTGAGCATGGAAAGACACGATTTATTACACGAATTTCCTGAATACCAGGAAAAAATCCATCAATTAAAAACTGACAATTCTCATTTTCGAGAATTATTCGATGAATATCATGAATTAGAACATGAAATCCATCGCATTAATAGTGGGGAAGAAATAGTTATAGATGAATATATGCATACATTGAAAGCCAAATTGCTTTTCATTAAAGACGAATTATTTTCCATGTTGCAAAACAATATGAAATAACGAAAGGCTCTTTTATTGGTCACAAAAATAGTTAAAACTATGCAATTCAGTGCATTTAGCTTTAGCTTCTAAAAATATGTTCTACCACAAATTACACAACTTAGCATGAATTAATTTGTGTAATTCGTGTTAAAATATTAACAGTATAGACTTTCAGTCCGCCATACCAAATCTATGGACTTTCTGTCCATAGTGGTTTAGTTAAATTAAATTGGCTTTTAAATCTTGATAAATCTAAATATCAATCTTTGTCAGATTTTACATTTTGACAAAGATTATTTAAAATCTGCGAATGTAGTAGTGGCCATTATATCGTCATAGAAAACAATTCGGTTTCTGGTGCTTTTCTTTTTAAACGAAGATCAAACGCCATGCAAATATTTCGTACATGGGGTTTTCCAGCATCTGTGACCTGAATACTATTTTCTTTAATGATTACCAGTCCATCATTTTCAATTTCCTTTAATTGAATTAAAACTTCCGGAATCTCATCAAAATAAGCTTCATTATTGTTCCAAGAAGTTTCAAATTGACACATTAAATTCAGAATGTGTTTTCTAATGATTAGGTCTTCATCAGTTAATAAATGTCCTCTATAAACTGGTATTTTATCCCATTCTAAAATCTGATAATAATCTTCCAAATTCTTTACATTTTGGGCAAAACTAAGCCAGCTGTCGCTTATTGAAGAAACACCCAAACCAATCATCAACTGAGTTTTTGAAGAGCTGTAACCCATAAAATTACGATGTAGATTTCCATTTTGAAACGCTTTGTATAAGCTGTCAGTTTCCAATGCAAAATGATCCATTCCTATTTCATGATATCCATTTTCAAACAATAATTTTTTTCCTGTTTCATATAACATTCGTTTTTTATCATCTTTTGGAATATCTTCATCATTAAATCCGCGTTGTCCATTTCCTTTAATCCAAGGGACATGCGCATAACTATAAAATGCTAATCTATCGGGTTGTAATGATTTTGTTTTTTCAATGGTATCTATAACATCTTCAATTTCCTGAAACGGCAATCCGAAAATGATATCATGACCAATGGAAGTATAACCAATTTCCCTTGCCCAAAAAGTGACTTTGGCTACATTGTGAAATGGTTGCAACCTATGAATTGCTTTTTGTACTTTTTCGGAGTAGTCCTGTACGCCAAAACTGACTCTTCTAAAACCTAAATCATAAAGTTTTTGTAAATGTTCATGTGAAGTATTGTTGGGATGACCTTCAAAACTAAATTCGTAATCTTTTGCTTTATTGGCATGACTTAAAATCCCATTAATCAAATCTTCTAAATTCTTTGGAGAAAAAAAAGTGGGTGTTCCTCCTCCTAAATGTATTTCTTTAATTGTTGGTTTTTCCTCAAGAACTTTACAATAGATAGACCATTCTTTCAAAACGGCATCTATATATGGATTTTCTAATGTATGGTTTTTAGTAATTCGTTTATTGCAACCGCAAAAAGTACACAAACTTTCACAAAAAGGTAAGTGAATATATAGACTTATTCCTTCTGAAGTATTGCTTGCTTCAAATGATTTTTTTAAAGTAGCTGTCCAAAGGTCATACGAAAAATCACTTTCATCCCAGTAAGGGACAGTTGGATAGCTGGTATATCTAGGACCCGGAACATTGTACTTTTGAATTAGAGAATTTTTCATGGGAAGAACATTTATCATGAATCAAAAGTACCTTTACTTGTAAATACTTAAAATGATATTTATCATATCATTAATTTTAAGTAAAAAAAACCTCGAAATATAATTTATATCGAGGTTCAATTTTTTAGCTTTCTTGAAATTTTATTCTTGCTTTAAATTTCTCAATTGTTTTAGTTTTTCTTTCCAAACATCTAAACTTTCTTTATGCACAGCAATGTTTTTACGAACCTCTAAAACTATTGAATTTTCTTTTTTGGCATTTCTGGTATTGGTGAAAAATTGAATGTTGTTCTCCAATTGGAAAATTTCGTTCTTAACTTCTTCAATTTTACGCATTAAGAAAATCTTTTCGTTATCTAATTTTCGGGTGTCGTTACTATCTGATAAATGATCCATTCTATTCGCAAAACGCAGCATTTCAGTGTCTTTTTTACTCAAGCTTAATTTTTCAAAAAGTGCATCTAGAATTTTATTAAATTTTCCTTCTATATGTCTTCTAGGGAAAGGAACTTTACCGAAATTTTTCCAAGTTTCAATATGTAATTTGATCGCATCCAAATCAGTTTTATGATCTCCTGTCAATTCATATTCGCGCAAGGTTTCCAAGTAGGCTTTCTTATTATTGAAAGCTTCCACTTCTTCCACGTTTTCCTCGTTTTTTTGCTCTTTTAATTTTTCAAAATAGTGATTACAGGCATCTTTAAACTCTTTCCAGATTTTATCAGAATATTTTCTTGGGACATGACCTATTTGTTTCCACTCCTCTTGAATTTGCTTCATTATTGGAGTAGTTGCTGCAAAATCAAGACTTTCTTGTAATTCTTTGGCTTTGGTTACAAGAGCATTTTTTTTACTTAAATTGTCACTTTGGTCTTTCTTGATGTCTTTATAAAAAGCATTTTTGAAAGTATTAAAATTTCTGACAGCAGTTTTAAAACTGGCCCAAGTTTCTTCATTTACATCAGAAGGTACTTTTCCAGCAGAGAAAAAAGCAGTACGTAAGGCCTCAACTTTTTCAATTTGAGCTAACCATTGAGAATGTGCATTTACTTTTTCTGTTGCTAAAACTTCAATTTTAGCTACAATTTCCTTTTTCTTTTCTAAATTCTCTAGTTCGGTTCCTCTTAATTTTTCGAAAAGAACTTCGCGTTTATCATGCATTTGTTTAGTTAAATCGCTAAACTTGTTCCAGATTTCATCGCGATTTTCTCTAGAAACAGGACCTATATCTTCTTTCCAAATTCTGTGTAAATCTTGTAATTCACGAAAAGCTTTGTTGATGTCAGCTTCGTTGATTAGTTCTTCAACTCGAGCAATAATTTTTTGCTTTTGTTCTAAATTATGTTTGAAATCTAAATCGCGTGCTTCTCTGTCAAGATGTAAATAATCATAAAAATTTTCAACATGAAAGTGAAAATTATTCCAAACGTGATTGTATTTATCTTTCGGGATTGGTCCTGCATTTTTCCATCTTTCTCTTAAATCATTAAAATGTTTTAGAGTGTCTTTTATGTTTTCTTGCGGATTGATTAATTCTTTTAATTCCTCAACAATTGCCAAACGATTTTCTAAATTAGTTTTGAGATTCGTTTGTAAACTTTTGAAATGAGTATTTTTTGCATCCCTAAAAATGGAATAGTATTTATCGAAATTGGTCTTTAATGGAGAATGATATTGAAATTCTTCATTTGGATCTTGATTTTCCGCAAGAAACTCTTCTTTTTTCTCTTCTAAAAGATGGTTGTATTTTGCGACAAATGATTTTTTGATTTCTTCAATATGGTCTTTAGCCGACATCACTTTCTCATTGGAAACCAAATTTTTCAATTCTTCTACCAGTTCTTCCAATGATAACGCATCATAATCTTGCATAGGAATGTCATGGCGATCTTTAAGAGTCTCGTCTTCGCTTTCCTCTGCGTTTGTATCAGCAATGGCGTTAAGAGCTGTTTGGTTGTCTGTTTCCGAAGTAGACTCAGTAGTTATCAATTCTTCAGTAGGAGGAACAACAACATTGTCTTCTGCAGGAACATCAATTGGTTCAGCCAACGGTTCTGTCTCCAATACTTCTGTTTTGGATTGATTTGATTCAGTTGAATCCTGTGCTAATTTTCCATCTATCTCATTTTCATTTTGGGACAGGTTATCATTCATTTCTTCTAACATTTTTTCAATGTATAAGGTTTCTATTTTTTTTTCCGAATTCGAAAGGTAGTGAAAGCAGTACTAATTTACAAAATAAATTATTTGAATACAGAATATTTTTGTAAAAAAATTTCCATTTTGCTTCGTTTGGAATTACTTTAAATATTTTTCATAAGCTTATTTTGACAAATTTTAGCCGAAACATATTTTATAAAAATAATTCATAAAATGATTCAATAATTTGGAACTAACATATATTTTAAAAAAAAAACTACAACATTTGAGGTTGTAGTTTTATAATTTAGCGAGGGAGCTTATTTACCTGTATTTGTGGTCTACTTATTCCAAATCGCCCAAGCTTTCTCCGCTTGAAAAATAAGCATGTCTAAACCGTTTTTGATTTGTGCTCCGTGTTCTTTAGCTTTTTTAAGAAATTGCGTTTCTGCTGGATTGTAAATTAAGTCAAAAGCAATATGATTTTCCGTAAAGTATTCATAAGGAATTAATGGGAATGCATCCGTATCGGGACTTGTTCCTAACGGTGTTGAATTGATAATTATTTGGTAATTATCAAAAGTTGTAGCATTGATTCTATTGTAGTCAATAGCATTCTCTTTGGCTTCTCTGGAGACAAAAGTGTAAAAGATACCCAATTCATCCAAAGCATATGCGACTCCTTTTGAAGCGCCGCCTGTTCCTAAAATCAAAGCTTTTTTATGGTGGGGTTGCAATAGAGGTTCTAATGATTTTTTGAAACCAAAATAATCGGTATTATAGCCTTTCAGTTTTCCTTTTTTGGTAATTTTGATTGTATTTACGGCACCAATTAGCATTGCTTTTTTTGAAAGTTTATCCAAAAAAGGAAGTATTGTTTCTTTATATGGAATAGTAACATTTAAACCTTTTAAGTCTGAAGTATTTTTTATTATCTCAGGAAATGTAGCGATTTCCTGAATATCAAAATTCTCGTAGGTACAACCTTCAAAGTTTTCGCTATTGAATTTATCTGTAAAATACCCTTTCGAAAAGGAATAATGGATATTTCTTCCCAGTAAACCAAAACGCTTTCTTACTACTTCAATCATTACAATTTTTTATGTTTTGCAATATAATTTTGCACCATTTTTCTAGTCCAAACTACTGGAAATAAATCCTCAATAATAATATAGTTATCAAAGTTTAATCTCATGGCATTACTCAAATGGAATTTTGCCTTGGTATTGTCTTGTATCATAAAATACAATCCAGCTAAACGATATTCGATTTCATTTTCCTCCGGAAAATATTCTGAAGCTTGGAGTAAGGTTTGAATGGCGCTTTCGAATTCACCTAAAAACTGAAGAATGTCAACCCAGTACAACCAAGTGTCTAATTGATAATCACCAAATTCTACCGCTTTTCTATAACCAAATTCAGCTTCCTCAAAGAAATTCATTTGTTTGTTTATAGATGCAAAACGTTTCCAATACAAACGATTTTGATTGTCAATCGCTAAGGCTTTGTTGACATAAAAAAGTGCTTTCTGATAGTTTTTTTGGCGAACATAGAAATCAGTAATCGCAATCCAACCTTTGTCCAAAAGGGGATCTTCATGAACTGTTTTATTGAAATATTTCAATGCTAAGGCTTTGTTGCCCAATTTCTCATGACATTTTCCTATTCGGAGTAAAGCATACGAAGTGGCATCATCTAATTCGATAGTTCTTTCATAACTTTCGATTGCTTCGGCGTATTTTTTTAGTCGTTCAAAGGCTTTCGCTTTTTCCATGAATGCGCCTAGAAATTCATCATCGATTAAAGTAGCGTAATCGAAGGCTCGAATGGCATTTTCATATTCTTTTACACCATAATGCAAACGACCTAACTGATGCCAGGCGATTTCGCTGTACGGGTTTTTATCTATATATTTATTCAAGTAGGCTATGGCCTCTTGATTTTGATCTAAGAATTCAAAACAATACACTACATTATATAATGCTGATTGGTCTTCCAGATCTTCTTCTAAACATTTAATGAAGCTTTCTTTTGCCAATTCGAGATTGTCCATAAAAAGATATTCCATCCCGATTAAATTATAAACATCGGCATAATCATCAGTATATTTTAAAGCAATTCTTAATAATTCAACTGCTTTTTCGTGTTGGTCTCTTTTAGAATAGATATTGGCTTTTTGAATGTAAATTTCTTCATTAGTTGGCTCAATAGCATATAACTCATTCAATAGTTTTTCGGCTATTTCTAGTTTATCATCATAGACTAACATCTCCACTTGGACTAATTTTAGTCCTGTTGATTTTGGGTGTTGATCCAGTGCTAGTTTTAGTGCTTTTTTTGCCAAAGCGGCCTTACCCATATCGAGATAATGAAGTATAATTTCTTCAAATTCTTCGGAGTCAAAAAAGAGGACTTTGTTGGTTTTCAACATCGACTCAAATTTAGACAGGGATAAGTTATAGTCTTCTTCTTCGTTGCTTAATTGCATCTTTGTTTTTTTAGAATTTGGCCTACTTAAAAGTAGGCATCCTTGCTGTTAATGTGAGGAAGAGCAGGAATTGTTTTGAACAATTTAATTAACAAAATTAGTGCTGGTTTATTACTGATGCCATAGCCCTGATGGAAGTGTAAATCCTCTCTAGTTTCGTTTTTAAAACGAGACTAGAGAGATTGTAACGGACAGCAGGAATAGCTTCTAAAAAAATTAATTTTTATTCAAAATTGCATCCATTACTTCTAGCATTATAGCGCAGCCTTCACGAATTTCTTCATTAGAAATGGTAAGCGGCGGCGTGATTCGGATTGCGCATCCTTCAAACAGTAACCAGAATAATATGAGTCCCTTGTCTTGACATTTGAGAATTACTTCATTTGTAATATCGGCACTTTTGGTCATTGCGGCAAGCATTAATCCTTTTCCTCTTATTTCTACTATCAAAGGATGTACCAAAATCGATCTGAATAGGTTTTCTTTCTCCAACGCTTCAGCCATTAAATTGGTCTCAGTAATTTCCTGCAAAGTCGCCAAACAGGCTGACGCAATGACAGGGTGGCCTCCAAAAGTCGTGATATGCCCCAGTTTTGGGTTATCACTCAATAAATCCATCATGGCAGATGAAGCGGTAAAAGCGCCTACGGGCATGCCGCCGCCCATTCCTTTTCCCATAACAAGAATATCAGGAACGACGTCATAATTTTGGAATCCAAAGAGTTTTCCGGTTCTTCCAAAACCCGGTTGGATTTCGTCGAGAATCATGATCGCACCAACTTCATCACAACGCTGACGCACTTTTTTAAGGAAATCATTATGAGGCTGAATAAATCCGGCACCACCTTGAATGGTTTCCAGAATTATTCCTGCAGTTTTGGTTGTTATTTTTTGTAAATCTTCTTCATTATTGAAGGTTATAAAATCCACATCAGGAATCAGCGGTCGAAAAATGCGTTTGCGTTCTTCAAATCCCATTACGCTCAGGGAACCCATAGTATTTCCGTGATAGGCATTATGACATGAAATTAATTGACTTCTTCCTGTGGTTCTTCGCGCGAGTTTTAAGGCGCCTTCTATGGCTTCTGTACCCGAATTTACCAAATAGGTTTTGTCTAAAGGTGCGGGCAGGAGTGAAGCTAATAATTTGCAATATTGGACTGCGGGACTTTGTGAATATTCGCCATAGACCATCACGTGCGAATATTTATCCAATTGATCTTTGATGGCTTGGTTAACTCTGGGATGTTGATGTCCTAGCGCACAAGCTGAAACACCGGCCACAAAATCCAAATATTTTTTATTATTGGTATCGTAAATATAGGAGCCCACAGCATGAGAAACTTCCATACCCAACGGATAAGGAGAAGTTTGTGCTTGGTATTTTAAGAAATCGGTATTCACTTTTTTAGAAATTTAACCGCAAAGGTTGCAAAAGTTTTTCGCAAAGTTCACGAAGTTTTTAAAGAGGCTTATTTACTTGTGTGTCGCAGATTGAATACTGCTCCCGAAGCTTCGGGATGAACACTGATTACTTTTACTTCACTTTCTTTTTATCGTAATTCAAAGTTTCTTTTCGGATTTTCATAGGAGCATTTGCTTTAGCATCCTCTACTTTTCCTTGTTTGACTAATTTATCATTTAGTTCATTTTCTTCTGGTGGAAAGATATCGTCTTTCGATTTTATTCTTTCATCCCCGCGCCAGACTAGACCTCTTAATTTTCGTGCGTTTTCTGGCAGATCTTTTTCAGGGTAAATGTCTCCATCCACTTGTTTAAAAAAAGTGATACTTTCAATGGCATTTTTTTCTAAAATAAGATTGATTTTACTGCTCACATTTTTATTGATACCAATGAGTTCCTTGGCGTCATTGCGCATATAATAAATGACCTCGGTATTTTTTACAATGTCCACATCATGGAGTTTCCCTTCTTCGAATTTCCCATAGAGATTTTGCCCTTTTACCTGATTATAGCCCGTTCCCAATGTGTCTTTAGAGACCAGAAAGGTATTGTTGAGTACTTTGAGGGAATCGAGTTTTTGTGTGTTGTTATTTCCAATAAGATGCATGACATCCCCTGTAATTTGGCTTTCTCCATTCCAAAGTATTGGGTTTCCTATCATTTTTGTTAGGGCTGTTTTAGAACTTGAATGTATCGAATCGCATTTGCCACTCATATCCGTTTTATAAAAACGTACATTATTAAAAGCACGAATGACACGATTGGCTTCTTTACCGGTTACCATCAATTTTTTTCCATGAATATAAACGGAGTCATTTTCGACAAAGTTTATAGCCACGGCTCTTTTGGTTACAAAAACAGAATCCTTTTTTTTATATAATTCGGCATAATGTCCTTTGATAATTGCTCTGTTGATAGAGTCCGTTATTTTTACATTTCGCGTTGCCGATGCAAATTCCCTGTTTCGGTCATAATACAAACTATCTCCCCTAATTATCCGATCGTCGTACTTGATATAGGATTTTTTTACAAAATGCGCCAGGTTTTTCTTGGTGTCATAAAACCCTTTTTCTGTGTAAATATAATTAGCTTTACTCGTAATCGTTGATGGTCCAAAAAGATAGGAGTGACCTGAATTACTATAATAATCTAAATGATTGGATTTTATTACATACGTTGGATTGGTAATCGTAACCGCTGTCAGGAACTGAAACTTTTTTTGGGCGACATAATATTTCCCCGATTTACTTTGCAAAGTATTCTCCTTGTTGGTAATTGTGCCTTGCGAATTGTAAAATACTTCTTGAGTGTTTCTGTCAAAGCTTATTGTGTCTGTAGCTAAAGTCGCATCAGGGGAGCTCATCACAGCATTTCCAGTAGCAAAAGCTTTTTTTACATTACCGTTGTATTCAGCATATTTACTGTTTAAAAATAAAGTGTCACCTTGAACTATTTGTACATTCCCAAATGCTTTTATGTAATTCTCTTTTTGAAAGTAATAGGCTTTATTGCAGGTCAAAACTACGCCGTCATGGTTAACACGCACATTTCCTGTAAGCAAAAATGCATCCGGGATTTCTACTTGATTTACATCGGCAAAATCAGAATGTTCAACAATAATTTTTTTAGGAGCCTGAGCCAAAACTAAATTTGTACCAAGCAGTATTAAACAACAACGAAATAGGAATTTCTTCAATGGATTTATTTTTTGTCAAATTTATGAAAAAGGTTACAATCCTAATCGATATTAGGATTTATTTATAATAGTTGAAAAATAAGCAAAAAATGGTGGGATTCCGTTTTTAAAGTTATCAACAAATAAAGCTACTCTTTCGTTGTAGTAGTTCTTTTGAAAAGTGTATTTGTTTTAATTGATATCAATCTTCTCTTCTTTCTATAAATTATATTAATTTTAAAAATTGAATAAATAAATAGGACGATTTATCTAAAAAAATACGAATTGAAACCAGCATAAATAATTTTATATGATAAAAAAGACAATTATAGTTGCAGGGATTAGCGTGGTGCTTTTAGCAACTGCTTGCAAAACAAAAGATTTAAAAATGAATGCAGAAAAGAAAGAGATAGTCTCTGAGAAGAAAATTGTAGTATATCAAGTTTTTACCCGATTATTCGGAAATAAAAATACCACTAATAAACTTTGGGGAACTATTGAAGAAAATGGAGTTGGGAAGTTTAATGATTTTACGGATAAAGCACTTCATGAAATAAAAGATTTAGGTGTAACTTATATTTGGTATACTGGAGTTCCACATCATGCTTTGGTTCGGGATTACACTGCTATAGGAATTTCGAATGATGATCCGGAAGTAGTAAAAGGAAGAGCCGGATCACCTTATGCCGTAAAAGATTATTATAATGTAAACCCTGATTTAGCTGTAAATCCAGCTAATCGTTTGCAAGAATTTGAGTCCTTAATTGCCAGAACCCATAAAGCGGGATTAAAAGTGATTATTGATATTGTTCCTAATCATATTGCACGCAAATACGAAGGAAAGAGTAACCCGGTCGGGATTAAAGATTTTGGTGCTGATGATGATGTTTCTGTTGAATATAAAAGAGACAATAATTTCTATTATATTCCAAATACCCATTTTGAAATTCCAGATAATGTAAAACCATTAAATGGAGAAAGTAATCCATTAATTGACGGGAAATTTGAAGAAAATCCAGCTAAATGGACTGGTAATGGTTCACGAATGGCAAAACCAGATAAGAATGATTGGTACGAAACCGTAAAAGTAAATTATGGAATTCGTCCTGACGGTTCGAAAGATTTTCCAGAACTTCCCGCTGGTTTTGATACCAAATCATATGAAGAACATTTCGCATTTTGGAAAGGAAAAGTGGTTCCAAATTCATGGACTAAATTTAGAGATATCGCATTGTATTGGACTGCTAAAGGAGTAGATGGTTTCCGATATGATATGGCTGAAATGGTTCCGTATGAATTTTGGAGTTATATGAATTCAGCAATAAAGACAAAAAATCCAGATGCTTTTTTACTAGCCGAAGTGTATAATCCTAAAGAATATAGGAATTACATTCATCTGGGTAAAATGGATTATTTATATGATAAAGTCGAAACGTACGATAAATTGAAAGATGTCATTAAAGGTAAATCGTTACCTGACGGGTTATCTGATATCCAAAAAGGGATGGCTGATATCGAACATCATATGTTGCATTTTTTAGACAATCATGATGAACAGCGCTTGGCAAGTCCAGAATTTGCAGGAACACCACAAAAAGGAAAACCGCTAATGGTTGTTTCCACAACAATAAGTACGTCGCCAACCATGATTTATTTTGGGCAAGATGTAGGAGAGGCGGGAAATGAAAATGCAGGTTTCGGGACACACTCCAGAACTTCAATTTTTGATTATGTTGGTGTGCCGAATCATCAACGCTGGATGAACGGTGGTAAATTTGACGGAGGTCAATTGACTCAAGATGAAAAAGACTTACGTGATTTTTACAAACGTTTGCTTAATTTTTCTATCAATAGTTCTGCATTGATGGGGAAATATCAAGAAATTCAAACCGTTAATCGTCAAGTGACAAAGGGTTACTCTCCGGGAATCTATTCATTTGTTCGTTGGTCTGATTCTCAAAAGTTACTTGTGGTGACCAATTTTTCTTGGCTTACAACCAGTAATTTCGAACTGAAAATCCCTTCGGATATTATTAAAAAGTGGAATTTGAAAGATGGAAATTATATTTTAACAGATCAATTGTATAAAAAGAGTTCTATACGATTACAAGTTCAGAACGGAGAAGGAAAAGCCCAAATCACTATTGCTCCATCAGAATCGTTTATTTATCAGTTATAAAATAAATCAATTATATAAATTTTATTGATTTCCATTTAAAAAAAAATGCTGTTACAATTTTTTGTAACAGCATTTTTTTAGCTTAAAAGCGAAACGACTATTTCTTTATGGCAGCTTCATAATTTTCAGCCACTTTTTTCCAATTGATGACATTAAAAAAAGCGTCTATATAATTTTTTCTTTTATATTGATAATCAAGGTAATAAGCATGTTCCCAAACGTCCAGAGCCAAAATAGGTTTTCCTTGGATTAATGCATCTGCCATTAAAGGATTGTCCTGATTTTGAGTACTAGTAAGTTGTAATTGACCTGCTTTATCAACGACTAACCAAACCCAACCGGAACCAAATATTTTTTCTGATTCATTTTTGAACAGTGAAGTGAAATTTGCAAATGTTCCAAATCTTTTGGTGATTGCGTCTGCCAGAGTATCTTTGGGTTCTCCTCCAGCTTTAGGACCCATACATTGCCAGTACAAGGTGTGATTATAGTAACCGCCTGCATTATTTCTGATATTGGCATTATTCAAATCTAATTTTGATAATAATTCTTCAATAGTCAGATTTTCTAAGTCTGTTCCTGCAATCGCCTTATTCAAATTATTAGTGTACGT
>NZ_JAGGNA010000001.1:300000-390000 GCF_017875765.1 Flavobacterium sp. CG_23.5 | reverse complement strand
TCTGATTTTTGATTGTTGATTCCTGATTTTTGATGTTTTCACATCTTAAATCCCAAATCTTAAATCTTAAATCCTAAATCGTTATCTTTAACTTAAATTGTATTATTTGAACTAACAGCAAGAGTAATATAATGTCTTTATTTGTTTCCACTTCGACTTTTCGTCTTCTTTCCCTAGCGTGTATTACTACTAACACTAAGGCTCTAGAAAGGAGGTGTTCCAGCCGCACCTTCCGGTACGGCTACCTTGTTACGACTTAGCCCTAGTTACCAGTTTTACCCTAGGCAGCTCCTTGCGGTCACCGACTTCAGGCACCCCCAGCTTCCATGGCTTGACGGGCGGTGTGTACAAGGCCCGGGAACGTATTCACCGGATCATGGCTGATATCCGATTACTAGCGATTCCAGCTTCACGGAGTCGAGTTGCAGACTCCGATCCGAACTGTGACCGGTTTTGTAGATTCGCTCCTGGTCGCCCAGTGGCTGCTCTCTGTACCGGCCATTGTAGCACGTGTGTAGCCCAAGGCGTAAGGGCCGTGATGATTTGACGTCATCCCCACCTTCCTCTCAGTTTGCACTGGCAGTCTCGTTAGAGTTCCCGACATGACTCGCTGGCAACTAACGACAGGGGTTGCGCTCGTTATAGGACTTAACCTGACACCTCACGGCACGAGCTGACGACAACCATGCAGCACCTTGTAAATTGTCTTGCGAAAAGTCTGTTTCCAAACCGGTCAATCTACATTTAAGCCTTGGTAAGGTTCCTCGCGTATCATCGAATTAAACCACATGCTCCACCGCTTGTGCGGGCCCCCGTCAATTCCTTTGAGTTTCATTCTTGCGAACGTACTCCCCAGGTGGGATACTTATCACTTTCGCTTAGCCACTGAGATTGCTCCCAACAGCTAGTATCCATCGTTTACGGCGTGGACTACCAGGGTATCTAATCCTGTTCGCTACCCACGCTTTCGTCCATCAGCGTCAATCCATTAGTAGTAACCTGCCTTCGCAATTGGTATTCCATGTAATCTCTAAGCATTTCACCGCTACACTACATATTCTAGTTACTTCCTAATAATTCAAGTCTAGCAGTATCAATGGCCGTTCCACCGTTGAGCGATGGGCTTTCACCACTGACTTACTAGACCGCCTACGGACCCTTTAAACCCAATGATTCCGGATAACGCTTGGATCCTCCGTATTACCGCGGCTGCTGGCACGGAGTTAGCCGATCCTTATTCTTACAGTACCGTCAATCTTCCACACGTGAAAGGGTTTCTTCCTGTACAAAAGCAGTTTACAATCCATAGGACCGTCATCCTGCACGCGGCATGGCTGGATCAGGCTTGCGCCCATTGTCCAATATTCCTCACTGCTGCCTCCCGTAGGAGTCTGGTCCGTGTCTCAGTACCAGTGTGGGGGATCTCCCTCTCAGGACCCCTACCCATCGTTGCCTTGGTATGCCGTTACCATACCAACTAGCTAATGGGACGCATGCTCATCTTTCACCGATAAATCTTTAAATACATCTTGATGCCAAGTCGTATTACTATAAGGTATTAATCCAAATTTCTCTGGGCTATCCCTTTGTGAAAGGTAGATTGCATACGCGTTACGCACCCGTGCGCCGGTCTCTAATTCCGAAGAACTATACCCCTCGACTTGCATGTGTTAAGCCTGCCGCTAGCGTTCATCCTGAGCCAGGATCAAACTCTTCATCGTATATTGTTTGCTTAATAAATTAAGCTATTGTTATTTGACTGAAGTTCTAGTGGTTTTTTCAAATCTTTCGATTCTATTACTCTTTATTATTTGTCTCGCCTTTCGGACGAGACGGCTGTCAATTCAATATGTCTAGGAACGTGTTCTTCTTTGTTTTATCGTCTGATTAACTCTTCGTAAAGAGTCTCTCAAAGCGGGTGCAAAAGTGCAACTTCTTTTTTTAACTGGCAAGAAATTTTTGAAGTTTTTTTTGGAAATTTTTTATCTCCATTTCTTCTCGTTTTCTTATCAGTTTGTCAAGGAACTTTGCTTGTTTTGCGGGGTGCAAATGTAACATCCGTTTTCCAATCCCACAAGCTTTTGTGAATCTTTTTTTTGAAAATAAATTCTCGTTTTCGATTCAGAATACTTGTCAGTTTGTTAAAGAACGATTGCGTTGTTGCGGGTGCAAAAGTACCACCTTTATTCGCTTTAACAAGCTTTTTTAATGCTTTTTTTTGATGTTTTTTACTCCTTAGCTTTAACTCGCTGGAAACGTGAATTTTGAAAGTATTTCTTTTTGATCTACTTCCGATTCCGAATCGTCGGGATGGGAATCACCCACGAAAAAGGTTGACTTTACCATCAAAAACCGTCGATATCATTATATATAGGTAGTAAAACTACATTCCTATATATAAGGCAACAAATGAATACTAGTCAATGAGGTCTCTCTTTTCGAAGTGACAAAGTCAGCGGTATGTTGTACTGGTTTAAGAAAGGAAAGTAAAACCCACAAGAAAAGGGAATGAAATGGACCTAACTGTTAGAAATTTTTCCTATATAAAAATAACAAAGTCGCTGATTCGTTGCCCGCGTTAGGGATAGCAGTGGAAAGCCCGCAGAAAAGTGGAGTGAAACACAACTTTATGAGGACTTGTAGCGAATAGCCCGACCGTTTATAAAAAAGAGGCTATTACCTTTATTGATAATAGCCTCTTTTTTATAAAGGGAAACGCCCAAATGAAAGTTTTAATTTGTTTTTTGCACTTTGGACAACCACGAATCCGTAAGGTTATCATAATCTACTGGAGTTGCTGGATTTTGATTTTGTAATCGTCCAGATTCAAACCCTCTTACCAGTATGGTTTCGATTAAATAATCTTCGTTAACATCGTACGGAGCATATTTAGTTTTCAAGTTAATGTCAAACATACTCGCTGCCGTGTTCGACCAAAAAGCTTTCCAACCGCTTTTGAGATTTTTAACGAGATCGTAAGTAGTTGTCCCTGTTTGGCGATGAATTAACTTTACGAGTATTTGGCCTTGCTTACGGGATAGCTTTTTGAGTTTGGATTCAAATTCATTACTAAGGTAATCTTCTACTATCTTGAAATATTTCTTTTTTTCCCTATTCGTCTTAAGTGCTGCCATTCCTTTATTAAGAATAGTCAATCGTTCGGATGCCAGTTTTGCATAAGGATACGTTTTATACACTCGGTTTTGAAGGATTAAAAATTGCTTTTTTGCTTCGGGATCGAGTTTTTCTTTAAAGACTACTAATTCTGGTAATTGTATGGTGTCATTAAGTATGGTATCGCTTTCGGTCAATACATAGCCCATTTTGGTCGTATCTTTTTGGGTAACTTGTGCATTGACATATATTGTAGTAAAAAGAAAAAATAAGAAAAGTTTAATCATCTTCATTAGTAGGAAAATTTAATTGCCAAAATTATACAATATATACACAACTGTAATGCCAAATTTATAATTTAGCAAAAAAATAATTTTATGAGTTCTAAATCAATATTAAAAAAGTCGTCACTTGAATTTTTAGAAAACTATCTTAATAATGCTTCGCCTACTGGTTATGAAAGTGATGGGCAAAAATTATGGATGGATTATTTGAAACCTTACGTTGATACTTTTATAACGGACACTTACGGTACTGCTGTAGGAATTATAAATCCCTATGCTCCATATAAGGTAGTAATTGAAGGTCATGCGGATGAAATTTCCTGGTATGTCAATTATATTACCGATGATGGATTAATCTACGTCATTAGAAACGGAGGTTCTGATCACCAAATTGCTCCTTCAAAACGAGTAAATATTCACACTAAAAACGGAATTGTAAAAGGTGTTTTTGGCTGGCCCGCTATTCACACTCGAAATAGAAAGAAAGACGAGGAAGTGGCAAAGGTCGATAACCTGTTTATTGATATTGGCTGTGAAACTAAGGAACAAGTCGATAAAATGGGTGTTCATGTGGGCTGCGTGATTACCTATCCTGATGAATTTATGATTTTGAACGAAAACAAATTTGTTTGTCGCGCTATCGACAACCGTATGGGTGGGTTTATGATTGCCGAAGTCGCTCGTTTACTGCATGAAAACAAAATTAAACTTCCTTTTGGATTGTATATCACCAATTCTGTTCAGGAAGAAGTTGGTCTTCGTGGTGCCGAAATGATCACCAAAACAATTAAACCAAATGTTGCTATTGTCACGGATGTATGCCATGACTCGACTACTCCAATGATTGACAAGAAAATTGAAGGAGATACAAAAATAGGAAAAGGTCCTGTCGTGACTTACGCGCCTGCTGTTCAAAATAATTTGAGAGAATTAATTCTGGAAACTGCCATGGCTAAAGAAATTCCATTCCAGCGATTGGCTTCTTCTCGTGTTACGGGAACTGACACAGATGCTTTTGCGTACAGTAATGGCGGAGTTGCATCAGCATTAATATCTTTGCCACTGCGATATATGCATACAACAGTTGAAATGGTGCATCGCGATGACGTTGAAAATGTGATTAAACTTATTTATGAAACTTTATTGAAGTTAGAAAACGAAGAAACTTTTTCTTATTTCAAATAATACCTGTTTAAGTGTTAATTTGGTTATTCGTTTAACCGATTAACCAAATTAACAAATAAACAATTTCAATGAAAATTTTATTACTCGAAGACGATTTTACTTTATCGAAAGAAATTGCGACTTTTTTTGCTTCAAAAGCTTTCGCATGCACTCCTTATTATGATGGTTTGTTTTTGCTCAAAAAATACAAACCTAACGAATACGATTTAATCATCCTTGATATTAATGTTCCTGGCAAAAACGGAATCGAAGTTTGCAAAGCCATTCGAGAATTAGACAAAAAAACTCCTATCATAATGCTTACCGCCTTCAGCGAAATTGAAGATAAACTGACTTCTTTCGAAAATGGTGCCGATGATTATTTAGTAAAACCTTTTCATTTTGAAGAATTATTCGCCAGAGTGAATTCGCTTTTGCGAAGAAAGGAAACGCCTCAACAAGCTAAGGAAAAAATTGTCATTCAGGATTTAGAAATTTTTGAAACTGAAATGAAAGTTTTTCGGTCTGAAGTAGAAATAAAATTAACACCCAAAGAGTTTAAATTGTTATTGACCTTAGCGAATGCAAACGGAAATGTACTTTCAAAACAGTTTATAGCCGAAAAATTGTGGGATTATCATATAGAAACGAACCAAAATACAATAGAAGTTTACATTAATTTTTTAAGAAAAAAAATAGACAAAGACCATCCGGTAAAACTAATCCATACAAAAATTGGGTACGGATATTATTTAAAAGAATCCGAATGACTTTAAAAAATCGAATATCACTTTTAGTAAGTTTGCTTTTTACAGTCTTATTTGGCTTGGCTTCTGCGTTTATTTTTGTCTTGTATTCTAATTTTAGAAAACAGGAATTTAACGATCGCTTGGAAATAAAAGCGCTGTCGACCATCAAATTATTGGCAAATGTTAAAGACGTCGATTACAAAATAATGAGATTGATAGATAAAAATTCTACCAATGAATTGTCTAACGAAAAGAAACTGATATTTGATTCCAACTTTAAATTAATATACAGTAGTGTTAATGGCACTAAAATTAACTGGTCGGTGACCGATTTAAAATTTCTAAAAAAGAATAAAACATTTTTCAAAAAACAAGGCTCTAATGAATTATTTGGTGTTTTCTTTGATACCAATGCCAAAGATTATTATGTTTTAATTTCTGCAAATGATAGTTACGGTAAGAGGAAGTTAGTGTATCTCGAATATATTCTAATCCTATCCTACTTACTTTTTACGGCTATTTGTTGGGTTTTGACATCTTTCACCGTCAAAAGAACGATGCAACCTTTGAGTTCATTTTATCAAAAAATTAAAAAAATAAATGAGAATAATCTGGACACCAGAGTAGAGGCAAAAAGCAATAAAAACGAAATCGATTTGATTGCCACTGAATTCAATTTTATGATGGACCGAATTGAAGTCTCTTATCAAAAACAAAAAGAATTTACCGCCCATGCTTCGCATGAATTGCGAACTCCTTTATCTAGGATCACTTCGCAAATAGAAAATAAAATTGGTGGAAATGAAATTGACTCCAATTCGAAAAACTTCTTAAACATTATACTGAATGATGTTAATCAACTGACTGAAGTGATTACTTCTTTATTGATTTTATCTAAATTAGATAACAAAAAATACGAGAATAAAGAAACCCACCGACTTGATGAAATCCTATTTACGGCTATTGAAAAATTGAATAAGATATTTCCTGATTTTATCATTCTTTTTGAAATTGAAGAAAGCGAAAACTTGGATTCGTTACTTGAAATTCGCGGTAACAAAAAATTATTGGAAATAGCTTTTAGCAATATTTTAAAAAATGCTTTTGTTTACTCCGATAACAAACAAGCAAAAGTGAAAATTAGCTGTGTGGCACAGAACCTCATTATTTCCGTTTCAAATACTGGAAATACATTGGATGAAAAAGAACAAAAAAATCTCTTTCAGCCTTTTATGCGCGGAAAAAATTCAAACGGAAGGTCTGGATTTGGTCTTGGTTTGCGAATCGTACAACGCATTCTTACGCTTCATAAAGCAAAAATAGTTTATAGTGTTCCTTCTAAAAACACTAATTTATTCCAACTCCTATTTCATATCTAGATCGTAAGTTTTTGTATCGATTCAAAATTGATGGATTTACATTCCTTTAATGTGCCATCAAACTTTGTTGTGCATATATCTTAATCTGAGCTTACCTCCTATTATCATTATACTCCTTTCATTTTTAAGGTCTTTTTAAGGTCAATTTTAAGGCTTCTTAAAGCCTGTGAATAGCATCTTTGTATCCAATAAAAAACAAATGCAATGGAAAAAATATTGGGATTATCACTGATTCTATTTGAGAATCAAATTATTACTTCACAAAACACTCTCGTAATTTAAAGTCACCTTCTCACTATTTAGACTTTGATTTAACATTCTAAATATAGTTTAAACAGATTGTATTCTTAATAATTTCAATCTAAAATCATTTATTAAAAAATATTTTAAAACTATGAATAAAATTGTAATCCTTGTTAGCATCTGTGCAGTAATGAATTTAGCAAGCTGTAAATCTGACAAAAAAGAAGCTGTAGAAATATCTGAATTTACTGTTACAAAACCAATTGTAAAAGACACCACATTTACAAAAGAATACATTGCACAAATACAATCTTTACAAAATGTAGAGATAAGAGCTCAAGAAAAAGGATATCTGGAAAACTTATATGTTGATGAAGGGAGATCAGTAAAAGCGGGGCAATTGTTGTTTAGCATTATGCCAAAATTATATCAAGCAGAATATTCAAAAGCAAAAGCCGATGCTAAAATAGTTCAGATTGAATATCAAAACACTAAAACCTTAGCCGATAAAAACATCGTTTCTAAATCGGAACTAGCAATGGCTAAAGCCAAATTAGAAGAAGCTAATGCTGATGTAGCAACTGCTGAAACCCATTTATCTTTCACAAAAATTAAAGCCCCTTTTGATGGAACCATTGATAGAATTCAATTTAAAAAAGGGAGTTTGATTGATGAAGGAACTATTTTGACCAAAATTTCAAATAACAGAGAAATCTACGCCTATTTTAATATGTCGGAAGTAGAGTATTTAGATTATAAATCCAGAGCCAAAAACGATATAAATAATAAAGCAGGTTTGTTACTCTCCAATGGTGAAAAACATAAATATCAAGGTCAAATTGAGACTATTGAAAGTGAATTTGACAACAACACAGGAAACATTGCTTTTAGAGCAAAGTTCCCAAATCCTGAATTACTATTAAAAAATGGTGAAACAGGAAAAGTACAATTGGTAGTTCCAATTCATGACGCTTTGATGATACCTCAAAAAGCTACTTTTGAAATTCAAGATAAAATATATGTTTACGTTGTTGATCAAAACAATAATGTCAAATCAAGAAATATTATTATAAAACAGCGATTATCAAATATATACATTATACAATCTGGACTTTCTAAAAATGATAAAATCCTTATGGATGGAATTCAAACTGTAAAAGAAAATGAGAAAATTAAACCTAAGTTGGTCCCTTCTGAACAGATTTTTAATCATTTAGAATTAATCAAATAATAGCGATTTTTAATCATTCAAAACAAGTATTATGTTTAATAAATTTATACAAAGACCAGTACTGTCTATTGTTATTTCGCTTATAATTGTATTTTTAGGTATTTTAGCTTTAATACAATTGCCCATTACGCAGTTTCCTTCTATCTCACCTCCAAAAGTAAATATTACTGCCGATTATCCTGGTGCAAATGGAGAATTGATGATTAAATCGGTAGTGATTCCTTTGGAAAGAGCAATAAATGGAATTCCAGGAATGAAATACATTGCCTCTGATGCAGGTAATGATGGAGAAGCTTCGATACAGGTGGTTTTTGAATTGGGAACGGACCCAAATATTGCTGCGGTTAACGTTCAGAATCGTGTTGCAGCCGTTGTGAACAAGCTTCCTCCAATTGTTGTTCGTGAAGGGGTAAAAATTACACGCGAAGAATCTAATATGTTGCTGTACATCAATATATACAGTAAAGATCCAAATTTGGATGTGAATTTCCTTTATAATTTTGCCGATATCAATTTACTCTCAGAGTTAAAACGTGTTCAAGGAGTTGGAGACGCAGATGTTCTTGGAGACAGAGAATATTCGATGAGAGTTTGGTTGAAACCAGATAGAATGTTTGCTTACAAAATTTCTTCTGATGAAGTAATGAAAGCATTGGATGATCAAAGTTTTGAAGCATCACCTGGAAGATTAGGTGAAAGCTCAGGAAAGAAATCCCAAGCATTTGAATATGTTTTAAAATATCCTGGTCGCTATACCACAAAAGAGCAATATGAAAATATTGTTCTTAAATCAAACCCAAATGGAGAATTGCTTCGTTTGAAGGACGTAGCCGATGTTGAATTTGGAAATGCCTACTACAATTTATATTCAAAATTAAATGGAAAACCATCTGCTGCAATTGTAATCAAACAATCTTACGGAAGTAATGCCAGTGAGGTTATTAAGAATGTAAAAAAGAAATTAGAAGAAATAAAGGGAACTTCATTTCCTAAAGGGATGGATTACGAAATTGGATATGACGTTTCTAAATTTTTGGATGCTTCAATCGAAAAAGTAATACACACATTGATTGAAGCGTTCTTGTTGGTTTCCTTAGTGGTATTTATTTTCTTGGGCGATTGGCGTTCTACTTTAATTCCTGCTATTGCTGTTCCAGTATCCTTAATTGGAACCTTCTTTTTCATGCAGTTATTTGGAATTACGCTTAACTTAATTACGCTATTCGCATTAGTATTGGCAATTGGTATTGTGGTAGATGATGCGATAGTCGTCGTCGAGGCCGTTCACGCAAAAATGGAGGAGTTCCATGTAAATGCACTTGAAGCTACTAAACTAGCCATGAAAGATATTGGAGGAGCAATTATTGCGATTACCTTAGTTATGGCCGCAGTGTTCATTCCAGTTTCGTTTATGTCGGGTCCTGTTGGAATTTTTTACAGACAGTTTTCGGTAACCATGGCTACGGCAATTATTCTGTCTGGTATTGTTGCACTTACTTTTACACCTGCTTTATGTGCTATGATGTTGAAAAACACACATGGAGTTCCTAAGAAAGACAATATATTGAATCGATTATTGGCAAAATTTAATAACTGGTTTAATGGTTTGCAAGGAAGATACCAAAAACTGGTTAGTCTTATTGTAAACAGAAGAGTGGTAACAATGTTGGTCCTTTTAGCGTTTTGCTTAGGAACTTGGTCATTAAGTTCTAGTGTGCCTTCTGGATTTATACCTAATGAGGATCAAGGACTTTTTTATGCTGTTATTCAAACACCTCCAGGTTCAACACTTGAAAGAACGGATCAAGTTGCCGACCAATTGCAAAAAATTGCTTCTGGAATGGAAGGAATAAAATCGATTTCTTCCATGTCAGGTTATGAAATATTGTCTGAAGGTACAGGTTCTAATACGGGAAGTTGTCTTGTGAATCTTAAGAGTTGGGATGAAAGAAAACAGACTTCTCAACAGATAATGGATGAATTGGAAGAAAAAGCCAAAAATATAAAAGGCGCAACTATTGAGTTTTTTCCTCCTCCTGCTGTTCCTGGTTATGGTGCTGCTGGTGGATTTGAACTACGCGTTTTAGATAAAGCTGGTAGTGGAGACTATAAAAAAATGGAAACGGTCACTAGGAACTTTGTAAAAGAACTAACTAAAAGACCTGAACTTTCTTCTGTTTTTAGTTTTTATAGTGCCAGTTTCCCTCAATATATGTTGAAAGTTGATAATGATAAAGCAAAACAAAAAGGAGTTTCTATAGCAGATGCAATGGATAATCTTTCCACTCTTATTGGAAGTAATTACGAAATCAATTTTATTAAATACGACAGACAATATAAAGTGATGGTACAAGCTTTGCCACAATACAGAGCAATGCCAGATGATATTTTAAAGCTTTACACCAAAAATGATCAAGGTGAAATGGTACCTTATGGAGCATTCATGAGTATTGAAAAAGTTTTTGGTCTATCTGAAATCACCAGACACAATCTATATAACGCATCCGAAATAAGTGGTGGTCCGGCAGCTGGATATAGTAGTGGAACCGCACTTAAAACGGTTGAAGAAGTTGCAGCCAAAACACTACCTAAAGGATTTGGAGTAGAATGGGCAGGTATTTCAATAGATGAATCTCGACAAGGAAATCAAGCGCTTTATATATTTTTAATTTCACTCATATTTGTCTATTTGGTGCTATCAGCGCAATACGAAAGCTTCATGCTACCGTTGCCGATACTGCTTTCGTTACCTGTTGGGATTTTCGGAGCCTTCTTTCTACTTAAAGTATTGGGCTTAGAAAATAACATCTATGCACAAATTGCGATGGTGATGTTGATTGGTATTTTGGGGAAAAATGCCGTATTAATTGTAGAGTTCGCAGTACAACGGCATGCCGCAGGGAGGACCGCTATGCAGGCTGCGATTGAAGGAGCGACAGCACGTCTTCGTCCAATTTTAATGACCTCTTTTGCTTTTATTGCTGGATTGATTCCGTTAGTTTTTGCATCTGGTCCTGGAGCAGTAGGTAATCGAACTATTGGAGCAGCGGCTGCAGGAGGAATGTTATTTGGAACGATATTCGGTGTAATAATTATCCCTGGATTGTATTACATTTTTGCGAAAATTTCTGAAAAACATATTCTCATAGAAAATGAAGAAGAAGAAACGTTAACAGAAATTTTTAGAAAATCACTGAAAGGCATATTTTCGAAAAAAAAGAATAAGAAGAACAAGCTTTAAACGAAGAAATCGAATAAAATGAAGGAATTAAAAAAAAGTAAGAAAATAGGTTTCATAATATTATTGGGAACTTTTGCAAGTTGTAAAATGCTTGCTCCAGTTCACTATATCGAAACACCGCAAATACCGCTGGCGTACATGGATTCTAAAGACACCATTAACTCAGGAGCTATAAAATGGAAAGCGTTTTTTCCTGATAAAAATTTACAAAGTTTAATCGATACCGCTCTAACGAAAAACATCGACTTACAAATGACTTTGCAAGACATAGCAATTGCAAGTAATAATGTTCGTGCAAAAAAAGGGCTGTTATTTCCTAGTGTTACCGGTGGTATAGCTGTTGGTACTGAAAAAGTGGGGCGCTATACCAGCCAAGGTGCAGGAGATGCTTCGGCTGAAATTACTTCAGGCCAAATCGTGCCGGAACATTTAAATGATTTTTCCATTGGCATACATGCCAGTTGGGAAGTTGATATATGGAAAAAGCTTAGAAACTCAAAAAAAGCAGCAGTTTCAAGATACTTATCGACTATCGAAGGCAAAAACTTTGTAGTTACCAACTTGATTGCCGAAATTTCGAATTCTTATTATGAGTTACTTTCATTAGACAATCAATTGGATGTTATAAAAGAGACCATTCAGTTACAGAAAAATGCTTTAGGGATTGTAAAAGTTCAAAAAGAAGCGGCTAGAGTAAGTGAATTAGCTGTAAAAAAATATGAAGCTGAAGTATTGAATTCAGAATCTTTAGAATTTGATATCCAACAACAAATAAAAGAAACCGAAAATAAAATCAATTTTCTTTTAGGACGTTATCCACAAGTAATTGTTAGAGATAAAACTATTTTTGAAAGTCAGGTTCCACAGCAAATAAAATCTGGAATTCCATCTCAATTGTTAGCAAATCGTCCTGATATTAAACAAGCTGAATTAGAGTTATTCGCATCTAAATGTGATGTAAAAGTGGCTCAAGCCGAATTTTACCCCTCGTTTAATATTTCAGGTGGGCTGGGATTTCAAGCATTTAAACCGTCATTTCTTTTTACAGCTCCTGAATCAATTGCGTATTCGTTACTTGGAGAATTAACAGCTCCATTAATAAATAGAAATGGTATAAAAGCCGAATTTAATAAAGCTAAAGCGTATCAGATACAAGCAATGTACAACTATCAAAAAACAATTTTGAATGGCTATATTGAAGTGTCTAATGAATTATCTAATATTAAAAACTTAGAGCAATTGTACAATTTAAAAAACAAAGAAGTTCAAGCATTAAATAGTTCTATCGCGATTTCTAATGACCTATTTAGGTCATCCAAAGTAGATTATTTTGAAGTTTTAATGACACAACGAGACGCTCTTTCTTCGAAATTAGAATTAATAGAAGCTAAAGAACGACAATTTAAATCGGTAATAAATGTTTATCGAGCATTAGGCGGCGAATGGAATTAATCGTTTTTAGAGAGAAAAAAAGGCTTTTCAACAGACTAAAAAAAATTGTTAATTGTTAGGTTAGAAAAAAGGCATCCTTATTTATTTAATGGTGCCTTTTTGATTTTTTATATTTCATACACTCGATAATATAATTAGGAATCTTTTTTTACTAATTTTACAACAAACGATCTAAAATGCAATCGAAGGTAAAAAATATTGAAGCCTATTTAAAAGAGATTCCATTGGAAAGACAGGAAGTTTTTACCAAAATTAGAGCAACTATACAAGAAAATATTCCGAAAGGTTTTGTTGAACAAATGAGTTACGGAATGATTGGATATGTAGTTCCTCAAACCACTTACCCCGATGGCTATCATTGCAATCCAAAATTACCATTGCCATTTGTTAACATTGCTTCTCAGAAAAATTATATTGCCATTTATCACATGGGAATTTACGGAAATCCAAAACTATGAGAATGGTTTGTTGCTGAATATCCAAAACATAGTAAACAAAAATTAGACATGGGTAAAGGCTGCATTCGGTTTAAAAAAATGGACCAAATACCATTTGAATTAATTGGAGAACTCATGCAAAAAATAACAGTTGAAGGTTGGATATATTATTACGAATCCCACTTTAAAAAATCTAAATAATAGTTAACCATCATTTTAAAACCATTCACGTACTTAAAAAATTAAGAGAATTATTACTATTATTTTTTAGTTTTAATATCATTTACGGGTTGTTCCGTAATCGAAGGTATATTTAAAGCTGTTGTTGGTGTTGGTATATTTATCGTGGTAGCAATAATAGCCATAAATATACTAATCATAAGGAAAGTTTTCGATAAGAAATAATTTGAAATTAATTACAATTTGATTGTATTTAGCAATTTAACTAAATCAAAAAACTCCCGCAATTGCGAGAGTTTTTATTTTTTATATACTTTTTTACTTTTTAAACAGTGTACATCTTCGTTCTTAATTCTTGAACTTTTTCATCATCAAGATAATCATCAAAAGTCATATATCTATCAATTGCTCCATTTGGCGTTAATTCAATAACACGATTAGCAACCGTTTGAGAGAATTCATGATCATGAGTGGTAAAAATCACAGATCCTTTGAAGTTTTTCAAGGAATTATTGAACGCAGTGATAGACTCTAAATCCAAGTGATTTGTTGGTTCATTAAGCATCAAAACATTGGCTCGTTCCATCATCATTCTTGACAACATACAACGTACCTTTTCTCCTCCAGATAAAACTCGACATGTTTTCAAAGCTTCCTCACCTGAGAAAATCATTTTACCAAGGAAACTACGAATATTAACCTCGTCACGTTCTTCCTCCGTTTTTACCCATTGACGCAACCAATCCACAAGAGAATAATCGCTCTCAAAAAAAGAATGATTTTCTACTGGTAAATACGCTTGGTTTGTAGTAACTCCCCAATCAAAAGTACCTGAATCCGCTTTTTGATTGCCATTTAAAATTTCGTAGAAAGCAGTTGTTGCACGCGAATCTTTTGAGAAAAGGACAATTTTGTCGCCTTTGGCCATATTCAAATCAACCCCTTTAAACAAAATATCCCCATCTATTGAAGCACTTAGATTTTGTACATTCAAAATTTGATCTCCTGCTTCACGCTCTTGATCAAAGATAATCGCTGGATAACGACGGCTTGATGGTTTTATATCAGAAATATTCAACTTGCTAATCATTTTTTTACGAGAAGTAGCTTGTTTTGATTTGGCCACATTCGCACTAAAACGACGTATAAATTCTTCTAATTCCTGTTTCTTTTCTTCGGCTTTTTTGTTTTGTTGTGCGCGTTGTTTTGCTGCTAATTGGCTTGATTCATACCAAAAAGTGTAATTACCTGAATAATGGTTTATTTTACTAAAATCAATATCCGAAATATGGGTACAAACTGAATCTAAAAAGTGTCTATCGTGAGAAACTACAATTACTGTATTTTCATAGTTTGCCAAGAAATTCTCCAACCATGCGATGGTTTCAAAATCCAAATCATTGGTAGGCTCATCCATAATAAGTAAATCTGGATTCCCAAAAAGTGCTTGTGCCAAAAGGACACGAACTTTTATTTTACCCTCAAGATCTCCCATTAAAGTATAATGATGTTCTTCTGAAATTCCAAGATTTGACAACATCGATGCGGCATCTGAGTCAGCATTCCAACCGTTCATTTCTTCAAATTGAACTTGCAACTCCCCTATTCTATCTGCATTTTTATCATTGTAATCTAAATACAAAGCATCCATTTCTTTTTTGATGGCATACAATGTTTTATTTCCCATCATTACGGTCTCAAGAACTGTGCTTTCGTCAAACATATTGTGGTTTTGATTCAAAACCGACATACGTTTTCCTGGTTCCAAATGAATATGTCCCGATGTAGGATCCATTTCACCTGCAATTATTTTAAGAAAAGTAGATTTTCCAGCACCGTTGGCTCCGATAACTCCGTATATATTACCGTGTGTGAAGGTAGTATTTACTTCATCAAACAAAATTCGTTTGCCAAACTGAACTGATAAATTATTAACTGTTAACATAAATATTTTTTATAGAAATTTTTGCAAAAGTACAAAAAAATACACAGATGTAAACTAAATAGCAATGTAGTTATACTTGCATTTTCTTTTTATATTCAACTTAAATTTTTAAAAAGTTGATTTTGTTTTTTTAGTTTAATAATAGTTACTCCAATTTTAATATCTTTAAATAAATTATATCTTATAAAAAACTATTTTTTTAACGCTAACAAATAGAAAAACATCAACAGATTGAACCAAATAACTCAATTGATTTAATATGAATAAAAAATGTACTTTCTTATTGCTTTTTATTTCTCATCTAACTTTTTCACAATCGGAAAAATTATTTTTTTATGTAGAAAAGGATAGTTTAATAGGAGTTAGAAATCAAAATCGTAAAATAATTATATACCCAAAACCAACTTGGAATTCGCCATCCTACTACAATAACCGCGAAATAAAATCAGCACTCTTTAACTTAGATTTTAAAGACAAACCTTATTGTTATTATGACAGAAACGGTAAATTAATATTTAAAACTTTTATGACTTCTGAAGGACCTGATACCTTTCAGGAGGGTTATATACGTTACAGTGAAAATAATAAAAGTGGGTTAATCAGCGATAAAGGCCAAAAAATAACAACTGCTAAATACGACTGGGTATCTCCTATAAAATTTGGTTTTGCCTCATTTTGTAATGGCTGTTATTTTGATACCACCGAAGACGAAGAACATTCTCCATTGATAGGTGGAATTTGGGGCTTTGTAAATAAAAATGGAGTTGAAATAACACCATCTTCTGAAAGAAATCATCCAAAAGATTTTGAAACAAAAGACCACAGGTTCATTCCTTATCAATTTGAATATGATGAAAAAGAAAAGCATATTCTTGATTTTTTCGAAAATCGAAAAGACAAAATAGCCCAAATTAACGGCATTAATTGTAGCGAAAACATTCTATATTTTGAAATTGTTGGGCGTCCTTCCGAATTTGAATCTTTTTATAAAATAAAGACTTTTGAATTATGTGATTTTTACATAAATGCAGCTGATGAAAATTATGATGATTTCAAAAATTTTAAAGTTTCTGCAGATGGGAAAAAATTTTATGTTTTATACATTGATTTAGTTAATTACAAAGAGTATTCAGAATATGTTGAAAGAAAAATTCCAGTAGATAAATGGATTAAAAAAAATCTTAATAAATAGTACTACCTACAACCTCCGTATTATTACTTTAGCTTTTTTAAACTTGCATAAACTGCCACTTCAACATCGGCAGGGCTCCTAGAAGTAAATTGTTCTAATAAGCCATTCAGTATATCAGGATTGACTGTTTTTTTGTTTTCTAAAACTGATAAAAGTTGTTCAGATATATCACTTAGGTTTTTAGACAAAGGTAAAATTGGTTGAATCAATGGAGCATTTGCACTTAATTTAATTAAATCTGAATTCATAGTAATCCATTTTTTAAGAAAGTTAGTTACTAAAGTTTGATTTTCTGTATTTTTATTTTCTAAATAGTTGTTGACCGCTATATTAAAATCATACGCATCCGAAGCATCTGCCGTACAGGCATCAGCAAATAAAGTTAATGGAGAAAACATAAAGTATTTTTTTCCTCCTCCATTTCGCTTATAAACCTTCAATGGTTCACAAACATTAGAAAAATCTTCCAATGACTTTGTTTCTTGATTATTACAAATGTTTCTTAAAATTGCATCTTTACTTTTCAAATGCATGATTCCAAGTTCTTCCAATCTGAAGGATATGTTTTTCAATCTTTTATGTAAACTGCTCAAATCATTTATATTCTCATTACTCCATAATCTTTCGGCTATAGCTGCAGTCCTAGGCCAGATTCTGGAATCTATATTCAATGGAGTTACCAGTTCACTCCACATAGTTGCTTCTCCTCCTAATATCCTGTCCTTTTCCTCTGGAGTAAGAATTGTATTTTTAGGAATTGGATCATTTAAATAGTGACTATCTACACTAAGCATCAAATCAATATAAAATCCATTTGATAAAACGGTCTTAAAACCATTTTTTGCCGCATTAATCAATGAACTGCCAGAAGATTCACCTTCATTCACTCCTTTCCAAGAATGAATTATCGCATCTTTTGACATATCTTTTGTCATGATCTCTTCCCATCCCATTAATTCTTTATGATGCTTTTTTAACATGGGAATCAATTTCATCGTGAAATAGGATTGCAATTCATGATTCGTAGCCAATTTATTTTTCTTCTTAAATTCTTGTATTTTAGGATTTGCATCCCACTCTTTACCTTGATTTTCATCACCTCCAATGTGAAAATAGCTCCCGGGGAAAAGCGGGCTAACCTCGTCAAAAATATCACTTAACACTTGATATGTTTTTGGGTTTGTCGGATCTAATGTTGGCGTGTAAATCCCCGACCTTCTTCCAACTGTGTATGTAATCTCATCACTTGTTTTACTTCCAATTTCAGGAAAAACACTAAGCAATGCCGAGGCATGACCTGGTACATCGATTTCCGGCACAACAAGAATTCCTCTTTGATCCGCATATTTTACAATTGATTTAATTTCTTCTTGAGTATAATAATATCCATCCGAAGCTAATTCAGTTAGTTTTGGGTACTTTTTAATTTCGACTCTCCAACCTTGATCGTCTGCTAAATGCCAATGAAAAACATTCATTTTTACCGAAGCCATTGCGTCAAGATTTCTTTTGATAACGTCTATTGGTTGAAAATGTCTAGCTGCATCAATCATCAATCCTCTCCAGATAAATCGTGGCGAATCTGTGATGGTAGCGGTTGGGAAATAATAAGAAGTGCTGGTATTTTGCAACATTTGCAATAACGTCTCCAAAGCATGTAAAGCTCCCAAATCAGTATTGGCAGTAATCATTATTTTATTAGACTGAATGTCAATTTTATAACTTTCATCTTCATTTAATCCTACTTTTCCATTTTGAATACAATTTATTTGTAATTCTGCCGTAGGAACTTCATTGTTTTTGGTTACATAAGCCTGTTCCAGAAATAAACCTGTCCTTGCATCTAATCTTCGTAAAAAATTTGTTGTTCCTAGAAAAATTCGAGGATTTGGATTACCCGTAATATTTACTTTAAAATTTTTAGTTAAAGCAAAAGTGCCTTCTGTCAAATTTATATTTTGAGGCCAAGGCATTAAATCTAACTGTTCTTTTTTCATTTGCGCATTCGATACAAAAGCAATCAATAATAGGATTTGAATATATTTCATGTATTTTTTAATCTTTTTAAAATGTTGTTTTTTAATATTCAAAACGTTTAAAAGCCTCAATAGCCTCATATTCTGCTAATCCTAAATCATCATATAGTTTAGCAGTGTGCTTGTTTCGGTCCTCTGCCCTTACCCAAAATTCTCTCGAATCATTTCCTTGAAACATCACTCTGTCTTTTTGAGACTGATGATACAAAATCGCATGTCTTTTCAATAATACTTCATCCGGACTTAATGGTACAGCCATGTCAATTTCGTGAATTTCCCATTCCAGCCAAGCCCCTCGATACAGCCATAACCAACAATCTTTCATGTACGCTTTCGATTTTAATTGTTTCATCGCTGCGAATATGGCATTGAGACATACTTCATGAGTTCCGTGTGGATCAGCTAAATCACCCGCTGCAAAAACCTGCTGTGGTTTTATTTTTTCTATAATTGCAGCAACAATTGCTATGTCCTCCGAACTTATTGGGTTTTTCTTAATTTGTCCTGTTTCATAAAAAGGCATATCCAGAAAATGAATATTCGCCTCTTTTAAACCAATATATCTGGTTGCAGCATAGGATTCCCATCTTCTTATCAATCCTTTCAATTTACGGACTTCAACAGAATCAATTTCATTTTCTGATTTGTTATTTAAGAAATCAATAACCGCCACGAAATTAATTTTACTATTATCATCGCCGACGAAATCGTTACAAACTTCAGCAAATTTTAGTGCCTCGTCATCAGTTACGGCAATGTTTCCTGAGGTTTGATACACCACGTGAACATCATGTCCTTGTTTTATTAATTTCGAAAAAGTTCCGCCCATAGAAATCACATCGTCATCTGGATGTGGACTAAAAAGAATAACTCTTTTTTTAGCCGGATTAGCTCTCTCCGGTCTATTAGAATCATCTGTATTGGGTTTTCCACCTGGCCATCCAGTAATGGTATGTTGCAGCACATTGAACATGTTAATATTCAAATCGTAAGCAGAACCTTCTTGTGCCAAAAGATCAGACATTCCATTATTATTGTAATCTCTATCCGTTAATTTCAATATCGACTGACTTGTATTTTGGCTTAGCCAAACAATGGCTTTGCTTTTTAATTCTTGTGTCCAAATGCATTCTCCAACCAACCACGGTGTTTTAAACCTCGTTAACTCTGATGCTGCTGATTGGTCTAAAACGAACGTGACATTGGTCTGATTTTGCAAAAAAGTAGCCGGAACCTCAGAGCTTACACCTCCCTGAATTGTTCTTTTTATAATATCCGCCTTATTTTGGCCCCAAGCCATCAAAACAATTCTTTTGGATTGCAAGATTGTAGAAACGCCCATAGTAATTGCTCTTTTAGGAACATTATCAATACCATTAAAGTCAGATGAAGCATCTACTATTGTAATATGATCCAAAGTAATGATTCGGGTACCTGAATTAATATGAGAACCTGGCTCATTAAATCCAACGTGACCAGTTCGCCCGATTCCCAATAATTGAAAATCAATCCCGCCAGCATTTTTTATTTTTAGTTCATAATCAATACAATATTTATTTAGTTCATCAATCAAAACGGTTCCATCAGGAATATTGATGTTTTCTAGTTTAATGTCAATATGATTAAAGAGATGTTGATGCATAAAATAATGATAGCTCTGATTATTCTTTTTTGTCATTGGAAAATATTCATCCAAATTGAAGGTGATTACATTTCGAAAACTAAGCCCTTCCTCTTTATGCATACGCACTAATTCTTCATACACTTTTATGGGAGACGAACCAGTTGCTAATCCTAAAACGCACGGTTTATCTTTCTTTTGTTTCGATTTTATTAATTCAGCAATTTCTTGTGCAACAACTATCGAAGCTTCTGTCGAGTTTTTGAAAATTTCATTATGAATTTTTTCAAATCTTGTTTCTTCAAATTTACCTGCACTTTTATAACTAATGTCTGCTTTAATTTCTAGAGCACTCATGATTCATTTTTTTAAATACCAATTTATAAAGATATGCTTTTTTTAAAATGGTATACTAAATAAAAGTAAAGACTGTTTCCAAAACCTAAATTAAGCGGCTGACAATATTTCGTTAGCAAAGAGATTTTTTTAACGCGAACACAATCTATATACTTACTTAGGCTCTACAAGTAGTAATGAGTTTTTCTAAACATCTAAAAAGTGAAATTATTAAATAATTACTTTACAAATAATTCGCTTAAAATAAGAAAAAGTCTAAAAAAATCCCGTTTTGCTGCTAATTAATGTATATTATATAATTCTCACAAAAATTATTCTATTTTATTTTTTTTTAATTTACTTAACAAATATATTTACGCTCTTGTAATCTTTTTTTTTAAAGAAATAATTAACTAAAAACTAAACTATTTATAATTATGAATACAGAACAAACGAAGTCGAATAATTCGGCGCTTTATACACTGATAACCGTATTTTTCTTTTGGGGATTTATTGGATCATCAAACGGAGTTTTCATTCCATTTTGTAAGGCTAAATTTGGTTTAGACCAATTTCAAAGTCAACTTATCGATTTTGCTTTTTATGGAGCCTATTATATTGGAGCTTTATTATTATTTATTTTCAGCAGTTTAGCCAAAAAAGATATTCTAAATGGTTGGGGCTTCAAAAAAGGAATTATCAACGGTTTATTAATCAGTACTTTTGGAGCAATTTTAATGATTTTGGCCGTATCTCAAGGTAGTTACTTATTCATTTTAGGTGCATTATTCATCGTTGCCTTAGGTTTTTCTTTGCAACAAACCTCTGCACAGCCATTCGCAGCTTCTTTAGGAGAACCACATACTGCATCAAATAGACTGAATCTTGCTGGTGGAATCAATTCACTTGGAACTACAATAGGACCAATAGTTGTTTCATTTGCGTTATTCGGAGTTATTTCTGGGGTCAGCATTGAAGAATTTGCTCAAAAAGAAAATTCTTTAGACTCCATGAGAGTATTATATGTATTTGTAGGAGGTTTATTTTTAATGGCTGCAGCTTTATTCTATTTTTCAAAAAAATTACCTTCTGGGAAAAGTGATTCTACATTTGAACCTGCCAGCAAAGCAATGAAAACGCTAATAGCAATTACAGTAATTTTAGTAGCAATATTTGCTTACATATTCTCTCGTTATGAAGATCCTGAGTTTATTACTCGTTTTATAGATAATAAAGAAAAGGATTATTTGGGTTTAGGATTAACTGTTGCAACATTATTAATTGTTGTTATCGGGTTACTATTCGCTAATACTACGGCACAAAAAAATCCTGAAGGATGGGGAGCAATGAAATATCCTCAATTAGTTTTGGGAATGTTAGCGCTGTTTACGTATGTAGGAGTTGAAGTAACCATTGGTAGTAATCTTGGTTCATTGTTAGAAACCGATGCTTTTGGTAAAATTGTGGGTCCTGCATTAGCACCTTATATGTCAATGTACTGGGGAAGTTTAATGATTGGTCGTTGGGCAGGTGCAATTTCTGTTTTCAACCCATCATCACAGCTAAAGAAAATTTTACTTATCGTGGTCCCTTACGTAGCTTTTGGAGTAGTTTTAGCCGCTAATGCGATTTCTGGACAAGATGTAACGCCATTATACGGGTACGCATTCATAATCTTATTTCAAATTGCAGGTTTCTTTTTAGGAAAAGATCATCCATCAAGAACATTAATGATTTTCGGTTTAATGGGAATGGCAGCAATGCTTATTGGTTTGTTCACTACTGGAACAACTGCTATTTATGCCTTTATGAGTGGCGGATTGTTTTTAAGTATCATGTGGCCGTCAATTTTCTCTTTGGCAATCGCTGGTTTAGGAAAATATACTTCTCAAGGTTCAGCATTTTTAGTAATGATGATTTTGGGTGGTGGAATTATCCCACCATTACAAGGAAAAATATCTGATATCATTGGAATTCACGATTCTTATTTTATTCCAGTTTTATGTTTTGCCTTTATAGCATTCTACGGATGGAAAGTGATTGCAATATTAGAAAAACAAGGAATTGCAAATGAAGTAGAAGTTGGTGGAGCTCACTAAACTATCATTTAAATTATAATACCTAACCAAAAAACCAAACCAACAAAAAAACTCCCATTCGCCTAGGTGAATGGGAGTTTTTGTTTATACCGAAATCTCAAATCAGAAATCGTTGCCCGAGCCTGAAAGGCGAACTGGCGAAGCAATCTGCAATCTTAAATCTATTTATTACCTTTTTCGAAATCAGCAACAAACTGAGCCAATCCAATATCTGTCAATGGGTGTTTCAATAAACCGTAAATTGCAGAAAGTGGTCCAGTCATAACATCAGCACCAATCTTAGCACAATTTACAATGTGCATCGTGTGACGAACTGAAGCCGCAAGAATTTGAGTTTCATACCCGTAGTTATCATAAATCAATCTGATTTCTTCAATCAAAGCTAATCCATCAGTAGAAACATCATCCAAACGACCAATAAACGGAGAAACATAAGTAGCTCCCGCTTTTGCAGCCAATAAAGCCTGTCCAGCCGAGAATACTAAAGTCACATTTGTTTTTATTCCTTTATCCGAGAAATATTTAGCAGCCATAACACCTTCTTTAGTCATAGGCAATTTTACCACGATTTGATCGTGCAAATCAGCTAATTCTTCTCCCTCTTTAATCATTCCGTCGTAATCCAAAGCATTCACTTCAGCACTTACATCACCATCAACAAGATTACAAATATCTACATAATGCTTCAAAATACTGTTTTTACCAGTAATTCCTTCTTTTGCCATCAATGTTGGATTTGTAGTCACTCCATCCAAAACGCCTAATGCCTGTGCTTCCTTAATTTGAGCTAAATTAGCCGTGTCAATAAAAAATTTCATAATATATAATTTAATTGTGTGTTTTATAATTTGGGCGTGACCTGCTGAAAAAGCCGGTCAGGCTCTTCGCTACAATCTTTTACTTTTTAAAGAAAAATGTAAAAGGATTTCCACTTCGATCCTTCACGCAAATTCGGTGCAAAATTACAACTTATAATGATTCATTAGCATTTTTTCGTACACTTTGTCAGGCAAGATTCTTTTCAAGACAATCGAGAACTTTTGCATAAACGCCCCTACTTTATAATGAATGTCTGGTTCGGTAGTTTGAATAATCTTATACACCGCTTCGGCCATTTCATTTGGATTACTGCCACTATCTACATGTTCATCCATCATTTTTAGGGTATTGCCATAAGGAATTTCATAAGCAGAACCTTTAATTAAAGGAGCGTGAAAACGTCCCGAAGCAATATTGGTGGCAAAATCTCCCGGTGCAACATTAGTAATTTGGATCCCAAATGACTTTACTTCCATTCGCAAAGCTTCTGTAATTATTTCAAGAGCTCCTTTTGAAGCCGAATAAATACTTCGATACGGTAAACCCATATATCCGGCAATAGAAGTAACATTAATAATTAATCCTGATTTTTGCGCACGCATTTGTGGCAACACTGCTTTCATCACTTCAATTGGTCCAAAGAAATTGGTCTCAAAATTATTTTTGATTTCGTGCATTGGAATTTCTTCCAATGCTCCGGTAATTCCAACTCCTGCATTGTTAATAACAATATCCAGTTTTCCTGAAATCGAAATTATTTTAGCTACAGCCGCATGAATTGAATCTGTATCACGAACATCTAAAGCTACTAAAGGAAAAACCGAATTTAATACCCGTTCCGGATTTCGGCTAGTACCATAAACAACAAAGCCTATGTGATGCAAAAATTCACCAATGGATTTCCCTATTCCCGATGAACCTCCTGTAATTAGAACTACTTTACTCATTGATTTTTGTTTGAGGTTAAAAGTTTTATACCCTTTAAAAATGAGTAGCATTAAATACTCAACTCTTTTTTCGAATGGTCCAAAAATAAAAAATCCTCCCGAAGGAAGACTACTTTTGTACGAAATAATTCAAAAAAAAATCTCCCGAAGTGGAAGATTAAAAAAATGGCAAGCGACCTACATCGCATCGCTCAACCGCTTACCCTTGCTATGTTCCCATCCTGGGGGAGTCTGCAGGAGCAGATCGTGTAGGACTTGCCGGTGCAAATATACAATACTTTTTATATTTTTGCAATACCTTTGCACCTATAAAATAACGTTGTATATTGTCTTATTAAAATTTTAAACTATGAAAAATTATAACTTCCTATCTATCATTTTATTAGGAATTACGCTAGCAAGTTGCAGCGATACAAAAAAAGGAGAAAATTCTATATTTACCATCGATAATAGTACTTTCAAGGCACAATATCAGCCTCAAGAGTCGTTGAAGTTGGGGATTTTAAACCCAAATGAGAAGGCCGTAGACAGTATTATTTACTATGTAAATGATAAAAAAATCACATCAAAAAAAGGCCTTGAAAAATTGACTTTTGAATTAAAAGACCAAAAATTAGGGTACCAAAACATAAAAGCCTTAGTTTATTTTGGTGGAGAAAATTCTGAAGCAACAGCTAGAATCGAATTAGTTTCAAATGTTCAGCCTAAATTATTGAAGTACAAAATTGTAAATACACATCCGCACGATATAGCCAGCTTTACCGAAGGATTAGAATTTTACAAAGACACTTTATACGAAAGCACAGGATTAAACGGGAAATCATTTTTCAGAAAATACAATTATAAAACGGGTAAAGTATATAAACAAGTTAATCTCGATTCTAAATATTTTGGGGAAGGAATCACTTTTATAAACGACAAAATGTATCAACTAACGTGGCAAGAAAAAACAGGTTTCATCTATGATGCAAAAACATTAAAACTAGAAAAAACATTTGCTTACGATAAAGATATTGAAGGTTGGGGAATGACAAATGATGGTAAATACATTTATCAAACTGATAAAACTGAGAAAATTTGGAAAATGGATCCGAATACTCAAAAAATGATTGACTACATCAATGTGTACTCCGGAGATTCTAAAGTAAAAGCCGTGAATGAATTAGAATGGATTAACGGTAAGATTTACACTAATGTTTGGCAAAAAGATGCGATTGCAGTTGTGAATCCTAACAATGGTGCAGTCGAAGGAATTCTTGACATGTCAGGCTTGAGAAAATTAGTCAATGTAACTCCTGAAGATTATTTAAACGGAATTGCTTATAACCCAAAAACCAAAACCATTTTTATTACTGGTAAAAACTGGAATAAAATGTTTGAAATCACCGTTTCGGAATAATTTTATAAAAAATGACAACCTTAATCATCAATATCAAGGAATTACTTCAGGTTAGAGATTCTTCAATTTTAAAAATATCCGGTGCTGAAATGGCAATTCTTCCAACAATTAAAAATGCCTATTTAGTAATTCAAAATGGTCTTATTTCTGATTTTGGTTCAATGAAAGATTTACCTAATGTCAATCCAGAAAAATGCATTGACGCAGACGGAAAAATGGTTTTACCTTCCTGGTGTGACAGCCACACTCATATTGTGTATGCAGGTAATCGGGAACAGGAATTTGTAGATCGAATAAATGGATTGACTTACGAGGAAATTGCCAATCGCGGCGGTGGTATATTAAATTCAGCTAAAAAATTGAACGAAACTACCGAAGACGAGATTTACAATCAATCAAAAGCGCGATTAGAGGAAGTCATACGTCTAGGAACTGGAGCAGTAGAAATAAAATCAGGATACGGATTAACAATCGAAGGAGAATTAAAAATGCTTCGGGTGATTCAAAAATTATCTCAAAATTATCCCATAACCATCAGAGCTACATTTCTGGGCGCTCATGCTTTCCCATTAGAATTTAAAGAAAATCATAAAGGCTACATTGATTTAATCATTAATGAAATGCTTCCTGAAATTGCCAAAAACAAACTGGCTGATTACATTGATGCATTCTGTGAAACCGGTTACTTCACCGTCGATGAAACAGAACAAATCATGGAAGCTGGAATTAGATTTGGTTTAAAACCAAAAATTCATGTCAATCAGTTCAATTCAATTGGAGGAATTCTGGCAGGAGTAAAATACAAGGCGCTTTCTGTAGATCATTTAGAAATTATGAAAAAGGAAGATATAGAAATCTTAAAAAATACGGAAACAATGCCAGTGGCCCTGCCATCGTGTTCGTACTTCCTAAGCATTCCTTACACGCCTGCACGAGAAATGATTGCTGCAGGACTTCCATTGGCCATCGCAACCGATTATAACCCGGGATCTACGCCGTCGGGAAATATGAATTTTGTTGTGGCAACTGCTTGCATAAAAATGAAAATGACTCCCGAAGAAGCCATAAATGCTGCCACAATAAATGGCGCTTATGCGATGGGAATTTCACAAACACATGGAAGCATAACAGTGGGAAAAAAAGCAAATCTAATCATCACTAAACCTATACCCTCTTATTATCAATTGCCGTATGCTTTTGGAAGTAATCTAATCGATACTGTAATCATAGAAGGTGAAATTTTTACATAAAAAAAGAGGAACTTTAAAAGTTCCTCTTTTTTTTACGCAATTAATTACTTTAGAAATTATTTTAAATTAAAACTGGTTTTAGAAACCAATTGATCTTTATCAAATATATTTACAAAATAAGTTCCTTTTGGAAAATCTTTACCTCGCAAATTTTCTGTAACATCAACTGTTTTATTTTCATAATTAACATTAGATACAAAACTATAAGTCAAAGTGTTATCACCAAAAGTTTCTGTTTTCTTATCTCCCAAAACATTGTTTTTACTGTCAATTACTTGAACATAATACGATTTAGCTCCTGATTGTGCTACTTGATTTTCAGCAATGGTAAAACTAATTTTAAGAACATCTGCTCTACTGGCTTTATCTGTAGCTACCTCTTTTCCAGAACTTTTTAATTTAAAGGCTGAACCTCTCGTATTCAAAACAGTTAATTTGGCAGCTTTTTCTACTACTTTTGAAAGCTCTTGATTTTGTCCTGCTAAGGTTTCATTAGATTTTTTAGCTTCTCCAAGAACAACAACTGTACTATCACGTTGTGTCGTTAAAGTTGTATTCTGTTTTTTCAAACCTGCATTTTCAGCCATTAATACTTTCATATTAGATTGTAATGCAATAGCTTGAGTTCTGTATTTTGACAAAGAAGCTACATCTCCTTTTGATTTACTAAGATCATTCATTAAGTTTACTACTTTATCTCTTTCTTGAGTTAATTCATCAGACATAGAAGTATTTTCGGATATCGCAGCGTCATAAGTAGTTTTCAAATCTTGCAAATTTTTCATTACTGTCTCCTTTTCAGTTAAAGTTGACTTTAATTCTGTTTTTACAACTTCGGTATCGGATGTCATTTTAAATATATATACTAAACTTCCCACTAATAAAACTGCTAAAACTGCAACCACCGCTTTTAAACCTGAACTGCTTTTTTGATTTTCCATTTTTTATTTTTTATAATTAAATTGAAATATAATGACTTGATAACGTAAATTTACACAATTATATTATTTTTAACAATATTTTTTTTTAATAATGGAAAAGATTATCCCTTTTACAATCAATGATCTTGCTAAAATTACTAACCATAGAAGTGGTGAAATAAAATTTGGTGAGAAAATGATAATAGTGCCAAAAGAGACTGATACAGTAGAGTTTCTTAAAACTTCTGAGGCTAAATATGTATTATTTGGAATACCCGAAGATATTGGCATAAGAGCTAATTTTGGGAGACCAGGAGCAGCATCTGCTTGGGATAGTGCTATAAAAAGTATTGCAAATATTCAACACAACCGTTTTTGCAAAGGAAGCCAACTCATTGTTTTAGGACAATTAGATGTTAGTGAAGAAATGAAAGATGTGGAACATTTAGATTTTAATGACATTGACGACAGAGCAAAATTAAGTCAGTTAGTTGAAAAAATAGATAAAGATGTGTCTCATATTATTTTCAATATCGTGAAATCAGGAAAAACTCCTATAATTATTGGTGGAGGTCATAATAATTCTTACGGAAATATTAAAGGTTCGGCTTTAGCCAAGGGTAAACCTGTAAATGCAATCAATTTTGATGCTCATTCTGATTTTAGAATTTTAGAAGGAAGACACAGCGGCAATGGTTTTTCTTATGCCTATGAAGAAGGTTTTCTTAAAAAATATTTCATTTTTGGTTTACACGAAAACTATACTTCTAAAAGCGTTTTGGATATCATTAAAAAAATTGAAGATCGCGTGCGCTACAATACGTACGACAGTATTAATATTAGAAAAGAAAAAGAGTTCAATATGGAGATGGGACTAGCTTTGGAATTTGTAAATGATGATTTTTATGGAATCGAAATTGATCTGGATGCTATTCCTAATATTGCTTGCAGCGCAATGACTTTGAGTGGTTTCTCAGTGGAACAACTTCGTCAATTTGTTTCGTTTTTCGCAAAAAATAAAAACGCAACCTATTTGCATATTTGCGAAGGTGCCCCAGATTTAGGAGAAGACAAAAACAATCATCTAATTGGAAAGCTTATAGGTTATCTTGTTACCGATTTTATTAAATCTAATACTAATAATAATCTTGCTTTGACAAGAACCATACTATAACGCTCCCAAAATTCCTATCCAAAATAGCATAAAAATAGGCACCAAGAATATTAATACTATCTTTGCAGCACTATCTATGTACTTAATACAAGATATTTAATACCTAAAATATGTTATTCGAAGATTTATCACTTTCAAAAAGTATACAAAAAGCCGTATTTGAACAAGGCTATTTAGAAGCAACTCCCATACAAGAACAAGCTATTCCAATCGTTTTATCGGGAAGAGATATGATCGGTTGCGCACAAACCGGTACTGGAAAAACTGCAGCTTTTGCTATTCCTATCATTCATCAATTGCACAGAATAGTGGGTTCGTCTAAAAAAGCAAGCCCAATACGCGCCCTAATTATTACACCAACAAGAGAATTAGCAGTTCAAATTGGACAAAATTTTGACCAATATGGAAAATATACCAACTTAGTCCAACTCACCATTTTTGGAGGAGTTTCTCAAATGCCACAAGTGGAGATGTTAAAAAAAGGAATTGATATCTTGATTGCAACTCCGGGACGTTTGCTAGATTTAGTAAAACAAGGTTTTATAGATTTAGATCACTTACACACTTTAGTTCTCGATGAAGCAGATCAAATGCTTGATATGGGATTTGTAAATGATGTCAAAAAAATTGTGAAATTGACACCAAATAATAGACAAACACTTTTATTCTCAGCAACAATGCCAATGGCCATAAGAGAATTGGCCGAAATGTTTTTAAAAGATCCTGCAACCGTAACCGTATCTCCTGTTTCGTCAACTGCCGAAAATGTGGAACAACGCGTTTATTTTGTTGAAAAAACAGAAAAAAGAAATTTACTTTATCATTTAATAAAAAATGAAAACTTATCGAATGTTTTGGTTTTTTCAAGAACCAAACATGGAGCAGACAATGTTGTAAAAGCATTACATAAACATGACATTGCAGCCGAAGCGATTCATGGAGATAAGTCTCAAAACGCAAGACAACGCGTTTTAGATGGTTTCAAAAATAAAGAAATCAATGTTTTAGTGGCTACCGATATTGCAGCTAGAGGAATTGATATTGACCAATTACCATTTGTAATTAATTTTGATTTGCCTAATATTCCTGAAACTTACGTGCATCGAATTGGTAGAACTGGTCGTGCCGGAAATGAAGGTATTGCAATTTCTTTTTGCAGTAAGGACGAGCATCAGTACTGGAAAGATATCCAAAAATTAATAAAAGTAGATGTAAAAATTGTAAACGATCATCCGTATGGCTGGCATTCAGGAAGTCCGGAAACAGCTCCTGCTGCAAAACAAAACAATTCTAATCGCAGTGGCGGAGCTCATAAATCAAGAAAATCCGATATTTCAAAACAAAATAAAAAACGTTGGTATTAATTGGTTCCACTTAGAAATTCAATTGTACTAAATCTTTTTTATCGTTTTTATTCAAATAAGTAATTCATCGATAACAAACTGTTTTTAAACGTTTTAACTGTTAAATTATAAATTGCGCTATAGATTTTAGTTAAATTTATATAACTTAATTAAACAATTTAAAACGTACTATTATGGGAAATTTAGTAAAAAGAAACAATTTTGTCGCATCAGTGGATCCTCTTTTTGATGATATTCTCACAAGAGATATTTTTGATTGGACAAACAAAAATTTTTCGGCTATCGGAAGTAATTTACCTTCGGTAAACTTAAAAGAAACAGATAATAAATTAGAAGTTGAATTGGCTGCTCCCGGATTGAAAAAGGAAGATTTCAAAATCGAAATTGACAACAATATGCTTATGATTTCTTCTGAGAAAGAAGAAGAAGAAGAAGAAGAAGAAGAAGAAACCAGAAAAAAAGGTAATTATGTACGTAAAGAATTTAACTATCAATCTTTCTACAGATCTTTCTATTTGCCTGAATATTTAGATGAAAATAAAATTGAAGCGACTTATAAAGATGGAATTCTACATGTTGAGATAGCCAAAATAAACGGCTCCATGAAAAAAACGCATAAAACAATTGCAATCAAATAAATTAATGATTTATTTGATTTGAATAAATCAAAATCGTTAAATCATTGGCGATATTAAACTTTCCCTTTGATTTAGCGATTTTTATATTTTATAAAAATTTACACTGAAAATTTCAATTAATAATGATATTTAAAAGCTTTTCATTTCAAGTTTTAGCACCAAGATTAGTGATGCACTTGAATAATGTATTGGAGTCAAATGGTTTTACTATAATATCGTTTATTCCTGCAGAAATAGCTTCTTCAGCAATTTCTTCTTTATCAAAAGCTGTCAAAGCTACAATGGGTGTTTTTATTCCTGCACTTCGAATCCTTTTTGAAGTTTCAAACCCATTCATTAAAGGCATATTAATATCCATAAATATAATATCAAAATTTTCTTCTTCCAGTACTTTTATAGCCTGAAATCCATCATCGACTATGGAGCAGGAGTAATTATTTTTTTTGAGAATTTTTTCGGTTACAATTTGGTTAATCTTATTATCTTCAACAACCAGAACCTTCAAAAGTTTATTTAACGATAAATCAACTTGGATACTATTTATTATCTCTTTTGTTTTATTAGGGTCAGATTCAAATGCTATTGTAAATTTAAATTCGGTTCCTTTTCCTAAAGCACTTTCTAAAGAAATATCGCTTCCAAACAATTTCAACAACCTTTTTACAATAGATAGACCTAAGCCAGTTCCTTGATAATCATCCTCTTTCCTTCCTACTTGGACAAATTTTTCAAATATCTTTCCCTGATCTTCAATTGCAATACCTACTCCATTATCCTTTATCTTGAATTCAATAAAATGAAATTTATTAGTTACTTTTAATAAATTCACTTCAATAAATACTTCGCCATTTTTAGTAAATTTCAAAGCATTACCAACAAGATTTATTATTATTTGAGAAAGTCTCAGTTTATCACCGATTAAATTTTCTGGAATTGCAGGGTCAATATTTACATCAATACTATTATTATTATTTTTAGCCAGAAACGTAAGTGAATTTTTAATCATATTTATTTCGTCAGAAATATTGAAAGTCAAATTTTCAAGGATAATTCTGTTCTCCTCAATTTTATTAATTTGCAAAACATCATTGACTAATGACAGCAAATACCGAGCTGAAAACTTAAGAGAACTTAAATGTGGGCTGTTAGCCAATTCCTTGTGCTCATCTAAAAGCATATTTGTAATTCCTATAACGCCATATAAAGGAGTTCTCAATTCGTGACTAATGGTTGACACAAATTGTGATTTTAAAATTGATGCTTCTTCTGCTTTTTCTTTTGCGAAAATTAATTTTTCGTTCGTAGAAGAAAGCTCGGTGTTTATATTTTTCTTGAAAATATTGTTTTTATATAATGTAAAAAGAAACATTAATAATATCGTTAGTACAACAATAAACAATAGCATAATAATTTTTGACTTTCTTAAACTTTGCGTTTGTAAGTCTTTTTCATTTTCAATTTTTTCAATTTCTCTTTTATATTCATCTAACTGGAGGTTAATTCCAGCCCTATTTGCCTTTTCAATTCTTTCTTTATTGAAAAGATCAACTGTTATTTTATCATAAAGAACCAAGTTTTCATATGCTTTTTTATAGTTTCCTTTTTTAAACAAATACTTAGAATATTCTTGATGAGTGTAAGACAAATCTAATTTTTCTTTTCCTTCTTCTCCTAATTTGATTCCTTCTAAAAAAGAAGTAGTCGCTTTTTTATTGTCTTCTTTATATGCGTAATACATGCCATTGAGCATATTTAAAGCCACAATGGTCGATTGATTTCCAAATTTTTGATGATAAGTATTGATAAATTTCAAATAAGGATAACCCTCTTCATAAAAACCGATATCAAAAAAAGCCCAAGCAATATTGAGTTTTGTTAAAACAATCTTGCTAGTATCCGCTATTTTTGCGCAATTCGCTAATGAAGTTTTGTAATAGCTAATTCCTGTTTGAAACTGTTTTTTTTCGAAACAATATATATTGCCTAAATTATTATTTATTCCATATTTAATGGTGTCATTGTCGGTTTTGTTGACATAAGAAAGTCCCTTTTTATAAAAAAAAATAGCCTTATCAAATTCAGCTAATTCCTCAAAATTTGAACCGATAGTTTTATAACAGCATGCAATTAGATTGTTATCCTTGACTTTAATTGCCTCATGCAATGCAAGTCTGGCTGTTACTAATGATTTTTCAAAATTAGAATTACGCAAATAAGTAGATGCTTGTTTTGTTAATTTTAAGATTTCATTATTCGGTGTTGTTATAGGTAAAGAATAACAGTTAACATTAAAAAAAGTTAATGTTACAATTAACAAAAAAAATCTAATTTGGGACATATTTAGCTATTATTGAGTCAAATATACAATTTATTCATAAAAAAAATGAAGAATCTATCAATACATTCATAATTTTAATATTTGGTCATTCAAAAAGTAAAACACAGCAACTAATTGGCAATTCAACCTTCTTTTTACATGCTATATACTTTAATATAAAAACAAAAAACTACAACATAAAAAACCCATTTGATAAACAAATGGGTTAGATCACTATTACGGTAAAAGAATATTTTAGATAATTTCCGGTGTCACCATTTCATCTTCAGCTTCCGCTTCCCATTTCCCAACTACTGAAGTGGCTAATGCATTTCCTAAAACATTCGTTGCACTTCTAAACATATCACAAAAATGGTCTATTGGTAAAATTAATGCAATTCCTTCAATTGGAATTTTAAACATTCCGCAAGTCGCAGCTACAACTACTAAGCTAGCTCTAGGTACGCCTGCAATTCCTTTGCTGGTTAGCATTAAAACTAAAAGCATCGTCATTTGAGTTCCCAAATCTAAATGCACTCCATAAGCTTGAGCAATAAAAATACTGGCAAATGTCATGTACATCATGCTCCCATCTAAATTAAAAGAATAGCCCAATGGAAGCATAAAAGAAACGATTCTGTCTTTGACTCCAAAGCGTTCTAGCTCTTCCGTAAGCTTAGGAAAAACTGCTTCGCTACTTGTAGTTCCAAATGCAATAATTAATGGACTTACAATTCTTTTAAGCAAAACAGTCATTCTGCTTTTAAGAAAAATATATCCTACTAATATTAATACAACCCAAATTGATGAAATTCCAATTAAGAAAGAACCAAAGAATTTAAAATAAGTTATGGCTAATTCTTGGAAATCTCTTACTGCAAAGACACCTGCAATAGCACCGAAAACACCAATTGGAGCAAACTTCATTACGTAGTTTACCATTTTTAAAACGATATGAGATGTTTTATCTAATGCGTTGATAACTGGTTTTACATAACTTCCCAAAGACGCCGCTGCCAAACCAAAGAAAATAGAGAATATGACAATTTGTAAAATCTCATTAGTCGCCATCGCTTCAAAGATACTTTTAGGCACAATATGCTCAATGAAGTTTTCAAAGGAAATACTTTGTGTTTTTGCGGTCACTTCTGAAGCAGAAGCTAAATCAACATTTGGTAAATTAAGTCCAACTCCTGGTTCAAGCAGATTTACAAAAAACATACCTAATAACAAGGAAATGAATGAGGCCGTAAAAAACCAACCAAGGGCTTTCCCGCCTATTCGCCCTACTGCTTTGATATCACCTAATTTAGCAATTCCTACAACTAGCGTTGTAAATACTAATGGTGAAATTATCATTTGGACTAATCTAATAAAAACAGTAGCTAGCATTTTGATTTTGCTGCTAAAGGATAGCGCCGCTTCTTGCGAAATAGAATTATGAATAATAATCCCTAAAAGAGCTCCAAATACCATTGCAATAAGTATTTGAGTCGTTAGGTTTGAAAAAATTGATGCTTTCTTGGTTTCGGTTGTATTCATTTAATTGGTTATCTGTTATCTAAAATTGGTTATTATGAAATTGATTATTTGAAATACGTTTTATTAATTAAATAAAAATCAGCAAGGACTATTGCAGCCATTGCTTCAACAATAGGAACTGCACGAGGAACAACACAAGGATCATGTCGTCCTTTTCCTGTCATTTCAGTTATGTTTCCTTGATTATCTAACGTTTCTTGTTTTTGCATAATGGTCGCAACAGGTTTAAATGCAACTCGGAAATATATATCCATTCCGTTGCTAATTCCACCTTGAATTCCCCCAGAGAGATTAGTTTTTGTAGTTCCGTCAGGATTGTATAAATCGTTGTGCTCGCTACCTTTCATTTTTGCCCCACAAAAACCACTTCCAAACTCAAATCCTTTCACTGCATTTATAGAAAGCATGGCTTTACCTAATTCAGCATGAAGTTTATCAAAAACAGGTTCCCCTAAACCAATAGGCACATTTTGAATTACACAGGTTACAGTTCCACCTACCGTATCGCCTTGTTTTCTGATGTCGCGAATATAATCTTCCATTGCACTTGCCATTACTTCATCCGGACAACGAACAGGATTATTCTCCGTTTTCGAAAAATCTAATTCCTGGTACGGTTTTTCTAAAAATAGCGGTCCAACAGAAGAAACGTAAGCATTGATTTTTATTTCAGATAACATTTGTTTTGCAACTGCTCCTGCTACTACTCTACTGGCAGTTTCACGGGCAGAACTTCGACCACCACCACGATAATCGCGAACGCCATATTTTTTTTCGTAGACATAATCGGCATGACTTGGTCTATAATTATCTTTTATATGAGAGTAATCATCGGATTTTTGATTGGTGTTTGGTATAATAAAACCAATGGGAGTTCCAGTTGTTTTCCCTTCAAAAATTCCGGATAGAAACTGTACATCGTCCGGTTCTTTTCTTTGAGTCACAATTGCCGATTGACCTGGTTTCCTTCTCGACATTTCGAATTGAATTGCATCAAGATCTAATGTGATTCCAGAAGGGCAACCATCTATAATTCCGCCTAAAGCTTCTCCATGCGATTCTCCAAAAGTGGTTAATCTGAATAGTGTACCGTAGCTATTTCCCGCCATTATAATAAGTTTTGAACAAATGTATGATTTTAGTTTAGAGTTCAAAACTTTATCCTGCGATTTCGGGATAAAGTTTTATGAAACATTTAAGGATTATTGACTGTAAATTAATCTTGTGCTAGATTTCTTAACCTTTACTTTCATTTCAATTAATACAAATGCAATTAATTTGTTAAACTTCAAAATAGAGAAAATTGAAAAAAAGAAAAGTTGAACTGGTTGTAATTTCAGATGTACATCTTGGAACTTATGGAAGTCATGCTAAGGAACTATATAATTATTTATCTTCCATAAAACCTAAAATTTTAGTGCTAAACGGTGACATTATAGACATCTGGCAATTCAGAAAATCTTATTTCCCGAAAACACATTTGAAAATTATCCAAAAAATTATTAGTATTGCCTCCAAAGGAACAAAGGTCTATTACATTACAGGAAACCATGATGAAATGCTGCGAAAATTTAGTGATATGAATATGGGAAATTTCACCTTGGCAGATAAATTAATATTAGATTTAGATGATAAAAAAGCTTGGATTTTTCATGGCGATGTTTTTGACACTTCGGTACAACACTCTAAATGGATTGCGAAATTAGGTGGATTGGGATATGATTACCTAATACTTTTGAACCGCTTTGTCAATTGGTTCTTGCTGAAATTAGGAAAAGAACCCTATTCTTTTTCTAAAAAAATAAAGGCAAGTGTAAAAAAAGCAGTCAAACATATTTCTGATTTCGAAAAAACAGCAACTGATTTGGCTATTGAAAAAAAATATGATTATGTTATTTGCGGTCATATTCATGAACCCAAAATGATTCAAAAAGAAAATAAAAATGGATCTACCTTATATTTAAATTCAGGGGATTGGGTAGAAAATTTGACAGCGTTAGAATACAACAAAAAAAGATGGAAGTTATATCGCTACTCTGAAGCCAACTATCCTGTAGAAGAGAACCTTTTTGAAATGGAGGATGTTTTGAGCAACCAATTGATTGCATCAATAATTTCATCTAGATAAAAATTTTAAATTGTATCGCGTTATTAAAAACTTAAAGATTTCAAAAGGTGTGAATTTTATAAAATTTAATTAAAATTTTACAAGTAATATTGTTTGCTTTAACAATACCTTTGTAGGACAAAAATTTACTTATGAAAAAAATTATTTTATCAGCGATTATGCTAATTGGATTAGCATTTACTGCTCAAGCTCAAGACATTTCTAAAAATGCATTAGGTCTACGTTTAGGTGGAAATAATGGTTTTGGTGGCGAGCTTTCTTACCAAAGAGGATTGTCTAAAAACAATAGACTTGAATTAGATTTAGGTTGGAGAAACAGAAATGACTACAACAACAACGGATATGATGACAATGCTATCAAATTAGCAGCTTTATACCAATGGGTTTGGAACATTGATGGAGGTTTCAACTGGTACGCAGGTGTTGGTGGAGGTTTAGGTAGCTATAGTTATGACAATAACAATACTCATTACAACGATACTTTCGCATTTGCAGCTGGAGATATAGGTATTGAATATAATTTTGACATTCCATTATTGATTTCTTTGGATTTCAGACCTGAATTTGGTGGTAATGGTTACTATAAAAACAATTACGGTTCTGATGTAGCTTTGGGTTTAAGATACCAATTCTAATATTTAGAATATTTCTAAAAAAAGAGGCTGATCACTATGATCAGCCTCTTTTTTTTATGCTGTAAATTATATAAATCTCGGCTGCAATTATATAATTATAAATTATTATCTAAATTATACATTTACCGTAATAATAACTTTAAACAAAAAAAACAAACAAGATGAAGAAATTAATAGTCTATTTAATGATGATGGTATTGTCATTAAGCGCTTTAGCTACTCCAATGATTGCAGCTGAAAAAACACCAACTACAATAGCAAACAATACTAAAGAAGTACCTGCTGAAGTAAAGATTATGCTTTCCCGATTAGATGAAATAAAAGCAATGGATAAATCTTCTTTGAAATCTTCTGAGAAAAAAGCGCTTCGTAAAGAAGTTCGCGCCATTAAATCTGAGTTAAGATCTACAGGAAACGGTGTATATTTTTCTGTTGGAGCAATAATTATCATAATCCTTTTATTGATTCTTTTATTGTAATCAATTTTTAAATTTAAATGAAAGAGAAGCTTATAAACTTCTCTTTTTTTTCGAAACTAAACCTAATAAAATGTTAATTGATCCATTTGGCACAATTTTGGTTTAATATAAAAACATTGATGATTAGGTTACAATAAAATTATTACTAATTAAATATTTGAAAAATGAAAACATTAAAACTACTCGCCTTAGGAATAATCCTTTTTGCCTCAAGCACAATTCATGCACAAGTTTCAGTAAATGTAAATATTGGTACTCCACCAGCGTGGGGTCCTTCAGGCTATTCTAACGTAGACTATTATTATTTACCTGATGTTGAAGCATACTATGACATTAGAGCTACACAATTTATTTATTTCAATGGAGGAAGATGGACACGAGCTAGATACTTACCAGGACCGTATAGAAATTACAACTTGTATAATGGATATAAAGTAGTGTTGAATGATTACCATGGATCGAGACCATATACTAACTTTAAAAATCATAAAGTGAAATATTACAAAGGTTATCATGGTAAAGCACAGAAATCAATAGGTTCGTATCGTAACAATGACCATAGAGAATACGAAAATCATGGTTATAAAGAAGACAAAGGCTATAAAGGAGAAAAAGGCCATAAAGAAGGAAAAGAACATAAAGAAGGTAAAGGAAAACATTAATTCCTAATTAATTGAAGTAAAAAGAGAACCCAGCGCGGGTTCTCTTTTTTTTTTAGAAATCATTTATAAAAGTTAATCTATTGCACTTTGTTTCTAATTTCTTCAAGTGAATTGAAAAAAGGATTCTTTAAAACTACCCACTTATCTATTCGCGCATTAAATAAAATTTAATCAAGATTGTAACGGTAAATTATATAATTCTCAACTACAATTTTATAATTGCAAATTAAGCTTTAGGCCATACTTTTACTGTGATAAAGTCGGTAAACAAGGTAAAAAAAAATAAAAGTTTATTTCATGATGATCGCGCAGTCATTAGGGACCTATCAAATTATTTTTTTCAAAAACAATATTCAACAAATATGTTAAGTAAAATTTATTGGCACAGTTGTTGGATTTACATAAAAATTACTGACATAAAAAGTTAGTATAAAATTATTATTAATTAAATATTCGGAAAATGAAAACTTTAAAACTACTCGCCTTAGGAATAATCCTTTTTGCCTCAAGCACAATTCATGCACAAGTTTCAGTAAGTGTAAACATAGGAACGGCGCCATCGTGGGGTCCACAGGGTTATTCTGATGTTGACTACTATTATTTACCTGATGTTGAAGCCTACTACGACATCAGAGCTACACAATTTATTTATTTCAATGGAGGAAGATGGACAAGATCTAGATATTTGCCAGGACAATATAGAAATTATGATTTGTATAACGGATACAAAGTGGTATTGAACGACTATCATGGTTCAAGACCTTATAGCAATTACAGAAATGATAGAGTTAGATATTACAAAGGTTATCATGGAAGACCACAAAGATCTATAGGTGCATACCGCAATAATGACCGTAGAGAATACGAAAATCGTGGTGGCAATGGTAACAGAGGTTACGATCGTGGTAATGAAGGTCATGGTAACAAAGGTCACGGAAACGAAGGACGTGGAAACAATGGTCATGGAAATGAAGGACATGGTAACAATGGAAATGGTCGCGGACATGGTCGTGGCTAATTAGATTTTTCATTAAGAAAATTAAAAAAAAGAGAGAGAACCAATTTAGGTTGTCTCTCTTTTTTTGTGTTATCAAGTTTTTATTTTTTCGAAAGAAAATCAAAAACATTTTATAAAAAATTATTTAATTCCTACATTTGGAGTTGTTGCAAATTAAATTCAAAAAAATGCAAAATAAATATATTCTACCTTTAATACTTTTCCTTTTTTGTTTTCAAATAACAAAAGCGCAGCAACCCCAAAAATTAAATTCGGTTGAAATTTGTAATCAAATTCAAAAACTTAATTTTTTAGGATCTGTTCTTTATATAGCTGCGCACCCTGATGATGAAAATACTCGGTTGATTTCTTATTTATCAAATGAAAAAAAAGCAAGAACTGGTTATTTATCTTTAACTCGCGGTGACGGTGGCCAGAATTTAATAGGACCTCAATTACGTGAATTATTAGGAGTAATAAGAACTCAAGAACTTCTTGAAGCTAGAAAAATTGATGGTGGTGAGCAGTTTTTCTCGCGTGCTAATGATTTTGGATTTTCAAAAAATCCGCAAGAAACATTAGAAATTTGGGATAAAAATAAAGTCTTGGCAGATGTAGTTTGGGCAATTAGAAAATTTCAACCCGATGTAATTATCAATCGTTTCGACCATCGTTCATCAGGAACAACACATGGGCATCATACCGCTTCGGCCATGTTGAGTGTAGAAAGTTTTAAACTCGCAAATGATCCAACAGTTTTTCCAGAGCAATTAAAATTAGTCCAACCATGGCAGCCTAAGCGCCAGTTTTTTAATACTTCGTGGTGGTTTTATGGAAGTAAAGAAAAATTTGATGCAGCAGATAAATCTAATTTAATCGACATACAAACTGGAGTTTATTTTCCATCGACTGGAAAATCAAATCAGGAAATTGCAGCATTAAGTAGAAGTCGTCACCAATCACAAGGCTTTGGAAGCACTGGAAGTCGTGGGGAAGACACCGAATACTTAGAGTTTATAAATGGTGAACAATTACAAAACAAAGGTTCCATTTTTGAAGGAATTGATACGAGTTGGAACCGAGTAAAAGGCGGAAAACCTATTGGTGAATTATTGACAACTATTGCGACTCAATTTGATTATCACAATCCTTCAGCCAGCATTCCAAATTTGGCGAAAGCCTATTCAATGGTACAATCGCTGGAGGATAATCATTGGAAAACGATAAAATCTTCCGCCATAAAAGAAATCATTGCAGCCTGTTCCGGATTATATCTTGAAGCTGTCGCGCAAAACCAGGAAGCTACTCCGGGAAGAATTGTAAAACTAAAACTGGAAGCCATAAATAGAAGTGAAACAATCATGCAATTAAGTAGTATAACCACTTTGCCGGAGCAAAAAAATGCGCCGCAAAATAAAATACTAGCTAATAATGTTTCAAATACCATAAATCTCGATTTACAATTGCCAACAACTATTGACTATACGCAACCCTATTGGTTAAAAGACAAGGGAACAGTAGGAATGTATAGCGTCGAAAATCAAAAAAATATTGGGATTCCAGACATTATTCGGGAAGTAAAAGTGGTATTTAACCTGTTAATCAACAACATCGAAATTCCATTTGAACGAACTGTTATTTACAAATATAACGATGGTGTAAAGGGTGAAATGTATAATTATTTAGATATTGTTCCTGAAGTAACCACAAGTATTCTTGATAAAGTTTCCCTTTTTAAAAACGGAAAAAATAAAGAAATAGCAGTAAAAATAAAATCTGGAAAAGATGGGATCAAAGGAGATTTAAAATTGGAACTACCAAATAATTGGAACGTTTTACCTAAATCAATTCCATTTAACTTAGAAAAGAAAGGGACAGAACAAATCGTTTATTTTCAAGTTACACCTCCGGATCAAAATGATGAAGCTGTAGCCAAAAGCATTGCGTTTATTGATAATAGACCATATGATAAAGACCAAATAATTATCGATTACAACCACATAACCAAACAACAAGTATTGAAACCTGCGGAGGCAAAATTTATCAAATTAGATTTGAAAACTAATGATGAAAGAATTGGTTACATTATGGGCGCCGGAGACGAAGTTCTTAAAAGTCTGTCTCAAATGGGATATAAAGTAACGCTACTTAAACCGGAGGAAATAACTCCTGGAAAATTAGCCAATTTTGATGTTGTAATTACAGGAATACGAGCTTACAATACCGTAAAAGAATTAGCCAATAAACAAGCGATACTTTTTGATTTTGTACAAGAAGGAAAAACAATGCTGGTGCAATACAACACTCCTGAAGAGGCAGTTTCTGCAAATATTGCTCCTTTTCCAATGAAAATTTCAAATGATCGTGTAACTGAAGAAAATGCCGAAGTTCGTTTCTTAGCACCAAATCATGCCGTTTTGAACAATCCAAATAAAATTACAGTTAAGGATTTTGAAGGCTGGCAACAGGAACAAGGCTTGTATTATGCAAATAACTTTGACCCAGCCTTCACTCCTATTTTATCATCAAATGACAAAGGTGAAACTCCAAAAAACGGGGCTTTACTAGTTGCTCCGTACGGAAAAGGATACTATATTTATACCGGCTTGAGTTTTTTTAGAGAATTACCGGAAGGAGTTCCAGGTGCTTTTAGATTATTATCAAATATAATTTCTTTAAAAGCTCCAGTAAAAATTCCTGCACAAAAATTTAAGCCATAACACATTAAAAAATGGAAAAGAAAAAATTAAAGACTTGGAAAAAAAGCTATAGTTGGGTCCTTGCAGTCAATGCGATCTATATTTTAATTTTTTACCTAATAATGCAATTATACTCTTAACTTATGCAACTATTTGATTGGATTGTACTTATTGTCACCTTATTATTTATTGTTATTTATGGTGCTTGGAAAACCAAAGGCAGCAAAAATGTAGAAGACTTTATTCTTGGCGGTAATGAAACGCCTTGGCATATTGTTGGTCTTTCGGTTATGGCAACTCAAGCCAGCGCGATCACTTTTCTATCTACACCGGGGCAGGCTTATCACGACGGAATGGGATTTGTACAATTCTATTTTGGACTACCAATTGCCATGGTAGTTATTTGCGTCACTTTTATCCCAATATATCATAAATACAAAGTATATACAGCGTACGAATATCTCGAGAAAAGATTTGATCTTAAAACGCGTTCCCTTGCGGCCTTACTTTTTCTATTTCAAAGGGGACTAGGAACAGGTCTTACCATTTATGCGCCGGCCATTATATTGTCTGCGTTGCTAGGCTGGAATCTCACTATTATGAATATTATTATTGGTGTTTTGGTAATTATTTATACTTTTTCGGGAGGAACAAAAGCGGTAAACGTGACTCAGAAACAGCAAATGTTTGTGATTATGTCGGGGATGTTTATTACCTTCTTTCTGATTTTACATTATTTACCAAATGATATGACTTTCACTAGTGCTTTGCATATCGCTGGAGCAAATGACAAAATGAATATCGTAAATTTCTCGTTTGATCCTGAGGAAAAATATACTTTTTGGAGTGGTATTACGGGAGGATTTTTCCTTGCTTTGGCTTATTTTGGTACAGACCAATCTCAGGTTGGACGTTATTTATCAGGGAAATCTGTTCGAGAAAGTCAGATGGGATTGATTATGAACGGTCTATTGAAAGTTCCTATGCAGTTCTTTATTTTACTTACCGGTGTGATGGTTTTTGTCTTTTTCCAATTCAATCCAGTTCCGTTAAATTTTAATCCGAACAATAAAATAATAGTTGAAAAATCGGCATACAAAGGTGAATATCATTCTTTAGAAAAGAAACTAGACGATTTATCAGAAGATAAAAAAGTGATTAATCTCTTGTACATTGATCAGTTGAATCAAGATTATGACAATCCAATCCTTCGAAAAGAATTAGTTACTTTATCTAATAAGGAGAAAGATTTAAGAGATCGAGCAAAAGAAATTATTCTGAAAGCCGATAGCGGAAGTGAAACTAACGATAAAGACTATGTCTTTTTCCACTTCATTTTGCATTATTTACCCAAAGGACTTATCGGTTTATTATTGGCTGTAATTATTTCTGCAGCTATGTCTTCAACTGCTTCCGGACTGAATGCCTTGGCATCGACCACTGCAATTGATATCTACAAGCGTAATTTGAAAGAAGAAAAATCAGAAAAACATTATCTGAATGCCACAAAGTTTTTTACATTAATGTGGGGGGTAATTGCCATCCTTTTTGCTTGCATAGGAACCTTATTTGAAAATTTAATCCAATTGGTAAATATCATCGGATCTATATTTTACGGAACGGTTCTCGGTATTTTTCTTGTCGGATTTTATATTAAACAAGTCAAATCTAAAGCTATTTTTTACAGCGCGGTTGTAACGCAAATCACCATTTTTATAATCTATTATTTTGCCATCTATATTTACCCAAGCGGAGAAGAAAAACTGGGTTATTTGTGGCTAAATTTCATTGGAGCAATGTTAACGATTATAATTTCTTTAGTTTTACAATGGACTATTTTTAGGAAAGAAAAATCATTAGCCTAACATTTTAAATTCAATATTAGCACGAATAGTTTTCATTATTAATTATAAAAAAATCCCGTTTGCTTAGGCGAACGGGATTTAAGATTAAAAAAAAACAAAGTATTAATTCTTACTCCACTCTGCAATACTTTCCTTATTCATCTTTACATAATCTTGGTTTTTAGCTTTTTCAGCTGCAGCCATAGATATTTTTGCCGTTTCAATAGCACCTTTTTTATCACCAAGTTTTGCTTGTATCAATGATTTTAAACGGTAGTAAAAAAATGGTTTATCCTTATTCATTTCTAAAGCTTTATTTACATAAACTAATGACTTAGCGTTATCTCCATTAGACTGCAATAAAAATTGCGCTGCAGAAAAATAATCACCGGCAGCTGGTCCAGCCAAAGCTTTTTCAATACTTGCCATTGCTGTTTTTTGAGTAGGAACTTCAAACTTTAAAGCAACATAAGAACTCTCCCAATACATTTCTAAATAGGCAAAATTATTATCTAAACCGCTTATCCCGATAGTAAAAGTTTCAACTGGTTTTGGCAAAGTTTCTTCCTTCACCGTGGTTCTTAATACTACGTTAGCTTCGTTCCATTCTTCAGGATTTCCCCAGTTATCTGTAGTTGAATAAAATATGATATCCCAGCTTTCAATTTTAGGAACAGTATACATAGAGTATTTTCCTTTTTTTAAAGTTTTTCCATCAATAACTACATCATCACTAAATGATATTGTTGTGTTTTCATTAGCTCCCGTTCTCCACACTTTTTCAAAAGGGATTAAATTACCAAAAACGGCTCTTCCTCTAGCACTTGGTCTGGAATAATTAATTTCAACTTGGGTTAAACCAACCGTTTGAATAATAGCGGCTTTTGGACTGGCTTGAGGCGTTTTCACTTGTGCCTCAATGGTGAAATTTGCAATAATGATAGCAAATGCAATTAAGATGTTTTTCATAGTATCTGTTTTTATGTTTCCCAAATTTACAAATTCAGGTATTCTTAAATGTTAAATATTCCTTAATTTGGAGTCAATATTATTCACTTCATCCAAACCCAATTCATTGAAATGATTAATTACTACATCCGCTTCCGATAAATCTTGGTCTTTTGAATGAATGCTATTGTAACCCACACAGAAAATTCCAGCAGCTTTAGCAGCTTTCACTCCATTAGTACTGTCTTCAATTACAATACAATTTTCTTTTGGAGCAATCGATAAACTAGCTGCGTGTTCAAAAATGGCAGGATGCGGTTTTGATTTAGGAAAATCTTCTCCACTCACGACATGAGTAAAATATTGATGCAGTTTAAAACGACGAAAAACACGCTCAATAGTAACTTTTGAAGCAGAGGAAGCCAATATCAATTGCATTCCGTTTTCGTGTAATCCTTTGATTAAGTTTTCAACGCCTTCCAGCAATTCTAAATCTTCTTTACTATCAAAAGCATCATTAAATATGTTCCTTTTTCTTTGAATTAAATCCTCAACATTATGATTCAATTGAAAAGCTTCCTTCAAAGTCTGGAATGTATTTCTAGTTGAAAACCCTGTAAATGAGGTATACATTTCTTCCGTAACAGCAATATTCAATTCATCAAATTGTTTAAAATAAGCATAACGGTGTACGGGCTCTGTGTCGACAATTACGCCGTCCATATCAAAAATTACTGTTTGTATCATTTTTTTAGGTTAGAAGTTTGGGGTTAGAGGTTAGATGTTTGATTATCAGAATACTGAGACTGAGACTGAGACTGAGACTAAAAACTACTCCTTTTTAAGCAAATAACGAATCACAGTTTCCGCAGCATATAAACCAAATAATCCTGGCATATAACTATTTGTCCCGTAGAATGATTTTTTAAAATTAGAACCATCCGTCATTTTCAGACTTGATTCATCCTGAATTTCAGAAGAAAAAACGACTTTCAATTTATCAATTTTAAATTCTTTCAAACGTCTTCTGATTGTTTTTGCAAAAAAACAATTGACGGTATTCGTAATATCGGTCACTTTTACTTTGGAAGCTTCCATCTTTCCGCCAGCACCCATGCTGCTTATAATTTTCACTCTTTTTCGCTTTGCGGCGATAATCAAATTCAATTTTGGGGTTACACTGTCGATACAATCCAATACATAATCAAATTCCTCCGAAACAATCTCGAAAGCACGCTCTGGCGAAAGAAATTCTTGTACGCGGGTCAGTTTCAATTCCGGATTGATATCCATTAATCGGTCACCAACTACAGTAACTTTGGGTTGCCCCACAGAAGAATGTAAAGCTGGTAATTGTCTGTTTATATTGGTAATATCAACTACATCTCCATCTACAATGGTCATTTTCCCCACTCCTGCTCTAGCCAAAAATTCGGCTGCAAAAGAACCCACACCACCAAGTCCTACGACTAATACATTTGCATTCTGCAATTTATTTAAACCTTCTTTTTTAAATAAAAGTTCGGCTCTTTCTGTCCACTCTGCCATTATTTTTTTTTGTTTAAAGTTTAATGTTTAAAGTTCTAAAACTTCATCCGTAACTATGTTTAAATTCTATTCTTGAATACTTCCATAAAATTACTATTCACCTGTTTTTGAATTTCTTCAACCGAAATTCCTTTATATTTTGCTGCCAAAGCATAAACAGCATCAATCCCTTCTTCAACTGTATCGGTTTCCAAGAAAAATCGATTATTCGGCATATTTTTAAAAACCAATTCCAACTCCGGATTTAACAATAAATATTTACCAAAAGAAATATAAAATCCATTGTCCAATAACTGTTTCGCTAACTGTTCGCTTTTGGAAAATCCATGAATTAGTACTGGAACCGTAATATTCAATTTTTTCGTAATTTCAATCAATTCCTGAAAAGCGGCAACACAATGAATCACAACTGGTTTTTGATATTTCTGTGCCAAAAGCAATTGTTTTTCGAAAACCATCTGCTGCAATTCCATTGGGATTTCAATACGTTTATCCAGTCCGCATTCACCAACCGCAAGACAATTTGCCTCTTGTAATTTGCTTTCAATAATCTCTAAATCAGCTTCAATTCTATCTTCAACAATAAACCAAGGATGAATTCCAATAGAATAACAGGGAATCGTACCATCAAATTCCTGTGGATATTGATTGACTAATTCCAACACATTGGGCTGATTCGTGAATTTATGGGTATGTAAATTAAAGAATTCCATTAATCATGAAACTTTTTAACTCCTGCTTTTATTTCGATATTCAAATCGTTTTCCAAGGGTACTTTTGGGCAAGAATATTTATGACTGTAAGCACAATATGGATTGTACGATGTATTAAAATCGATGACAATCGTTTTACCTTTAGGCACTTTCATATCAATATATTTTCCGCCAATGTAGCTTTCATTTCCGCAAGTCAAATCTGAAAACGGTAAAAACAAATAGTCTTTGTATTCTTTCTTTTTAGAAAGTTCAATATTCTTGTAAATATTCAGTTTAAAATTTTTCCCTTCTAAAACAAAATAAACTTCCCCATATTTCACATACATTGGTTTTCTTTCCCCAGTGGTCTTCATTTCAAACGGCTTTTCTTTTTTTGTTCTCACGAATTTTGCTACCACAAAAAACTTTTCATTTATGGGATAAAAATCCAAGGTTTTGAATACAGCTAAATCTTCTGAATTCAAAGGACTTGTCTTTGCATCAGCATACTCCGAGTTTATGACTTCTTGAAATTTGGCTACAGATGCCGCATCAAATTTTTCTTGGCCAAAGCCAAAATTCAATTGAACCAAAAGAAACAAAGTAAATAGTGTTCTCATATTAATATCTTTTTGACTTTCTGCTTTAATAATATTGGATTATTTTCATTAAAAATAAAGTTATTCCTGTTGAACCATTAAGCAATTAAGGTCCATTAAGAATAAAACTTAATTTTCTTAAATTCGCAATGATAAAAAAAAATGTTTTGTTTTCTTTGCGGATAGTCCTTAATACTTTTAAGCAAAAATAGTTTAAAAGTTACAATGCCACAAAGTCGCATCACTACAAAGTTTTCTACCTTTGCAAAATTAGAACTTTATATATGATCCAAACCGCTTTCCAACGTTACATTAATAATTTTAGAGGATTCACAAGAGAAGTATGGATTCTTACCTTGATTACGTTTATCAATCGCGCTGGTACGATGGTTTTGCCTTTTCTATCCAAATATTTAAAAGAAGATTTACAATTTTCTTACGCACAAGTTGGATGGATTATGGTAGCTTTTGGTTTTGGATCCATGTTAGGTTCTTGGCTTGGAGGGAAATTATCTGATAAAATTGGGTTTTATAAAATCATGGTTTTCAGTTTATTTACCAGTGGAATCCTATTATTCTTAGTACAATACATTCGTACTTTTTGGGGATTGTGCATCGGGATGTTTGTTATTATGACCGTTGCCGATATGTTTCGTCCCGCCATGTTTGTTTCCCTTGGCACGTATGCGAAACCCGAAAATCGTACCAGAGCATTGACTCTAGTAAGACTAGCGGTAAATTTAGGTTTTACCGCTGGACCGGCTCTGGGAGGTTTAATCATCATGAATTTAGGATATAGCGGTCTTTTTTGGGTAGATGGAAGTTCTTGTATCGTTTCCATTTTGATTTTTGCATTATTGGTAAAAGAACGCAAAAAACCAGCTGATTTAAACGCTGCAAATAGCGAAACCGAAATTCCAGCATCTGTTTTCAAAGATAAGATATTCTGGATTTTCCTGTTTATTTGTTTTATAACGGCCATGCTTTTCTTTCAACTTTTCACCACTTTACCTTTGTATCATAATGAAAAATTTGGATTAACAGAGTTTCAAAGCGGACTTTTACTGTCCTTAAATGGATTGTTAATTTTCTTTCTGGAAATGCCAATTGTCAGTTTTAGCCAAAGAAAAGGCATTGATACACTTAAAATTATTCTTTGGGGTTCCTTTCTAATGTCCCTCAGTTTTTATGTCTTAATGATCAATATGTGGGCAGGAATACTAATTGTAAGTATTATTTTTATCACTTTTGGCGAAATGTTCATCTTCCCTTTTTCCAATTCTTTTGCTTTAAGTCGGGCACCAAAAGGCCATGAAGGTCGCTATATGGCTTTGTTTACGATGAGTTTCAGCTTAGCACACATTGCCAGTTCAAAGACTGGACTGGAAATCATTGCCACATTTGGCTATCAAACCAACTGGTTTGTCATGGGAACATTAGGAATACTTTCGGTTGCGGGCTGTATCTGGCTGCAACGATTAGTTAAAGAAGAACACAAATAATTATTTTTTGGGCGTGACCCCATTTAAAAAAGGGGCTAAGCAACAAGCAGGTTACTTAGCCCCTTTTTTAAATGGGGTCGGGCTATACATTTCAATCTTTTTCCAGCTACCGCCGTAAAAAGGATTTCCATTGCTATCCCTCACGCGGACACGCTTATATAAAAAACTAGGTTTGCTGAAATATAGTAAAATGGTATCCAAAACTAAAAAATTAGTTAAATAACTATAAAAGTAGTTTACAAACTAAAAATATAGTTGTATGTTTGATTCAAATAAATAAAATCATGCAAAAACTGACCAACAAAGAAGAGGAAATCATGCACATTTTATGGAAGCTTAAAAAAGCATTTGTAAAAGAAGTATTGGCAGAAATTACGGAAGAGCAACCGCATTACAACACGCTCTCTACAATTGTGCGGAATCTGGAAGAAAAAGGTTTTGTATCCCATAATGCTTTTGGAAACACGCACCAATACTATCCAATCGTGAGTTTAGAGGACTATAGAAAACGCTTTATGCACACGGCAATCGATAATTATTTTAATAGTTCCTACAAAAATATGGTATCGCATTTTGCCAAAGAAGAAAAAATTTCGGCTGCGGAATTACGAGAAATTCTAGCCATGATTGAAAAACAATAAAATAGCAATAATTTCTTACTGTTATAAAACCTTTACCAAAATAATTATTTATGGAAGCAGTCGCTATTTACTTTTTAAAATCCAGTGGATTACTACTTTTGTTTTTTATGGCGTATAATTTTCTGTTGCGCAAAGAAACTTTTTTTACTACAAATAGAAGGTTTCTTTTAGCAGGATTACTAACAGCTACTATTTTGCCGATAGTCGTTTACACAAAAATAATTTGGGTAGCACCTACACCTATTACTTCCGATTGGTCTTCCTTACCAATAAGAACCGTGACTGAAGAAAATCACACTGAGGAGTATATTTATTTAGGATTGGCTTTGACTTATTGCATTGGCGCTCTGGCTTTGTTGACTAAATTTGGGTTTGATTTTTACAGCCTTCGAAAAATATTTAAGGGAAAAACAGTAGCGCACCAAGCTAATTATAAATTTATAGACACAACAGAAAATCTAGCCCCCTTCTCTTTTTTTAGTACTATCGTCTATAATTCGGCTTTGTACAATGCGACCGAACTTGAAAATATAATTGCTCATGAGAAAGTACATAGCCAGCAAAATCACTCCCTTGACGTATTGATTGCACAACTATTTTGTATTCTTTTTTGGTTTAATCCCTTCATTTGGCTTTACAAGAAAGCGATGCTTCAAAACCTCGAGTTCATCGCAGATGGTGAAGCGTCTAAAAAAATAGCTGATAAAAAAAGTTACCAAATCACACTTTTGAAAATAACAACACAGGAAAATTGTATTCCCATTACCAATCATTTTTATCAATCCTTAATCAAAAAACGAATTGTTATGTTAAACAAAAACCGATCAAACAAAAGGAATTCTTGGAAGTATGCACTCGTACTGCCCGCCTTAGTTGCCTTTATGTGTTTATTTCAAGTTGAAGTAGTTGCACAAGAAAAAGTAATCGCAGAAACGAGTAAGCTTAAAGCAACCAGCCCAATTACAAGTACTAATACTAATAATCAGGAAACGGATAGCATCAAGAAAAACAAAATTCCTGCAGCAAATGCTACTAAAAAGGAGTTTATAGATTTAAATACTGAAATTTATATTGATGGTAAAAAAGTAACAAAAAAAGAATTAGACAGCACCAATCCCGATGATATAGCCACAATGGATGTTATTAAAAACAAAAACGAATCCACGATAAAAATTGTTACGAAAGGCAAAACTACAGGAAGTAAAAGTATTTTTAATTCTGATATAGAAAAAACGGATTTGGGATTTGATAATGTCGATCCTAACAATGTTACTATTCGTCAAAAAACAAAAGATACTTATACCGTTACGAAGATGACTAGAGAGGTAAATGGGGTTCCGGGAGATGCTGACTATTATATTGATGGAAAAAAAGTAAGCCCTCTCGAAGCTGAAAGCATGAGCCCAAATCTTATTAGTAGTATGGATGTCAATAAAGATGCTACTTCAAATAAAAATGCAATTCGTATTATTACAAAAAGCTACGTCGATGGTAAAAAAAACGACAAAATTGAAAGCCAAACTAAAAATGAGGATAAAGGGTGGGCTATTAGTTTTGAGACATCTAAACCAGAAGATAACATTAAAAGAATTCAAAATGATAAAAATGTAGATTTTAAAAAAGCCTTAATTATAATTAATGGAAAACAAAGTAATTATCAAACATTGGAAAAATTAGATCCTAAAAATATTATTAGTATGGGTGTACAAAAACCATCAAATGCAACTGAATTTACAAGACAGAATGCTATTAAAAAATATGGTAAAAAAGCTATAAACGGTGTTATCGAAATTACAACAAAATAATTTTAAAAATACTCCTCACAAATAACAGCAAAAAAGACGGTTATCCTAGAACCGTCTTTTTTTATATCTTTGAAAAAAAATCTATGTATAAGGTACTTGCTCAAATCAATAAACTTCTTTTACCCAGTTTCACTAAACAACGATTGGATTTAGGAAAAGCTAAGAAATGGCAAATGGCAATTATTGGTTACCGCTATTATGTGACGACTCGTGCTTTAAGTTAATAAGTCATCGCAGCAAAAATATCATTTCCTTTAATTTTTTCTCTGCCTTTTAGAAAACTGAGCTCCATCAGGAAATTGCATTGCACTATTACACCTCCCAGTCTCTCGACTAATTCGCAAACGGCTTTTATGGTTCCCCCAGTAGCCAAAACATCGTCGTGTATTAAAATCCTATCACCTTTTTGAATTGCATCGGTATGGATTTCTAATGTATCGGTGCCATATTCTAAATCATAGGTCGCAGAAATTGTTTTAAAAGGTAATTTATGAGGTTTTCTTACGGGAATAAAACCAACATTTAATTCCTGAGCGATTAGCATCCCAAAGAAAAAGCCTCGGCTTTCTACCCCAATAACCTTATCTATTTTTTTATCTTTAAGTGTCGAAACCAGTATTTCCAGACATTTATTCCTTGCTTTTGGGTCAATTAATAACGGAGTTATGTCTTTGAACAAAATTCCTTCTTTTGGAAAACCTTGAATATCACGTATATAATTCTTTAGTGGCATATTTTTAATTATTTATTTATAATTTGACTTGCAAATCACACAATTATACCTATATTTGCACCCGCAATAAGGCCTTGTGGCGCAACTGAATAGCGCACTTGATTACGGCTCAAGAGGTTACTGGTTTGAATCCAGTCAAGGTCACATAAAAAATCCTTAAACGTACTGTAAAGCAGGAGTTTAAGGATTTTTAAATTTAATACTTGTACGATTTATGTACGATTGAGTTAAAAAAACATTTTTTAATATATTTTCAAACCATTTTCAAACAAAAAAACCTTCCATTTCTGAAAGGTTTTTTATCTCTAAAATATTAGATTATTATTTATTGCTTTATTTCATTTCAGCAAATGGAAATACTAGCGTTTCTTTACTGGACCTCATCAATTAATTGTTTTGCTTTGATGATAAAATCTTTAATCTCAATTTTCTTGAAACTCATATTACATTTAAGATCGCTGTAACTATCGCTTAGATCACCTTTTTTATCTTCATTAAGTTTATCATACTGGTCCATATTCATACCTAAAAGAATATAATCTACTTCATAGGGTAAATAAAAATCATCTTCAATATCTGCAAGGCTGCGAGAGAAGGAAAGAAATTCTTCTTTCTTCTGTGAGGCTAAAAAATAACTTTCAAGTTCAGGATATAAAAACGGCTTGCTCTCCAAAACATTACTTATAGCTTTATAATAAATTGAGGAATCAATATTAAAATTAGATTGAAAACCATTGCACATTTTATTTACTAATGTATTAATGCGTATCACATTTAATATTTCAACTGTATAACCAAAGACCTGTTTTGCATCCGGATATAAAATACTATTTGTATCTAGTACCATGAATGAATTAAAGTCTCTTTTTTCTAAAAATCCTTTCGGAGTTACTTCTGCCTGATTGTGTGTAAGTACCATAATTGTAATTTTGTTTGTTAGTAATATTTATTTAAAAATTTTGTCAAAATCTAATCCATTGTAAACAGAATCTATTTTATCCTGATCTGTTTTTCTAGTTACTCCAGAATCATTGAAGGTATAAGTCGTTTTGTGGTAATACACTCCATGAGTCACAATTACATTTTCATTTGGACTAAGTAAGTAACTTGCTAAAACTCTAATTAAATTTTTCATGGTTTAGTATCTCTATAATTATTATACTTCAAATATAAGTAATAGTATAATCAATAACAAGTAAAGCTATAATTATTTTAAAAATAATTTAGTATTACTATAATTTACTTATATTTGTCTAAACTATAAATTTCTAACCCATGAGCATTTTAAGACTAAAAGAATTATTAATTGAAAAAGGTATTTCCGGAAAAGATTTGGCTGCAAAAGTTGAAGTAACGCCTGCCAGCATTTCAAACATAGTCCAGGGGAATAGTTTTCCAAAACCAGACTTGTTAATTAAAATTGCAGACGTTTTGAATGTGGACGTTCGAGAGTTGTTGATCTCTACAAAAGAAGTTGAAACTGAAACTATTTTCGCTTTTCGTGAAGGTTCTTATATTCCAATTGGTGAACTGAAAAAAAAATAAAACAGTCAAAAAATTAACCCTCTCAATCCGAGAGGGTTTTTTATTAATCCAAAACATTTACGGTTTCATTATACCTAAAATATCTCAATTGCAATATTTTGAAAATATTATAATCAACTATAATTGTTTTATCATTTACCCTGTAACTATTTGGAAATGTAAAATTTAGTAAATCTTCAAAATCCAAATCGTTTATTAAAACTTCATTATTGTTTTTATCTAAGAGCATTGTACCAAAGATAAATTGTTGCCATTTACAAATAAATAAAGTTTCGAGTTCTAGCTGTTCCTCTGTGGTGAAAATTTCCATTATTCTAGTAGTTTATTTTTTAAATATTCAATTCGCGCATTACGTTGCTCATCTGACATTTCCACTGTGGTTGCTGTAACCTCTGCTTTAACTTCAATTGACTTTGGTAATATTAAAATTAATAGTTTCGTAACTGCATTTATCCTGTCAAGGGGATCTAACTTTGCCAGCATAGAACCTAATTTTTCTACTTCTTTACCTAAAACTGTTTGAAGTAACTCTTTTGTTTCTGCAGTAGTTTTGTTTAACGCTCCTTTGGGACGTCCATTTACGTTTCTTGTACCTTTAAATCCTGACATAATTATTGTATTTTATGGTTATTTACTGTAAAAGTTTCTTATAAATTCAGTTAATAGTGTGATATTTTTTATTATTATTCAAAAAAATAGAGGGTTGCAGCACTGGGAAACCCTCTATTGATTTACTTTGATTATATATCTCGATTTAGTTCAAAACGCTGTTTGTAGGTTATTAATCCTTTGAGTTTTCCAGCATCAATACAAACTTTACGTGAACTATCTTCACTAAATATCAATCCTAAACAGCTCAATCTGGAATTTGTTACAATGTTTTGTTGATCTATAACATCCAAAAATTTATTATAGGACGTCATTAATTCTTTTGCCAATTCCAAAAATGGCTTCTCATCTTCAGTTATGTAGGTCCTGCAAAAACTTTCTAAAATAGCGTCGTAATCTTCATCTGAAACAATAAAAATTCCTTCATCAAACGAAATAAATTTCAAAGACAATTCAGCACTACGGCTGTATGTGATTGGTCTAAATGCTTTTGCAGCAGTAACTGCTAGGGATAAATCTTCAATTATTTTGTCATGGCCAGTTATGGTATTCAGGCGCATCGTACTTGAGGTTATGCCGAGCCTGTCAAGTTGATCGTTTAAAGTTGTAATGTAAAAAGCAACGGTATTGCTGGGGCCTGTCAATATTAAGGTCTTAAAAATCTCATTAGAAAATAAACCCAGCTCCATTGCTTCATAAGCTCTTTTCAGATCTGCAAGTGCCGGTTTGTACTGGATTAAATCTCTTGCTATTTCCTGCCCTAGCTGGGCGTTTTCTTCTATTAGTGTTCTAGTGTCGTTCATAGTTTTTTTTTAATTATTAAATATGTTTTAACATATTATCGATGGTTTCTTGATCTACTTCGCTTTCGTCTTGTTGCAGCTTTTGAAGCTTTGTCTGCAATGCATCGATTTGAGCTTGTGTAGCTTCAATTTCCGCTGTGTTCTTTCCTTCTTGCATGGTATATTAATTTTATTGGTTAAATTTTAAATTGGGCGCGCGGCCCGGTGTGTACTTTTTTTTCTTTTAGTGCTTTATTCAGTATTAAATGTTTGATTATTTATAATCCTGTCAGCATCAAAGACGTATTGTTTTTTGTTATTTAGGGCCTTGAGTGCGTTTTCACGGTTATAGACAAATTGACTTTTTACTGGTTTTGAAACACCAAACATTTCGTTTACTGCATCGTTAGCGGAATTCTGCAAATTTCCTCCTGATCTTAATGAATTATCTTTATTTAAATAATTGTCCTCTATGATTTTTATAAAGTTCGTTGGGTTAAATATCCAGTCAAAAGTCGCGGTCCAGTTGTCTTTATTATTGCCTTGTAAAAAATTGGAATCCCTGACTTTCTCAATTGCAATTTGAATGCATTCTTTACCATATTGTTTTTCGAGCACTTGAATTCTTTTTTTTCTTGCATCCGATAATTTTTTAACCTCGGGCAAAATCCCTCTATTATCATTAAAAAACGAAACCAGTTTATTAAAATCAATTCTGGTATGGGTAGGTTGATTTTTTAAATCAACAACTTTGTTAGGAATACTTTCTTTTATTTCATCTTCTATTATCTTATCTTCTCTTATTGGCTTTTTTTCGCTTTTACTTTTAGAAACCGAATCATAACCGTTCGGTTTATTTTCGCTTTCTGTCTGTTTTTTTGGTCTTCCACCTAAAGATCCATTCATAGAATTTACACGCGATTTATCCGAGGCCTTCGAGTACTGTTCATCAAGAAAATTGATAGTGATTTTTCCAGAATTGATTTTGATAATATTTTCTTTTATCAGTTCTTCAAAAAGATGATTACTTTTTAATCTTTTCATGGCCTGTTCTAGCTGCAATTCACAGTCTTTTTGCCAATATAAAGCCATAATGTTTACAAATAGTCCTTGTGCTTCAAATGAACAAAACATGATATCGCCAGCGAGATACTCAGCAACTTCAAATTGAAAATATGGTAGTCTCTTACCCATAGCTTTAGTTTTAGGAGTTTTTACAGTTTTCCGTACAAAATTCATTTAGCCATAAATAAAAATCTTGAAAAGTCCTAACAATTAAATAAATCCCCCCTGCGGCTTTAATTGCTTTTTGATAAGCAATTTGTCCTTCTGATTGTTTGTTGTCTGCTGTAGCAGCGCATTTAATCTCAATCTTAACACTTTTACCGTTTATGACACTATGAATGTCACTAGTTCCTGTTTTTCCGGTTCCGGGAATCCATTTAGTACTGCCAATACTTCGAGTGCGACCTAAAATATCAGTTGAATTTTTGCGGTTATCTTTCATGAAGCCTGTTGAATTTACCCTTTCGGCTTGCCCGCCTTTCAATTGGATATAAGCAATCACAGCTTTGGTTAACTGATTAGTTGTATTGTCGTTGTATTTTGGTTTTGGATGGAATGGAAAAGAAGGAAACTTATTTTTAAGATTTTCAAAAGCAAGTTGTTCCAGAGCTTTAATAGCTTCAGATTTTACATGTCTTACCGTTTTGGGATTGGTTGCTTGTGATTTCTTTTGCTGCATAACCTTATACTTTCAAAGGTTTAATTGCTGCTAAAAGTTCAGCTCTCTTGTAATACCGTCTGTTGACAATACCGTATGCAATCACTTTGCCTTTATTGGTCCAGTGCCACAGAGTTGAAGAATTAATTTTAAGAAGTTCACAAGCTTCATCTCTAGTCAAAAGAATGTCTGGATCTGGATTTGCAAGTTCTTTTTTAAATTTGTCTAATTGAATTTTAACGCCCTCACTGATTAAGTTTACCAATGCTTCGGACGTTGTACCTTGTAGAATAATTTGATCGCTCATTTTGTAAAGTATTGTTGTTATACTTTGCAAATGACAGCTACTTGTATGCTTTTAAAAATGTATTAGTTAATTACGTATTGTTTTCGTAATTTATGTATTATTTACTGAAATTTGAACTAACTGTTTTAGTATCAAAACCAGCAAAATAGTCACCTAAAAGCTTTGCGTAATCAATTTGTTTACCTCTGGGCTTGCCGGCAACTACTTTATAATACTCATAAAATATTTTAATTATTTTATCTTTTGTATTCAAATTATCAATATTAAAACGAACCTCCGGAATTTCTTTTTTATAAAATGCGAAGGTCAAATAACTTTCTAAAATCTCATTTTTTAGATATCTAGGTTTCACTAGCTTTTCTTTAAAAAATTTAAGTATTACGGTTTCATCTATATTATCAAAGTTGTTTTCGAAGTGAAAACTCTCTAATTGCTCAGGCTCTAAAGGTTCATTTTGTTGAGGTTTTGAACTTGCTTCAATAGTTAATTTCCTGTTTTCGAAAAATTCTAAGATTTTGTCTGTCGTAGCAATTGTAGCCTGGAATAGATCTAATATTTCATCATAATTACCTTCATCATCTTTTAACTCACTTACATATTGACTGAATGATTTTAATTGACCATCAATAATTGATTTTTGCATTCTAATAAAAAACAATTCGGTATTGTCAACATAATCATCTAAAAATAATTTCAATTCATAATTGTAACCTATCTGGTAATCGTCGAATGTAAATTTAGTTTCCTTTAAAAACGTAAATAAATTAATTCCTTCTTTCTTCATTTTTTGCGGGTATTTTTGATACTTAAAACAATTATTATTAAAAATAATTAGTTATTTCCATGGCCAAATCTTTGTTGCTTTTACTTAAATAATTTAAAAACATAGCTTCGGTACTATGTCCGGTAACATTCATCAAATAGGTTGTTGGGATTGTGCCGTAAAAATTTGAAGCAAATGAACGTCTTCCAATATGGCTTGTTATCAATTCCCATTTAGGGAACATTCCGGATTCTTTACGGTATTGCTTAACATCTTCTTTGTCTTTCATCTTCTTTTCGGTTTCGTCTTCTTTTTTAATATCGCTTAACTTACTGCCTTTTATCTTCTGGGTAATTTTGCCAATTCTGCATACTTGTTTTATGTAGAGATTATATTTAGGATCCGAAATTACCTTTGGAAAATTACCTTCTCTTTTCTCCAGGATAGCCATAACTTTTGGATGTAATGCTACTGTCATAATTTTATCAGTCTTAACCTGAGTAAACTCAATAAAAGGCTTAAAAACGCCTTCTTTGTTTTTCTCTAAGCGAATCATGTCTTTTGTGAAACGCATAAAATCTGATATTCTTTGCCCAGTATAGCAACTGATTATTAACCAGTCCTTCGCATTATCATAATTATCATTCAATCGCCTTTTGTCAATGTTTTCAATTTTTTGCAGCTCATCGAAGTTTAAATAGATTTTTTCTATTTTATAGTTAGGCGTTTTAATAGTTCCTAACTGGTGACTGATCTTTAATCCATTATGTCCAGCATGATTACAAACTGTTTTGATAGTCCTTAGATCCTTTGAAATTGTATTTGGAGCATAATTATTTTTTAAACAATATTTTTCAAAATCCAATCTGAATTTATCATTTACATCTGCAATCTGAATCTTTGATTTTTTCTCAAGTTCATAACGTTGCAGCAAATGCTTGGAAACATTGTATTTTTTCAAAGTACCAACCGTTATTTCATTCTTTTTACACTCAATGAAATAATCAAAATACTTTAGTAATTCTGTAGGTAATAATTCAGCTTCTTGAGGAGGGTTGTAATACCAATCAATCTGGCTTTGAAGCCATTCTTTATTTATCTCAATCGGATTAATTGAATTGAATGAATTTATTATGTGGTTTTCAATTTTATTGAGTTCGTTATTTACTTCAGTCTGCATATTTGTAATATCAATATCTTTAGACTTTTTTTTGTGCTGCTTGCTCCAATAATCTTTTAATACTTCTAACTTCGTGTTTGCGCCAAAAACAAAATCAGCATCGTTCAAACGATACAATAAACGTAAGTGTAAACTTGCTTTTTCTTTAGTTGAGCGATATAAAAAATTGACAGTTGCCATAGTAGAAAAGATTAACAGTACAAATATAATTCATTTGTACGGTACTTGTACGGCAAAATGCAAATAAACAATAACTATTGCAAATTAAATGAAAAGATATAAAACGTTTTAATGACTGAAAATGTTGATTTTAAAAGTATATTTGCAATAAAACCTAAACATTAACGAAATATGCTTTTGCACTAAAAGTAGTTCAGTCAAGGTCACTTTAAAAATCCTTAATTATACTGATAATCAGTATTTTAAGGATTTTTTATTTTAATATTTCCCCACAACTTTTAGTCTTTATCCATCATCACTTTGACGAAATTTATTTATAAACCATTCTGTTACATAAATTAACTCATCATTGGTTTTCTCAAAGATACTAATTACGTTTAATGCTTTGCAAATAATTTCAGTTCCCTGTTTGGCTGTAACGTCATCACGTTTTACAAATGCCAGTAATTCAGTATTATTTTAAATTATTATTTCCATTATCATCTATTTTTAAATTTGAATCCATTCCGTTACTAAGTGAATAATTATTGGTTGAAAATTACTTTTGTTTTGGCTGGTACTTAGTTCAGTTGCTTTTAGTAATGGAATAACAAATGTTAAAAAGCAAAATAATTATAAACAAGAAATACTTGTAGATGCAATACAATTAGATCATTTGATTACCTTTAAATTTTTAAAACACTTTTCATGGAATCACAATCTTATAAAAATCACATTCGGTATTATCCACCGCATCATTTTGTTTATTATCCAATTATAATGACATTTCTAGCCTTCAGCGTGTATTTTAGTTGCACCACCGAAGACAAATTGATTTGGACTTTTATCAGTGGAATTTTTATTGTTCTGTTTTGTCTGGCTTTCATGTTGCGCCAACATTATGCATTGACTTTGCAAAACCGTATTGTGCGATTGGAACTTAGGTATCGTTATTTTACAATTACAGGGGAAAAATTTGAAGATTTAGAACACCGTTTGAATGATGATCAATTGTTTGCTTTACGATTTGCACCTGATGAAGAACTTGTTCCGCTTACAGAAAGAGCAGTTAATGAAAATCTTTCAGTAAAAGCAATTAAAAAAGCAATTGTAAACTGGAAAGGCGATTTTGATAGAGTTTAACATTTCACAACTATTTTTCTAAAACAATTATTTTGATTAAAGGCTTTTGGCGTTATGGAATTTTGTTTCTTTGCTCGAAATTATTACAATACTAAATTCGAATTTTAAATCCGTACATGCCAGAATATTTTTTAGACATTGAATACCGCAACCTGACGTATAATTCTGAAGAGATAAATTTTAAGGAATATGAATGCTGTACTTTTACAAACTGTAATTTTTCTAGTTGCAATTTCATAGCGGTCACTTTTATCGATTGTATTTTTAATGATTGCATTTTTACTGGCGCCCAAATAAATCATGTGGCTTTAAGAACCGTATTTTTCAATCATTGCGAACTAAGAGAGGTTAATTTTGCAATGTGTGATAAACTAATTTTCGAAGTTCATTTTAAAGATTGTAACTTGGATTTCTCCAAATTTTATACGCTGAAAATCAAAGGAACTTCGTTTTCCAATTGTAGTATTGTTGCTGTAGATTTTATGAGTACAGATTTAACCGAAGTCGTTTTTGATAATTGTGATTTATACCGATCTGAATTTGCGAAAGCAATTGCTAATAAAGCCAATTTCAAAACAAGTTACAATTACATCATTGACCCTACCAAAACAAAAATTAAGAAAGCTGTATTTTCATTAGAAGGAATAAAAGGATTGCTTTATAAACATGAAATTAAAGTTCAATAATGTTAAGAAATAATTTTTCCGTCTTCCATAGTAATGATTCGATTTGTTCTTTCAGCAAAATCAGTGTCATGGGTAACAACCAATAAAGTTTGGTTTTGTTCCTGAGTCAATTTATTAAAAATATCAAAAACTAAATCGCTGTTTTTCTTGTCCAAATTTCCTGTGGGTTCATCTCCCATAATGAGTAAGGGATCGTTGATTAAAGCTCTTGCAATAGCTACCCGTTGCTTTTGTCCGCCACTCAATTGATTGGGCATTTTCAAGGCTTGATCTTCCATATCCAATGTTTTCAAATGCTCCATTGCGCGATGTTCGAGTTCCTGATTAGAGAATTTACCCAATTTTAGACCAGGAAGCATTACGTTTTTTAGGACATTATACTCCGCAAGCAAATAATGAAATTGGAATACAAAACCAATTTTTTCATTCCGAATTAAGGCTAATTCTTTGTCTGTTTTTCCAGTAACAAGTTCGTTGTGAATATATATTTCACCGTCATAATCCGTATCCATAGTGGAAAGTAAATATAACAAAGTCGATTTCCCACAACCTGATTTCCCTACAATTGAAACAAACTCACCGTGATTTATGCTCATGTTTATTTCTGAAAGCACCTGAAATTTTACAGGATCGTAGAAATATTTATTTAAACCAATAGTTTCAAGAACTTTATTATTTTCCATACTTATTTTCCTCTGATAATTTCTACGGGATCTACTTTACTGGCTTTTAAAGCAGGGAAAAGTCCTGCTATAATGGTCGTAAATAATGCAAACACGATTCCTATAATATAAAATATTGGATTATAGTTTATCGGATACGTTTTTACGGTAGGTAAAGCCGCTGTTTCAAAGGGAATAACATCAATAATAGAGGAAAAAATATATCCAAACAGCAATCCGAATAATCCTCCTGATAACCCTATAATTATAGATAGTGAAATAAAAATCCATTTCACATCGCTGCCTGAAAAACCTGTGGCTTTAAGGATGGCAATACTGTCCATTTTTTCATAAATCATCATATTCAAAATATTATAAATTCCAAAACCAGCCACAATCAATAATACACATCCTACGGCATAGGAAATTATTGTTCGCACCGTACTTCCGGTTTCAAATTGGGAATTAGCCGTTTGATAATCTATCGTATCGAGATTGAATTTGTTGTGAAACTCTTTGGCGACAGTTGGAGCCGAAACCATATCATATAATTTGATTTGAATGTCTGTAATATATTTAGTAGGCTCTCCAAGTATTTTTTGCGCTGTCGCCAATGATGTGTAGCTCATGGTATTGTCAATATCAGCAATTCCAATTTGTGAAATACCAACAATTTTCAAAGAAGCCAAATTCCCTTTCGAAGAAGTGATTTTTATGACATCTCCTTTTACAAGCAGCATTTTATCAGCTAATCCTTTTCCTATTATTATACTGTTGTTTTCAGATAAATCAGCAATTTTTCCATCAATTATATAATCGCTCAATTTAAATAATTTTTCTTCTGCTTGAATATCAATTCCGTTGATTACACCGGAAATCTCAATGGTACCTGAATTAAAAAATACTGGAGTAGTTATTTTTGGTGCCACATCGATAATACGAGAATCCTTTTTTAAATAATTAATAATCGATTTACTGTTATAAATGGATTTCCCAATATCTTTTGGTTTTATGGAATGAATGAAATTAGATTTATTCTTGTAGGTTTCTGATAATGTTATTGGTTGGTTTTCTGAAGGTTTTATTTCATTATACAAAAGAATATGCGGTGTTCTGTTCAACATTAATCCGTCCAACAAATCATTTAAACCATTCATAAAACTCACCAAAGAAATAAACATAGCAATACTAAAAGTGACCCCAACAGCCGCGACAACGGTCTGTTTTAGCCTCGCCTGGAGAAGATGCAATGCAATATTTAAAATGAGTTTAAAGTTCATTATTTGGGCATATATATAGTTTCTTCCGAGGTCAAACCGTCTAAAATTTCTACTTTTTCATAATCACTCAAACCTATTTTTACTCTGCGTTTCTCGTCTTTGTTAACTAAAACGTATTCCTCTTTTATCAAATATTTCTTTGGAATAGTCATCACCTTTTTTTGGGTTTTAATGACGATATTAGCCTCTGCGGTAAGGTTCGGATAAAGTTTTTTGGGAGGATCTACAAAATGTGCTTCAATTTTAAAGGTGCGGGAACGTTCAACCATTATTGGATAAATTTTATCAATAATTGCTTCAAAAACCTGACCTTTATAACTATCCATCGTCACAAGAGCATTTTGCCCGATGGTGACACGAACCATATCATTTTCATCTACTTCCAATTCTAATAAAAAAGAATTTGCTTTACCAATGATTGCCAATGGAATTTGAGGAGTAATCAATGTTCCTTCTTTTACTAAAACATCAAATAATTGACCGGAGAAGGCACTTTTAATGCCAAAATCACCTTGAGATTTCTGATTGATCTGCAGATTGACTTTGTTTCTATTTTGCTCATTTAGTAATTGAGCTTTAAGTTGTGTCAATTGTTTTTTGGTAGATTCGTAATTGATTCTGGAACTTTTATAAGCCAGTTCTACTCTCTCAAAATCAACTTCCGAAATTCCACCTTGGTTTATTATATTCTTGTTCCTGTTGTAAATGGATTCGTCTAAGGTTAATCTATCTTTGGCAGACTGTACTTTCATTTCCATTTCAGCAATTTTATCCTGAATGTAACGATTACTTTCCAGACTTAATTGATACGCTAAACGAGCATTTTCCGTGTTTAATTCCGCTTTTTCATTTTCCAGTTCAAATAGTGTTTGTCCCTTGTTTATCGATTCTCCTGCAGTAACTTTTATCTTTTGTAGCGTTCCGTTCACTGTTGAATAAACGGTATATTGCCCTTCTGCTTTTACAACTCCAGATGCATAGACACTTTCTGTAACATCTCCTAAGGTAGGTTTAGTTTCTTCAATATCTTTTTTGGAACAAGATATTAGACTAAAAATAAGTATATAAAATAATGATATTGATTTTAAACTCATTTTATTTTTATTTGAACAAGTATACATTTGGATAAATTCTTACTATCAAATGTACGAAAATATACACTGTGACTGCCGATTCATTTTTATATAATTAGCTGCAAAAACAAAAATTTAAAAAAGTATTTTACCAAATAGTTATAACTGTTTTTCCATTACATAATCTTCCATTAAATAACCAAAATCCAATTCAATATTTTCTTCGGAAACAATTGTGAAACCCATTTTCTGATAGAACGTCAGGGCTTTATTGGATCGATTAACATTTAATGAAAGAGCAATGGACTGATTTTCTCTCGCTAAATTTTCAATCGTGTCTATTAATAACTTCCCTGCTCCTTTTCCTTGGGCTTTAGGAAGCAAATAGATTTTGTGAAGACGAGTACCGTTTTTATTCAAGTAATTATGCTCATAGGAAGCAAATCCCAAACAAATATCAGCATCATGAACTAGTATAAAACGATGTCCCTTTTTATTTAAATTTTCGCTCAAAGTCTCCTCTGAATAAAACAAATCAAGCATATACTCAATTTGTTCTTTGGATAAAATTGCGCCATAAGTATCTGGCCAAGATTGAAAAGCAATTTCTTGAATAGTTTTAAAATCGGCAGTTGTTGCCTCTGAGATTATTAACATTTTGTATTTTTTCGAACTTAAAAAAATTAAACCAAATCTCCTTTGGGGAGGAAAATAGAAAATTTAGCCCCAGCGTTGGGTTCGCTTTTCACTTTTATAAATCCTTTATGATTATCCACAATTCGACTACAAATAGCCAATCCAAGTCCGGTTCCAGCATATTTTGGGTCCGTTTCTAAACGTTTGAATAAAAGAAATATTTTCTCTGCAAATTCTTGTTTGAATCCAATTCCGTTATCGGTGATTACAATTTTATAATAATCAGTTTCATTTGCTATTTTATTTTCGAACATTTCTTCTTGGGTGATTTTATCAGAAGTAATGCTAATTTGAGGTATTACATCGTCTTTACTGTATTTAAGTGAATTAGATACTAAATTGATGAAAAGCTGTTTAAGTTGAAAAGGAATCGCTTTAAGCGTGGGTAATTTTCCAATTTGGATCACTGCATTTTTCTCTTCGACATTTGTCGATAAATCTTGTATCGTTTCTACAAGAATTTTGTTTAAATCCGTTTCAACAAAGACTTTGTCCCCTTTAATAGTTCGGGAATAATTGACTAAATCAATAAGCAAGGTTTGCATTCGATTAGCAGCAATTCTAATTTTTGAAAAATAGTCTCTTCCTTGCTGTGAAAGCGCATCAAATTCTTTTTCTTCTAATCTGGAAATAAACATTTGAATCTTGCGAAGAGGTTCCTGTAAATCATGGCTTACAATATTGTTAAAGGACTCAAGCTCTGTATTTATATATTTTAACTCTTTATTATTTTCCTCTAATTCAAGTGTTTTTTTATATTGATTTGTGATATCATAATTCACCCCTATTTTTATCAAATCTCCATTTCCGTCTTTCGTAAAACTACCAACAGCCATAATATGCCTTACCTCATTATCAGGAGTTAAATACCTAAAAAAAAACGAAGTAGCCTCCTGTTTTTTTAAAGAATCTGTATGTAATTTTTTTGCATGCTCCAAATCATCCGGATGAAAGTATTTTATTGAATTTTCTACATTGGGTTCAAATGCATTGGGTTCAACCCCCATAAGCCTATACAAATTATCTGAAAAAGTGTACTTATTTGTTTCTAAATTAACCATCCAGTGTCCAAAACCAGCCGTTTTTTCAGCCGTATTGAATGATTCATTCAGTAACATTAGTTTATCATTTGCTTGCTTAAGTTCCTCGATATCGATATTGGTTTTATTAAAGGACAGCAACAAGATTAAAAGGGACAGAATAATTAATAGAAAAGCTGTTATTAATGAATCTTGAAGTTCAAATTGATGGTTCGAATTTTGAAACTTAGTTTTTAATCTTTCTGAATAAATGATTTTGTAAACAAATAATTTCATCTTTTCAGTGTAATCATTACTCCTCATCAACTTATAATCAAGTCCCCTTTTATCCAAATTACTACTTTTAACAGCAATATAGGTATCCCTAAATAATTTGAACCTGTAGTTTATCAGTTTTTCAAATGTTAGAATATCTTTATGTCTTATAGAATCATTTGCAGTTAAGAGCTTTAGTTTTTTTATACCTTTTTCAATTATGCCTCTATTCAAAAAGCGGTCCTCTAAATAAGAATCATCTTTAGTAATAATATAATTTCGCAAACTATAATCGTAACTATTTATTATCGATAAAAGTTTTTCTAATTCAAGTTGGGTTTCATTGGATTTTGCAATTAATTCAAGTGTTGAGTTGAGTTTTTGCATTTGCGAGAAAAATTTGGAACCAAAATAACAAACAACAAGGATAGCAACAATTAAGGCTAATTTGAATACTTGAGAATTTTTAAATAATCCTGAAAATTTCATCTGTTCCTTTTTAAATGCTGAAGAAAAAGGTTTCTATATTTAATCCTGACGTATGAAATTGCCAATTCATATTGATGACTTCCTTTATTACTTTTTTTAGCATAGAAAAGTCATTTGGTTTTTTTATATAAATATTAGCACCCTCAATAAAGGTGTCTTCTATATCTTTTTCCGACGATGATGTGGAATATATCGCCACTGAAACATCTTTAAAACGAGTATTTGCTCTAATTTCTTTTAGACAATCGATTCCTGTTTTTCCCGGCATATTTAAATCCAGAAATAAAATATGAGGCAATAGGATATCAGGATCTACTAAATAATCCATCAAACCTTTACCATCTTTAAATAAAGTCAACTTATTATCCATTTTAAGCTCCATTATAGCTTCACTAAAAAAAGTGCGATCATCTTCGTCGTCATCCGCTAAAAGAATATGCATTGGATCTTGATGTGTAATCATAGAATATTTGAGGTATTATTTAGGTGATTTTATATTTATTCATTATTGGCTAATTTCCTTCTTTTGTCAACAACTCTTTTAAACATGGTAGGCGTTAATCCCGTCACTTTTTTAAATTGAGTTGACAAATAAGCCACACTGCTGTAATTTAATTCATAAGAGATTTCAGTTAAACTTAATTTTTCATCCATAATTAACTTTTTTGCTCTTTCAATTTTCTGAATAATAATAAAATTTTCTATCGAAGTGTACGTATATTCTGAGAAAACATTAGTAATATAACCATATCTATAATTCAATTTATCCGATAGATATTGAGAAATTGTGGTATTAGGAAATTTATCTTTTTCATATACAATTTCTACAATTGCATCCTTAATTTTTTGAATTAATTGACCTTTTGGATTATCGATAATATGAATACCGTATCTGTTGAGTGAAGTTTGAAGTTCCTCAAAGCAAGCTTCAGATATAGTATCACTAATTTCAATTTGACCTAATTCCAGCAATTGATAATTAATATCTAATTTTTCTAATTGATCTTGTAATATTGTTCTGCAAGCAACATTTCCATCATAATTATAATTCAGCTTCATTGCAATTATTAATTATTAAGGTTAAATTTAAAAATATAAATGTAAATCAAAAATTATAAATCGGTAACCAATAACTTCAATTAATAACAAAAATACTGTCAATAGAAAACAAAATCAATTATAAACAGCTGGTTTATAATTGATTTAAAAAATTAAAAAAAGAGGGTAAATTCTTAATATTAACAAAACATTCTAGAATTTAGCCGTGTATCGTTTCATTTTTTCCATAGTTTTCAATAATGGAAGCTTCAAATTCAATCCATTCTCGCCAACGTTTTTCCACATCTACTCCTACTCCGTACTTTCGGGCATATGTGATAAAAGTCGTATAATGTCCTGCTTCACTTTCCATCAAATCCCGATAAAATATTGACAATTCTTCATCTTGGATATTTTCTGAAAGCACTTTGAAACGTTCACAACTTCGAGCTTCAATCATAGCCGAAAACAATAACCGTTCGACCAAACTGGAAACTCTGCTGCCATTCCCACTTTTTTTCATATACAAATACAATTCGTTTACATAATCGTCTTTGCGCTCGCGCCCTAACTTCAATCCACGTTTAATTATGATATTATGGACTTGTTCAAAATGGTCAATTTCTTCTTTGGCTAAAGCCAATAAATCCTGAACTAAATCTTGATGCTCCGAGTTATTAGTGATAATTGTAATAGCATTTGTAGCAGCTTTTTGTTCGCACCAAGCGTGATCCGTCAAAATTTCTTCAATATTTTTTTCAACAATATTCACCCATCTTGGATCAGTTGGCAATTTTAATCTTAGTACAGACATTTTTTTTAGTTTAAAAGTTGAAAGTCAAAAGTCGAAAGTCAAAACTAAAAAAGAACATACAAATTTCTTTTCCAGACTTTCGACTTTCGACTTTAAAAATTTTAAGACTATTGTATTAGTATACGAAAATAGCTCTTTCGCTCATCATTTCGTTTACTTCATTAGCTACTTCTTCGATGATATCTTCGTTAGTATGATTCATTAGCACTCGGTCAATAAGCTCCACGATAGTTTCCATGTCTTCTTCAACCAGACCACGAGTGGTTATAGCCGGAGTTCCCACACGAATTCCTGAAGTCACAAATGGTGATTTATCATCAAATGGAACCATATTTTTATTAACGGTAATTTCTGCTCGTACCAATGCGTTTTCAGCATCTTTTCCAGAAATATTTTTGTTTCTTAAATCAATCAACATCATGTGATTGTCCGTTCCGCCTGAAATAATTTCATATCCTCTTTTTACAAAAGCATCTGCCATGGCATTTGCATTTTTTTGCAATTGTAAAGCGTAAGTGAAAAATTCATCTTTCAAAGCTTCACCAAAAGCAACCGCTTTGGCAGCAATAATGTGCATTAATGGACCACCTTGGTTTCCAGGGAAAACAGCTAAATCCAATAACGAAGACATCATTCTTATTTCTCCTTTTGGAGTGGTTAAACCAAATGGGTTTTCGAAATCTTTCCCCATCAAAATTAAACCTCCACGAGGACCACGCAACGTTTTGTGAGTGGTAGTTGTTACAATATGACAATGAGGCAAAGGATCATTCATCAAACCTTTGGCAATTAGCCCTGCCGGGTGAGAAATATCAGCCAATAAAATTGCTCCAACACTATCAGCAATTACTCTAAAACGCTCAAAATCCATATCACGAGAATATGCCGAAGCTCCCGCAATGATTAGTTTTGGTTGCTCTCTAGTGGCTATTTCTTGAATTTTATCATAATCTAACCTTCCTGTTTCCTTATCTACACCGTAAAATGAAGGAGAATATAAACGTCCTGAAAAATTTACAGGAGAACCGTGAGTCAAATGTCCACCATGAGATAAATCAAACCCTAAAATTTTGTCTCCGGGTTTAATACAAGCATGGTAAACCGCTGTATTGGCTTGTGAACCAGAGTGTGGTTGCACATTTGCATAGGCAGCACCAAATAATTCTTTGGCTCTATCAATAGCAATTTGTTCGATTACATCAACTACTTCGCAACCTCCGTAGTATCTTTTGCCAGGATATCCTTCGGCATATTTATTAGTTAAAACTGAACCAGCTGCTTCCATTACTTCATCACTGACAAAGTTTTCTGAGGCAATAAGTTCTAATCCGTGAATTTGTCTTTCTTGTTCTTCTAGAATAAGGTCAAAAATTTGTTCGTCGCGTTGCATTTCTTTGATTTTCGTTAATATGATGCAAAAATACAAAAAAACGTTTGGTTAATAGTTAGATTATAATATATTTGACATGTAATTTTCAACAAAATAATTAACACATCATGCCTATAACAGCTAACGATACTAATAGAAAATCTTGGTTAGAAGTACCCGCTAATAGTGACTTCCCAATTCAAAATATACCTTTTGGCGTTTTTCTTACGATAGAAAACGTTGTAACTGTAGGAACTCGAATTGGAGATTTTGCAATTGACTTAGGAGCTCTGCAACAATTAAACTACTTTGAAGGTATTGAGTTGACAGATGACATGTTCATGCAAGATACTTTGAATGATTTTATTTCCGATGGACAAAAAACGTGGCGATTGGTTCGAAACCGTATTGCTGATATTTTTGACGAAAAAAATCCAAAATTACGTGATTCGGAAAAAGATTGTGGTATCATAATTTTCAAAATTGAAGATGTTGAAATGCAATTGCCAGTACTTATAGGTGACTATACTGATTTCTATTCCAGTAAAGAACATGCGACTAATGTAGGGAAAATGTTTCGTGATCCAGAAAATGCATTGTTGCCAAACTGGCTTCATATTCCTGTAGGCTATCACGGTAGAAGTTCTACTATTGTTCCTTCAGGGATTCCTGTTCACAGACCTATGGGACAAACGTTGCCAAATGGCGAAACGACACCTGTTTTTGGACCTTCCCGTCTTGTGGATTTCGAATTAGAAACTGCATTTATCACTACCGATGTCAATATAATGGGTGAAAACATTTCAGTAACAGAAGCCGAAGATTATATTTTTGGAATGGTTTTATTGAATGACTGGAGCGCCCGCGATATTCAAAAATGGGAATATGTGCCACTTGGACCCTTCTTGGCAAAAAACTTTGCTACATCTATTTCACCTTGGATTGTTACGATGGATGCTTTGGAACCTTTTAGAACAAAAGGTCCAAAACAAGAACCAACTCCATTGCCTTATTTACAACAAAAAGGAAAACATTCTTTTGATATAAATTTAGAAGTCGCTATCCAGCCCGAGAATGGAGAACCAACTGTTGTTTCTAATTCTAATTTTAAATATTTATATTGGTCAATGTGCCAACAATTAGCGCATCATACTTCTAATGGTTGCCGAGTGAATTCAGGCGATATGATGGGTTCAGGAACCATTTCCGGACCAACTCCTGATAGTTATGGTTCGATGTTAGAATTGTCTTGGGGAGGTAAAAACCCAATAAAATTGAATGATGGAACAGAACGTAAATTCATAAATGACAACGACACCGTAATCATGAAAGGATTTTGCCAAAACGGACATCTTAGAATTGGTTTTGGCGAAGTTTCCAGTAAACTTCTTCCGCCATTTGTGAGAAAATGAATAACTAAAAAATAAACCTAAAAAACTCCAAAAGTGTAAACTTTCGGAGTTTTTTAGGTTTATGGTAATGAGGTCAGTTCGTCATCTAATTCTCAATAATTAATTATCTGATGTTTTAGCAACTTTGATTTCTCTTTCAATATTTATCTACATTTTTCCCTACTAATCTGTAAAGTAAAGTAGGTACAATAATATGTTTTAATTTAGATAGCAGTGGAAAGTTTTATGCAGTAAAAGGATTGTTTTTTGTTGTCCTAAAAGTGCAACTCTCGAGGCTTCGGGAGATGCTTCTTTGAGTGCTTACAAAAACATACTGAAACAAATAAACTTGCAACGAATAGCTGGTTTCGATAGCTCCTAAAAAATACAACAATGCATTAAAATTTTGTTAGAAAACGCAAAATTAGTATGGTGCAATGAAAATTAGTGTACTTTTGCCCCAATGAATAACACTAGTATAAATATAACTCCTATCTCACGGACAAACAAACCGACTACTTCTCCCGAAGTACGGATGCTATTGGTATAGTTTCCACAAGTGTTTTGTTTTATTTTTATTCATTTTTCATTTTACCGTTTTGAAATCACATTTATTTCCCGTTGGAATAGTATATTCCAAAATCATTATCTCACTATTACTTATTAGTTGCTATTCAATTTATTGGACTATAAATTCGTATTTTAGTTTTAATTTTAATGGGAGGAATAATGCGTTTCAAAACAAACTGACAACTCATTTTTTAACTCAAAAATTCAACTCTTGAAATGAATATATCTATCATTATAACTCAGGAAGAACACTATAAATATTCCCAAGAAATATGCGATACCATTGAGCAATCTGCTTTATTGAGAGGTACGGGAATTGCAAAAAGAACTCCTGATTACATCCAGAAAAAGATGGAAACTAAAGATGCCGTTATCGCATTAGACAACGGGAAATTTGCTGGTTTTTGTTATATCGAAAGTTGGCAGCACGGGAAATTTGTGGCACATTCTGGTTTAATCGTTCATCCTGATTACAGAAATTTAGGCTTAGCCAAACAAATCAAATCAAAAGTATTTGAATATTCTTTGGAGAAATACCCGGACGCTAAGATATTTGGAATCACCACTGGTTTGGCGGTTATGAAAATCAATTCGGATTTGGGTTATAAACCAGTACCTTTTTCGGAATTGACTAGCGATCCTACTTTTTGGTCGGGTTGCAAAACCTGCACCAATTACGAAATTTTGCAAAGCAAAGAAAACAAGATGTGTTTGTGTACTGGAATGTTGTATGACCCAAAAGAGAAACCGAAAAATCCGCCAAAACACCCATTTAACGTGAGAGTTCTCGACAGATTAAAATTAATTAAGGAAGCCTTATTTTTAAAAAAATAATATCATGAAAAAAGTTGTATTAGCATATAGCGGAGGATTAGATACCTCTTATTGCCTGAAATATTTGAAGAACGAAAAAGGATACGAAGTTCATACCGTTCTTATTAATACTGGCGGATTTGACGAAGCTGAATTAGCCGCAATTGAAGAAAGAGCTTACGAACTCGGAAGCGCACAACATACAAATCTGACTATTGTAGATAAATATTACGATAAGGCTATCAAATATTTGATTTATGGAAATGTATTAAAAAATAATACTTATCCTTTATCAGTTAGTGCTGAGCGTGTCTTTCAAGCGATGGAAGCTATTAAATATGCAAAATCTGTTGGTGCGGAAGCCATAGCTCACGGAAGTACAGGTGCAGGAAATGACCAAATTCGTTTTGATTTGATTTTCCAAACCATTGCGCCAGAAATTGAGATCATCACTCCTATCCGTGATTTGAAATTATCAAGACAAGAAGAAGTAGCCTATTTGCAAGCCAATGGCGTAGAATATTCTTGGGAAAAAGCTCAATATTCGATTAATAAAGGACTTTGGGGAACTAGTGTTGGCGGTAAAGAAACATTGACCTCAAACCTTCCGCTTCCAAGTGAAGCTTACCCTTCACAATTACAAAAAGAAGGAGAAGAAAAAGTGACTTTGCATTTTGAAAAAGGGGAATTGGTAGGAATCAATAATAAGATGGATACTCCGGTAAAAAATATAGTTGTATTGGAAAAACTGTCAAGTGCTTTTGCAATTGGTAGAGACATTCACGTTGGCGATACCATTATCGGTATCAAAGGAAGAGTTGGTTTTGAAGCTGCTGCACCATTAATTATTATCAAAGCACACCATTTATTGGAGAAACACACTCTTGGAAAATGGCAACAATATTGGAAAGAGCAGCTAGGAAACTGGTACGGAATGTTATTTCATGAAGGACAATTCTTGGATCCTGTAATGAGAAACATCGAGACTTTCCTCGAAGACACTCAAAAAACGGTAAATGGAACAGTGACAGTATCATTGAAACCATATCATTTTTCACTTGACGGCATTAAATCTGAAAATGACTTGATGAACACCGGTTTTGGTCAATATGGCGAAATGAACAATGCTTGGACATCTGATGATGCCAAAGGATTTATCAAAATATTGGGTAATGCACAGAACATATTTTCGTCTGTGAATAAGGAAACTTACGAGTAGAATAATTAGTACTTGTTTTTCAAACCATTAAGATATTTAAGTTTAATTAAGCTTAATTTTCCTTTAATCTCTTAATGGTTAAAAATAAAAAATGATTTTAAAATAGAGATTATGATTAACGTTGGAATAATTGGAGGCTCGGGTTACACTGCGGGGGAACTCATCAGAATATTGATGTTTCATCCTCATGCGACTATCGATTTTGTTTACAGCACCACCAATGCTGGAAAACCACTTCATGTTGCGCATCACGATTTGATGGGTGACATCGAAATGAATTTTACTGATACGGTAAATCCTAATGTAAATGTGGTTTTCTTGTGCTTGGGTCATGGTAAATCCAAATCATTTTTGGAGCAAAACCAATTTGCGAGTCATACCAAAATCATCGATTTAGGAAATGATTTCCGTTTGACAAAAGACAAAGATTTCGGTGGTAAATCATTTGTTTACGGTTTACCCGAATTGAATAAAGCAGTCATTAAAAACGCTCAGTTTATAGCCAATCCAGGCTGTTTTGCAACGGCAATTCAACTGGCATTATTGCCTTTGGCGAAAGCCGAAATGCTTACAACGGATGTTCATATCAACGCGACAACGGGAAGCACTGGCGCTGGAGTTACCCCTTCGGAAACGACACATTTCAGTTGGAGGTCCAATAATATGTCGCATTACAAAGCTTTTGAACACCAACATTTGGGTGAAATAAACCAAAGTGTCAATCAATTGCAAGCCGATTATACAAACGAATTGATTTTTGTACCCAACAGAGGAGATTTTGCGAGAGGAATTTTCGCTACATTATACACAACAATCGAAGAAAGTCTGGAAGATGTAGTGGCTAAATATGAGGCTTTTTACAAAGACCAACCTTTTGTAACCGTTACAACCACCGGAATCAACATGAAACAAGTGGTTCAAACGAATAAATGCATTATTAGTTTAATGAAAAAAGGAAACCGGTTATTGATTACCTCCGTAATTGATAATTTGACAAAAGGCGCCTCAGGACAAGCCATTCAAAACATGAATTTGATGTTTGGATTGGATGAAACCACAGGATTGCAATTGAAACCATCGGGTTTCTAAAAATTTGTTTCAAGTTTAAAGTTTAAGGTTACACACGTAACTTGAAACTTGAAACCTTAAACCATTCAAACAAAAAAAGAAAATGAACTTATTTAACGTTTACCCTTTATATGATGTAACTCCAGTAAAAGGATTGGATTGTATCATTACAGATGACAAAGGAATCGAATACTTGGATCTTTATGGAGGTCATGCCGTAATTTCAGTAGGTCATACGCATCCAGAATATGTGGCAAAACTCAAAAATCAATTAGATCATTTGGCCTTTTATTCCAATGCGATTCAGAATCCAATTCAAGAAGAATTAGCCACTAAGTTAGGAAAACTTTCCGGTTGTGATGATTATGATTTATTCTTGTGTAGTTCTGGGGCTGAAGCCAATGAAAATGCATTGAAATTAGCTTCGTTTGTTAACGGCAAATCAAGAGTCGTTGCTTTTAATAACTCTTTTCATGGACGAACCTCTGCGGCTGTTGCTGTCACCGACAATGAAAAAATTAATGCTCCTTTAAACAAGCAGCAAAAAGTTACATTTTTGGCCTTTGATGATGTTGAAGCCTTAGAAAACGAATTAAAAAAAGGAGATGTTTCTTCTGTTATTATCGAATCCATTCAAGGTGTGGGTGGTTTAGACCAAGCTTCGACTGCGTTTTTTCAAGCTTTAGAAAAGTTGTGCAAAATCTACAACGTCATTCTTATTCTAGACGAAGTTCAAGCGGGATATGGAAGAACGGGTAAATTTTTTGGTTTTCAACACCATGACATCAAACCAGATATTATTACCATAGCAAAAGGAATGGGAAATGGTTTTCCCATTGGAGGTGTTTTAATTGGTAATCATATCGATGCTGTTTATGGTATGTTAGGAACTACTTTTGGCGGAAACCATTTGGCTTGTGCCGCAGGAATAGCCGTTTTAGATATTATAGAAAAAGAAAAATTAATTGATAATACAATCGCTATTTCTGCCTATTTTCAAGAACAAATAAAAAGTGTTCCTGAAGTTATTAAAGTAAAAGGAAGAGGATTAATGCTGGGTGTTGAATTTGATTTTGATGTAAGTACTTTACGAAAAAAACTAATTCTTGAAAAGCATATTTTTACGGGAAGTGCCAACAATAAAAATTTATTAAGAATCCTTCCGCCATTGACAATCAAGAAAGAAGCCATCGATACTTTCATTATTGCTTTAAAAGAAAGTTTAGCAGAAATAAAACCATAATGCTCCGCAAAGTCTCCGGCTTTGAGGAAGTGATTAACGGTCTTTGACCGTCTAAAACAATCGTATGAACAAACTATTAACTATAGAAAACCGTAACGCAGTTTTAAGCCGTATGGCGGAACTTCTTGAAGAAGAAAGAGCCAATCTTAAAACCATAAACCAACAGGATTTGCACTATTATTTTGGCGATGATTTGGCTATGGAAAAACGATTGTTGGTTGATGATGCTAAAATTGACGGAATGATTTTATCCCTGCAGCAATTAGCCAATCAGGAAGATCCTATTGGTGTAGAACGTTTTAATTTCGACCATGAAAACGGAATGAAAATCATCAATAAAACAGCGGCTTTTGGAACCATAATGATTATTTATGAGTCCAGACCTGATGTTACTGTTGAAGCGGGTGGAATTGCCTTTAAGTCTGGAAATAAAATTCTATTGAAAGGCGGAAAAGAATCCCTACTATCCAATTTGAAAATAGTGGAATTGTGGCATCAAGCTTTAAAAGAAAACAACGTTGCTAAAGAATGGGTGGAGTACTTGAATTACAATCGCGAAGAAACGCAGGCATTTTTGGAGAAACCTACCCAAAAAGTAGATTTAATCGTTCCGCGTGGTGGTGAAAATCTGATTGCTTTTGTAAAAAAACACGCAACCTGCCCGGTAATTATAAGTGGACGAGGAAATAATTTTGTTTATGTAAATAAGGATGCTGATTTAGATCAAGCACTTGCTATTATTATAAATGGAAAAACCTCAAACATATCAGTTTGCAATGCTTTAGATAAAGTTTTAATTGATACTAATTTAAAAAATTGGGAAGCTTTTGCAAAGAAAGTAATTCAGGAATTACAACAAAGAAACGTCACAGTTTTGGGAGACGAAAGTATTTCAAAAACAACGAATGTTCCTCAGATTGAATCGGATTTAATTTGGTACGAAGAGTTTTTGGATTATAAAATTGTCATTGGGACAACCAATTCTGACCAAGAAGCAATTTATAAAATAAATAAATATTGTGGCGGACATTCGGCTTCGATAATCACAAAAAATGATGCAATTGCCCAAGAATTTATGGAAAACGTGGATACCGCAGCCGTGTACCAAAACGCTTCCACCCGATTCACTGATGGAGGACAATTTGGTTTAGGTGGCGAATTGGCGATAAGCACAGACAAATTACACCAACGTGGACCTATTGGTTTGCAACATTTAGTTACTAATAAGTGGTATATTTACGGGAATGGACAAGTGAGATAGTAGGCAGTAATCAGTGTTCAGTATTCGGTTAATTGCAGATTTTAGAATAACGATTAATGATATAAGATTTCCTTTGCGAACCTTGGGTTTGTAAAGATTCAAAATATAAACTTTGCGCCCTTTGCGGTTAAAAATCATGTCTAAAAAAAGAATTTTATTAAAGTTAGGAAGCAATACGTTAACCAAAGAAACCAATCATATTTCGAGAGGAAAGATTGAAGATATTGGCATGCAAATAGCCACTTTACAAGACGAGTACGAGTTTATCATTGTGAGTTCAGGTGCTATCGCTGCAGCCAAACAATTTGTAAAACTGGAAAATCAAGACAAAGATGTTTTTGTAAAACAAGCCTTGGCTTCGATTGGTCAGCCTCATTTAATGCGGATTTATCATGAAAACTTCAGCGATTTAGGATTGCTAATTTCACAGTGTTTACTTTCTTATTCTGATTTCGAAAAAGAACAATCCAAAGTAAATATCGTGAACACCATCAATGTGTTGGTCAAAAATAATTACATTCCGATTATCAATGAAAATGACACGGTGGCAACAGATGAGATTCGGTTTGGTGACAACGATAAATTAGCCGCTTTAACGGCCGTTTTATTAAATGTTGACATTCTGATTATCGCTACGAATACGAACGGAATTTACACCAAAGCATCCATAAACGACACCGTTCCTGCAACGATTTCTTTGGTAACCGATTTAAAAGTATTGGAAAAAGAAATTGGCGATTCGAAATCTTCTCATGGAACTGGTGGAATGCAATCAAAAATAGAAGCTTCGGCAATTGCCAAAAACGCTGCTATCGAAACTTGGATTGTCAATGGATTGGAAGACAATTTTATTTTGAAAGCTTTAAAAAACGAAATACCTTTTACTAAAATAATTTAAAAAGTTGATTCGGTTATTTGTTTATTCGGTTATCCAAATAAACAAAGAATCGACTAACCACAAAAACATAAAACAATGAACTATATTTCGATACAAAACATTGATTCTCTATCAAAATGGGTGAAACAAGCAATTAAAATTAAAAAAAATCCGCTTAAAAACAAAAAACTGGGTAAAAACAAAACCTTAGGAATGTTGTTTTTTAATCCAAGTTTAAGAACGCGTTTGAGTACCCAAAAAGCGGCATTAAATTTGGGCATGAACGTCATGGTAATGAATTTTACCAATGAAGGTTGGACTCTTGAATTTGAAGACGGAGCCGTCATGAACTCCGGTGCTTCGGAGCATATTAAAGAAGCGGCAGCGGTAGTTTCTCAATATTGCGATATTATTGCCGTACGTTCTTTTGCAGGATTGATGGATAAAGAAAAAGACAATGCAGAAATCGTACTTTCTGGTTTCTTAAAACATGCCACTGTGCCTGTTGTTAATATGGAAGGAGCTACCGGACATCCATTACAATCGTTAGCCGATGCTATAACTATGGCTGAACACAAAACGAAACATCAACCAAAAGTAGTTTTGACTTGGGCGCCACATCCTAAAGCATTGCCTCAAGCAGTTGCTAATTCGTTTGTGGAAATGATGCAGTTACAAGATGCCGATTTTGTCATTACGCATCCCGAAGGCTACGAATTAAATCCTGAAATAACTAAAGATTCGAAGATTGAATACGACCAAGATAAGGCTTTTGAAAATGCTGATTTTATTTATGCCAAAAACTGGAGTAATTACAAAGAGTACGGAAAAATCACTAATTCCGACCCCAAATGGACTGTAACCGCCGATAAAATGAAACTGACCAACAATGCTAAATTCATGCACTGTTTGCCGGTAAGACGTAACGTAATCGTAACGGATGAAGTAATTGACAGCGAAAATTCGATTGTGATTGAACAAGCCAATAACAGAACGTATGCAGCCCAATTAGTGTTGAAAAAAATATTAGAAAATGGAAAATAAGAAACCATTAACTATTATAAAAATTGGTGGAAACATCATTGATAATCCAGCGGAATTATCGCAATTTTTATCTGATTTTTCTGCGATTGAAGGGTACAAAATACTCGTTCATGGTGGCGGAAAATCCGCTACAAAAATGGCCGAAAGTATTGGATTAGTTCCTCAAATGATTGACGGACGACGCATTACCGATGCTGCAATGCTTGATGTAGTCGTGATGATTTATGCAGGTCAAATCAACAAAAACATTGTTGCCCAATTACAAGCAAATTCCACCAATGCCTTGGGATTTTCGGGTGCAGATGGAAACTTAATTCAATCGGATAAAAGAAACCATCCCACGATTAACTACGGTTTTGTAGGAGATGTCAAAAAAGTCAATACCGAACTATTGGAAACGTTGCTTACAAATGGGATTGTTCCTGTATTTTGTGCGATTACGCACGATGGAAAAGGACAATTATTAAACTCAAATGCAGACACCATTGCCAGTGAATTGGCGATTGCCTTATCCGAAGTATTTGAAGTAACTTTGAATTATTGTTTCGAAAAACCGGGCGTTTTATATGATGCCGAAGATGATTCTTCCATAATTGAAAACATCAATCAAGAATTATATTCCAAATTAAAAGCCGAAAAAGCGATACATTCCGGCATGATTCCTAAATTAGACAACTGTTTCAATAGTTTGTCCAAAGGAGTTCAAAAAATAAAAATTGGTCATCACAGGATGCTGCAAAATGAAAATTCAGTTTGCACCACTATTCAACTGTAAAAAATTGAACCATTAAGGAATTAAGGTTTAATTAAGAAATAAAAAACTTAATTTTCTTAATTCCTTAATGGTTTAAAATAAACTTTATGATTTTGTAAAAAATAAATGAAAAACATACAAACCCTAACACAAGAAGCCATTGCGCTATTAAAATCACTGATTGAAACCCCTTCCTTTTCAAGTGAAGAAGACCAAACAGCGCTTTTAATCGAAAATTGGTTTACCCAAAATAATATTCCTTTCGAAAGAGAAAATAACAATGTTTGGGCTTTTAATAAACATTTTGACACAACCAAACCTACGCTTTTACTGAATTCCCATCACGATACCGTCAAACCTAATCAAGGATATACTAAAGATCCTTTCAAGGTGATTGTTGAAGACGGAAAGCTATTTGGCTTGGGAAGCAATGATGCAGGAGGTTGTTTGGTTTCGCTTTTAGCGACTTTTGTTCATTTTTATTCGAATGAAAATCTACCTTACAATATTGTTATGGTAGCATCCGCAGAGGAAGAAAGCAGTGGTAAAAAAGGATTAAACAGCGTCTTGAAACATTTACCGGAACTGGAATGTGCCATTGTTGGCGAACCTACTTTGATGCAATTGGCCATAGCCGAAAAAGGTTTATTGGTACTTGATGTTATTGTAAAAGGTACCGCGAGTCACGCCGCGCACAATAATCCTGACAATCCTATTTACAATGCAATACCCGTTATTGAATGGTTTAATAGCTATCAATTCGAAAAAATATCGGAGGTTTTAGGGCCCGTGAAAATGACGGTAACACAAATAAGCGCAGGAAAACAACACAACGTAGTTCCTGCGGAATGTCACTTGGTTGTGGATATCAGAGTGAATGATTGTTATAGCAATCAGGAAATTTTAGACACCGTAAGCCCCCCAACCCGCGAAGGGGGAGTAAAAAAAGAAACGCGGGAAGTATTTGTTACTCCTAGATCTATGCACTTAAACGCTTCCTCAATTCCAGTTAATCATGGTTTAGTGCAGGCAGGAATCGCACTGGGAAGAACCACTTATGGCTCGCCTACCCTTTCTGATCAATCGGTTTTAAGCTGTCAATCCTTAAAATTAGGACCTGGCGAAACCCTGCGGTCACACTCGGCAGATGAATTTATATTTATAAACGAAATAGAAGAAGGAATTGAATTGTATATCAAAATACTAACTGATTTTTTCAAACAATAAAATAATTTGGATTTATCCTGATTATTTTCAGGAGCTAATCCCGCTATACGTTGCAATCTTTTATTTTTTAAAGAAAAAAATAAAAGGATTTCCACTGCTATCGGGGCTAAAAATCTAAAAAGTCTAAAAATCTAATTATCCATATATGAAACTTTGGGAAAAAGGAATACCAACCGATAAGCAAATCGAACATTTTACCGTTGGAAACGACAGAGAACTGGATTTAGTTCTAGCCAAATATGATGCAATAGGTTCTATTGCACATGCTAAAATGCTAGGCCAAATCGGACTTTTGACCGATTCAGAAACTACTTCTCTTGTTTTGGCTTTAGAAGAAATCATAACTGATGACGAAAAAGGTAATTTCGTAATCGAGGATAGTTTTGAAGACGTACATTCTAAAATTGAATATTTATTGACCATAAAATTAGGTGATGCCGGTAAAAAAATCCATACGGCGCGTTCTCGTAACGACCAGGTTTTAGTAGACGTTAATTTATATTTGAAAGATGTCGTTACAGACCTGAAAGAACAAGTAAAAGTGCTTTTTGATTTGTTAATGGAATCCGCAGAAAAACATCAAAATGTTTTATTACCGGGTTACACGCATCTTCAAATCGCGATGCCGTCTTCTTTCGGGATGTGGTTCTCCGCTTATGCCGAAACCTTAATCGATGATATTACGATGCTGAATGCTGCTTTGAAAATCGTGGATCAAAATCCATTAGGTTCCGCTGCAGGATACGGAAGTTCATTTCCCATCAACAGAACTTTCACAACAAAAGAACTGGGATTCGAAACCTTAAAATTCAACTCCGTTGCTGCTCAAATGAGCCGTGGAAAATCAGAAAAAACAGTTGCTTTTGCCATGAGCAGTGTTGCCGCTACCCTTGCTAAATTCTCTATGGATGTGTGTTTGTATATGAGTCAGAATTTTGATTTTATCAGCTTACCGGCACATCTTACAACAGGTTCGAGCATTATGCCACACAAGAAAAACCCGGATGTTTTTGAATTGATTCGTGGAAAATGTAACAAAATTCAAGCGTTACCATACGAAATCACTTTGATTACAAATAACCTCCCAAGTGGCTACCACAGGGATTTGCAATTGTTAAAAGAAGGATTATTTCCTGCGATTCAAAATCTAAAAGCATGTTTGGATATTGCAACATTTGCAATTAAGGATATCAAAGTGAAAGAGCACATCTTGGACGATAAAAAATACAATTACTTGTTTACAGTAGATTCTTTAAATGAAATGGTGGTTGCTGGAATTCCTTTTAGAGATGCTTACAAAGCAGTTGCAGAACAATTGGAAAACGGTACATTTCAATCACCAAAAGAAACCAAACATACGCATGAAGGAAGTATAAATAACCTTTGTTTGGATGAAATAAAACAAAAGATGAAATCTTCATTTTAAAGACGATTTCTTTTTTTAACCACTTCAGCAAAAAATAATAAACCGCAAATTCGCAAATTAATGATTGAATCAAAAATTGCGAATTTGCGGTAAATTTTTTTTAGTAAAATAGATTACAACTTCCCTTTCAATGCTTCCGCGTCAATATCGCTATGCGAAACATTATAAACTGATTTTCCGCCTTTAATCAAAAGCAATTGTGGAGATTGATGTGTTACTCCAAAACGACTCGCAATTTCATTGGAAATATCGCGATACGCTATTAAATCTAGAAAATAAGGCGTAACTTTATCTGACAAATCGAATTCATTTTCAAATTGCTTCAACGCCATTCTGCTCACACTACAACGTGTACTGTGTTTAAAAATAGCCACCGGTTTTTCATTTGAAAGTGCAATAATATCGTTCAATTGTCCCAAATCTGTTAAGGCAGTCCAATTGATTTTATTTGAAGAATCATTTTGGTTTTCTGAACCACTAAAAATATTTTTTAAAAAACTCATAATTGTCTTGTTTTAAGTCAATTTGACTTTTTTATATGATAAAAATCATATAAAATCAGTCATTTTGTCTGTACTATTGTAATGGAATATATCTTGATTAATGAATCGCAAAGTTAGCTAAATAACACAAACAATATAAAATCATGAACATAAATAAATTTACAATCAAATCTCAGGAAGCTATTCAGCTTTCTCAGCAACTTGCGCAAACCTTGGGGCAGCAACAGATTGAAAACGAACATATTTTCAAGGCAATTTTTGAAGTGGATGAAAATGTGGCGCCTTTTATTTTGAAAAAACTCAATGTAAATGTTCCACTATTTCTTCAAATATTGGATAGCACTATTCAGAGCTTTCCTAAAGTTTCCGGTGGAGAAATCATGCTGTCCAGAACTGCCAATACTACTCTTAATGAAGCGGAAATTATAGCCAAAAAAATGAATGATGAATTCGTTTCCATTGAACATTTGATTTTGGCGATTTTTGATTCTAAAACTAAGGTTGCCCAAATATTGAAAGACCAAGGTGTTACCGGAAAAGGATTAAAAGCCGCGATCGACGAATTGCGAAAAGGGGAAAGAGTTACATCGGCCTCCGCGGAAGAAACGTATAATGCTTTAAATAAATACGCCAAAAATCTCAATGAATTAGCCCGTAATGGAAAACTCGACCCAGTGATTGGTCGTGACGAAGAAATTAGACGTGTGCTGCAGATTTTAACCCGTAGAACCAAAAATAATCCAATGTTAGTTGGTGAACCCGGTGTTGGTAAAACCGCCATCGCCGAAGGTTTAGCGCATCGAATTGTAGATGGCGATGTTCCTGACAACCTGAAAGATAAAATTGTATTTTCATTGGATATGGGTGCCTTAATTGCGGGAGCCAAATACAAAGGAGAATTTGAAGAACGACTAAAATCAGTGGTGAAGGAAGTTACTGCTGCCGAGGGTGATATTGTTTTATTCATTGATGAAATTCACACACTCGTAGGCGCTGGTGGTGGCGAAGGCGCAATGGATGCGGCTAATATTCTGAAACCAGCCTTGGCGCGTGGAGAACTGCGTGCTATCGGTGCAACCACATTGGACGAATACCAAAAATATTTTGAAAAAGATAAAGCGCTCGAAAGACGTTTCCAAAAAATAATTATCGAAGAACCAGATACCGAAAGTGCGATTTCAATCCTGCGTGGTATCAAAGAAAAATATGAAACACACCATAAAGTACAGATAAAAGATGAAGCTATTATTGCTGCCGTCGAATTATCACAGCGTTATATTACCAACCGTTTTCTTCCGGACAAAGCCATAGATTTAATGGACGAAGCTGCTTCAAAAATACGCATGGAAATCAACTCAAAACCAGAAGAATTGGATGTTTTGGATCGAAAAGTAATGCAACTCGAAATTGAAATTGAAGCAATAAAGAGAGAGAAAGACGAAAGTAAACTTAAAATTTTAGGTCTTGATTTAGCCAATCTTAAAGAAGAGCGAAATGAAATTTTTGCCAAATGGAAATCGGAGAAAGATGTTGTAGATAACATTCAATCGATAAAAACAGAAATTGAAGATTTTAAGTATGAAGCCGAACGCGCCGAACGCGATGGTGATTATGGAAAAGTAGCTGAAATTCGTTATGGGAAAATAAAAGAAGCGCAAGAGCGTCTGGAGGTTTTGCATGCAGCACTAATCGAAAACCAAGCTGGCGGAAGTTCACTTATTAAAGAGGAAGTTACCCGAGAAGACATTGCCGAAGTAGTAGCCAAATGGACTGGGATTCCAGTTATGAAAATGCTACAAGGAGAACGCGAAAAACTATTGCATCTGGAAGCCGAATTGCACCAGCGTGTAGTAGGTCAGGAAGAAGCAATCGAAGCCGTAAGTGATGCCGTAAGAAGAAGTCGCGCAGGATTACAGGACATGAAAAAACCCGTGGGAACATTTTTATTCCTTGGAACTACAGGAGTTGGAAAAACCGAATTGGCAAAAGCCTTGGCCGAATATTTATTTGACGATGAAAACGCCATGACAAGAATCGATATGAGTGAATATCAGGAGCGTCATAGTGTGAGCCGTTTAGTTGGTGCGCCTCCGGGATATGTGGGTTATGACGAAGGCGGACAATTGACTGAAGCCGTTCGTAGAAAACCGTATTCCGTAATTTTGCTTGATGAAATCGAAAAAGCACATCCCGATACCTTTAATATTTTGTTGCAAGTATTGGATGAAGGACGATTGACGGACAACAAAGGCCGTCTTGCCGATTTCAAAAACACTATTATCATTATGACTTCAAATATGGGGAGCCAGATTATTCAAGAGAAATTTGAAAATTTAAAAGGAAGTGTGGAAGCAGCAACAGAAGCGGCCAAAGTAGAAGTTTTAGGTTTATTGAAACAAACCGTTCGTCCGGAATTCATCAACCGTATTGACGAAATTGTAATGTTTACGCCACTTACCAATGCTAATATTACCAAAATTGTAGGTTTGCAACTGAAAAGTGTCACAAAAATGCTGGCACAACAAGGAATTACAATGGATGCTACTCCAGAAGCCATTGCCTATTTATCAGAAAAAGGATATGATCCGCAATTTGGTGCCAGACCGGTAAAACGTGTGATTCAAAGAGATGTCTTGAACCAGTTATCTAAGGAAATCCTTGCTGGAAATATCACATCAGACAGCATTATTCTGTTGGATGCTTTTGATGGAAAGTTGGTGTTCAGAAACCAAACGGAACTGGTAGAATAAGCAGTTTGTCCCTACGATTTGAGAACTTCTGTAATGAAATGAAGCAAAAAATGTATTGACAAGTATCACAAAACATCAGTCGAAAGGCTGGTGTTTTTTTATGCTGATTTTTTGGAGCAGAACTACATTAAATTTGCATCTCGAGTTGTCCCGCTGTCCGCCGTATCCAACCTGATTGCTTCATTCTGCACAATGACAGCGCTGAAGATTTACTCCCAAAAGTGCTAGATTAGAAATTTCGGATTTCTAAAATTAAATTATAAATAAAAAAGTTTTAAATTCGCACTAATAAAAAATCATAACGCATCGATTAAATTTTTGCAAAGCAAAACCAAAATCAAATCAGTTATTAAAACAATCAAAATGGCATCAGGATTTTTCGCATTATTAGACGATATCGCAGCAATTATGGATGATGTTGCCGTAATGAGTAAAATTGCCGCCAAAAAAACGGCAGGTATTTTGGGCGATGATTTAGCCGTAAATGCCGAGAAAGCTTCGGGATTTATATCCTCAAGAGAACTCCCCGTATTATGGGCAATTGCAAAAGGTTCTTTCATTAATAAACTAATCATTTTACCTATAGCCTTTCTGTTGAGTGCTTTTTTACCCGTGGCTATTATAATAATCTTAGTACTTGGTGGACTTTATTTAGCGTACGAAGGCGCCGAAAAAATATACGAATATTTATTTCCTCATGAGCATGCAAAGCATGAAAAATCTTTGGAACCAATGACCAAAGAAGAAATTTTGACTTTCGAAAAAGAAAAAATAAAATCAGCAATAGTAACTGATTTTATTCTATCAGTAGAGATTGTAATTATTGCACTGGGCACCGTTATTGGAAAACCAATTTTATCCCAAATTCTTGTTGTTTCCATCATTGCAATAGTAGCAACCGTGGGTGTTTATGGAATTGTAGCCTTAATTGTCCGAATGGATGAAGTAGGGTTAAAACTAATGAAAATCAGCTCAAAAGAAAGAAGTTTTACAAAAAGTCTAGGTAATATTCTGGTACAAGCACTGCCCAAAGTCATCAAAAGTTTATCCGTTATAGGTACAATCGCCTTGATCTTAGTAGCAGGAGGCATATTTGTACATAACATTGATTTTTTACATGATGTATTGCCCCAATTACCCGCCATTGTAACAGAATTTTTAGTTGGCCTCGCATTTGGTTTACTTGTTTTGGGAATTGTAAAATTGTTCAAGAAGATAATTGGCAAAAAGTAAGCCATGCATAATGAGTGCACTTTAGCTCTTCCATATTTAAAAATAGTAAAGAAACACTGGTCGAGAGGCTGGTGTTTTTTTATGGAGATTTTTAGGAGCAGAAATAATTATTTCCAGAACAACCATCCCTCCTGCTCTCGGCTATATCTCTCCGTTACACTGCGAGGATGCCGCCTCGATCAGGGCTAATGAGAGGGTATATTACATCTCAACACCAACAAGAATTATTTAACAAGAAAAAAATTTCAAATTTAGAAAAAACACCAAAAAAGATGTATACATTTGATGTTATGTACGAGTTAGCCGTTATTTTACCTGAACGAAACGAAAAATGAAAAAATCAACCAAAATTATTTTAATGTTTTTTCTAATTTTATTAATTGGAATTTTCATTCATCCTCAGAAAGTAATTTTTGAGGCAAATATTGAAGGAAAGGTAATTGACGAAAACAATATGCCTGTTTTCAACGCAACAGTTTACAGAATTGAAAAAGAATATTTCATAAATGAAAAAATTGGCTCGAATGAATCAAGAGATTTAAGAACTGAAAGTGTTAAAACCGACAAAAATGGAAACTTCAAGTTTTATGAAAAATCAAGAATAGATTGGTTTCATACTCCATTAGATCTGCCAATTGGCTATTGTTATGCGGAATTCGAAATTGAGAAAAGCGGACATGAATTTTATAAAACAAAGTTTGGTAAGTTTGAACAATACAGAATTGAAAATTGTTACGCTTGTGAAAAAGTATTATTTAAGCCAATTATTACTTTGAAAAGCCAAAACATAACCGAAAACAGAATTAAAAAATAAAAACAACGGCTAACCGTCGTTTGGCAATATGGCGGGATTTGGCTTAATTTGAAGATAGTTTTGTACTTGGAAAATTAGTCATTAACCGAAAGATTAGGCTTCCTTAATCCGCCACATCGCCAAGCGGCATGGACGTTAACTGCAATATTGAAAAAACACTACGAAACTAAAAATATGAATTTAGCTTTGAACAACTTAAACAAAATAGCAGAGGAAATTGAAAAGATTGGAGGAATCTCGGCGATTTTGTCTAAAGCTTTAGACATATCAAATCCTTCGATGACTGAAAACACTGAAATATTATTGAACTATGGATGGTATATTTCAAGTGATATTGAAATGAGAAAATTGTCTGAAACGATTAAACTAATTAAAAACGACGAAATAGAAACTGCTGAAAAATCACTGATTGAATTTTATAAAAAAAACATCAAGAGTATTGAGGCAAAATTAATTTCAAAACACTCAGAGAGGGAAAACATTTTTAAAGAAGCTTTTCTGGCTCACAAAAACAAAATGTATTATTCGTCAACAATTCTTTTCTTGTCGCAAGGAGACGGAATGATTGATGGCAAAATCTTTCATAATCGACAAAATCTTGATAAGCACTTAGACAAAAAAAGAAATCCAGATTTCGTGAGTCTTTTAAAAGATGATTGTCCATTAAATGTTCCTTCTATTAAAGTTAAAAAGTCAAAATACTTTAGCAAATTAAATAGACATGCGGTAATGCATGGAGAAGACAAAAATTACGGAACAGAAATAAATAGTCTTAAAGCCCTTTCACTTTGTTGCTTTGTAAGTGATTGGTATAATCGATATTAATACTGCAGTTAACAACTAATGATTCGTTGCCCCACTCTGGTGCTCGTTTGCAACGAGTACCTCCTTTCTTTAAAAACGAAATCGTAGCATTTGCAATGCGGGTACACAATGCAAGTACATTCTAGAGAGAAACAAATTGACGCTTTCAAAGAATTAAAAAAATTAATAAAAGCGTCTGCTAACAACTAAGTATTCGTTGCGCTCGCAAAGCCAACACCCGAGCGATAGCGAACAGACGAAGTAATTAACCCGCGTTTGAACGGAACCGGAGGTCGGTTTTTAAAGCAATTCCTTTTTGGCACTACAAATCAACTATATTTGCTCCAAATTAAGTTCTAAGGAGCTTTTTATACACGCTGACGTTAGACATGCAATTGAAAA